>CAYUQP010000007.1:0-119705 GCA_964447005.1 uncultured Bacteroidales bacterium
GTAAATTTATCTCAGGATTAAATTAAAAAGTGTAAACATTTTTTAGGACGAGACAAGGTGGTCGGGTGGAAGTCTTCCCGTCCTCCCTGATGCCGAAGGCATCAAATATGAATATAACGTGAACCCCACTCCAGAGAATGTGCGACCCCGAACGGGGTCAAATATCATGTTACCAGAAATCATCATTTCATGTTCGAACCCTTCGGGTTCGCCGGATTCATGGATGGTGTCCGGCCTATTCATATTTAAACCCTTCGGGTTTGAAGATAGCGTCCACCCGACCACTCGACCACCCGACCACCCGACCACTCGACCACCCGACAACCCGACCACCCGACCACCTGACCACCTGATCCCCAAAAAACATTATCTTTACATCAAAAATCAGCCATGAAATTCCAACTTGGAGATAAGGTCAAATTCCTGAACAGCAAAGGCGGTGGAGTGGTCACAAAGATCATTACCCCGACACTGGTCAATGTCATGATAGAAGACGGTTTCGAGATACCCACCATTACCAGCGAACTGGTAAAGGTGGAGCCGCAGGGAAAGGCGGAGCGGATGTTCGCGGAGGAGTTCCCGGTAGGGAGTCGTCAGTCGTCAGTCATCAGTCGTCAGTCAGAAGACAGAAGTCAGAAGACAGAAGACAGAAGTCGGAAGTCAGAAGACAGAAGTCAGAAGGTTGATGTTACTCCGGAACAGCCTGACCGTCAGACTGCCCTGGGGAATTATTCTTTCCGTGCAAAAAACACGCCGGGTGTATACCTGGCTTTCGTGCCGCACGACCAGAAATGGCTGGTGACGGGAATGGTGGAAATCTACCTGGTGAATTATACTTCTTCGGACGTCCTCTATGTATTTTACCTGGAAGGGGAGAAGAAACTGACCGGAAAAGACTATGATGTGCTTTTTAACGGGAACAAGATCCATATCGATACGATCGACCGGGATGAACTGCTTAAATGGACAAAAGGCATCGTGCAGATCATTTTTTTCAATGAAGAACCGGAAAAGATCTACATGCCGGTGAGCACCGAATTTGATATCTCGCCACGGCGCTTTAACGACGAGCATAATTACAATCTCTCCCAGTTCATGGAAGAAAGGCTGCTGCTGGTCTCACTGGCCCAGGTGGCGGCGCTGAACCCGCTGGTGACGGTCGAGGAATCCAAAATGGATGAAGAGGCGCTGATCCGGCAGAAAGCCCTCGAGATGAAGCCATCATCCCTGATAGAAAAGCACCAGACGGGGCCCCGCGAAGCCGTCGTGGACCTGCATATCGGGGAGCTCATCGCTGATTTCAAGCACCTGTCGCCAGGCGAGATCATGAAGATACAGATGGATTATTTCACCAAATGCATCGAAAGTGCAGTGGAAAAGAATTTCCGGAAGGTCACCTTCATTCACGGCGTCGGGAACGGCACACTGAAAAGCGCCATCATGCGTAAAGTGCAGGAGTATGAACACGCGGACAGCCACCTGGCTTCTCTTGCCAAATTCGGCGTGGGCGCCATCGACGTGAACATCAAACCGCTAAAATAAGCTCTGTATTTGCTGAAAAAATCCGGGGACCAATGCCGGTTTTAGTATGATTGTAAAAATCAGCCCGAAAACAGCTCCCCAGAAATGAGCGTTGTGCCCGATATTATCCTGGGCCCTTTTTGCCATCACCGCAGAGTAAACCAGGTAGAAAACCCCGAAAACGACGGAAGGCAGCGGAAAGGGGATGGGAAACAGGAACAGTTTTCCGGTCGGGTAGATCATGATGCTGGCAAAAAGCACGGCAGAAACCGCCCCCGAAGCACCGACCGCGTTGTAGTACATGTCGTCTTTATGCTTGCCGAAATCAAACAACACGGAAAAGATAATCCCGCCGATGTATAGAAGCAGGTAAAACAGGTATCCTTTTGCATCGAAATAATACACGTACGCTTCAATGACCACTTTTCCGAAAGAATACAGCACGAACATGTTGATGAAAAGATGGATGAAGTCGGCATGGATCAGCCCATAGGAAAAGAAGCGCCAACCCTGCCCGAAGTTCTTGATTGCATGGGCGTTGAACTTCATGCGGTCAAAAGCCTCACGGTTGTAAAACGCGTAAAGGGAAACCAGGGTTGTTACGATGATGATTACTAAGTTCATGAAATAAATTCCAAATTCCAAATTCCGAATTCCAAATTCCAAACAAATCTAAAATCAAAAATCCAAAATCAAAATATCTAAAATAACTCAAGACTTAAGACTCAAGACTCAAGACTTTTTTTATTTTCCCGTTTCGATTGTACCAGTGCTGTAGTCCAGTTCCGAGCCGAACATGCTGTGCGGGATCAGGTAGACCAGCAGCAGCACCACCATGGCAATAAGCGGCCAGGTGCGGTTGGCGGGATTTTTCTTCAGCCTCCACACGGCGATGGCCCAGAAGATGAACGCGGCCAGCGTTTTATTATCCGTCAGGTCCTGCCCGAAGGGCCACCCGGTCCAGAATGCATCGAAAGCAAATTTCTGCACCACAGGCCCCAGGATTAGCCCGCCCACGAACAGGGTCACCAGCGTGATCCAGGCATATTTGTGAGTCTTTCCGCCTTTTGAAAGGGCTTCCAGCCCGGTCCGTGTCGACATCATCATTGCCGTAAACATAATAATGACGTGCGGTATGAGCGCCCAGGCCGGGACATCGCCTTTAAAGCGGATCACGGCAGGTTCATCATTCAACAGGACGATTTGGTTTTCACTGCTTAACGTAACATGGTACAACAGTTTCCCCGCGGGAGGCTGGTGTGGAAGCTTTGCAATGAGTCCTCCATCCTGCCTTGTCATGATCAGGTGCGCCCAGTCATCATTGGTACCCAATCGCTTGTATTTAACCTCTCCAAAAATACCTTCAGCTACATTTTTGAGTTGTACCATGGCATCGTCAGGACCGCCGTGGCTCCGGATCAGCTTGTATTTTACTTCCTTGCCGGCTAAATCAACACGCCCGGTAATGGGATAAGTAGGACCGGTCGTCCGCTGGTAATATGCTATGGCAATAGTAAATACAAAAGAAAATATCCACAATAATATTACTTTCATTTTCATATGTAAAAACAAGAATTAGTTAGCAAAAGTCGCACTTTTTTTGATTGCGTCGTAAAAGACCTGGTGGATTTTGGGACGCAGGTTCATATTGGCCAGCTTGTTATTCGATGCATCCGGATAGACACGGTTCGAAAGGAAGACAAATGCGAGCCGGCTTTCCGGGTCGATCCAGATGTAAGTCCCGGTGAAGCCACTGTGGCCGTAGCTCGAGGGTGAAGCACTTTTGCAGCAAGGACCCTCAGCGCTGTATTGCTGTAAAGGCTTGTCGAATCCTACCCCGCGCCGGTTATCGTTCAGTGGAAACTGCCATGCGGTGAATTCCTTTATCGTTGCAGGTTCTAAGTATTTCACCCCACCATAGAAGCCGTCGTTCAGAAGCATCTGCCCAAGGACGCCCAGGTCGTTGGCGTCGGAGAACAGGCCGGCATGGCCTGAAACACCCCCGAGCATGGCAGCCCCCTGGTCATGAACATCGCCGTGGACCAACTGCATTCTGAAAATGGTGTCTTTTTCGGTCGGCGTGATGCGACTTACAGGGAATCTTTCTCGCGGCAGAAAACCCATGGTCGAAAGGCCGAGCGGCTGGTAAAAGGTTCTTGATACATAATCATCCAGCGGTTTATTTACAAGGTTCTCGATTATCTCCGGCATGAAATAAAATCCCAGGTCACTGTATTTATAGGAACTGGTCTTAAACAATGGAGAGCTGATGATGCTGTCGAAAATCGCATAGTGGTAATTTTTATGCAAATACATACCCTCGGCCACCCTCACAGGGAAGTCCTCAGACATGGTTTCCCTGTAAAATGCAGTGTCCGGTTTTTTGTCCTTCAGCGTGCTTTTGTAAAATGGGATCCAGGGAGTCAGTTTCGCCTGGTGGGCCATCATCTCGCGGATATTAATCCCACCCTTGTTCGTTCCTTTCAGGTAAGGAAGATATGATTGCAGCGGCTGGTCGATATCGATTCTCTTTTCATCCGTAAGGTGCATGACAGCAAGGGTTGAAGCAGCAATCTTAGTTAACGAGGCCAGGTCATACAGGTCAGTATTCCTTACCGGAACATCATTTTCATAGGTGTGATAACCAAAGGATTCCATATAGAACACTTTACCGTCTTTAGCGACCCAGACCTGGCAGCCGGGGAAGACTTTTTTCTTCATCGCGTCACGGATCAGCGAATCGACGGGCAACAGGTCAATCCGGCTGATGCCAAGCTCTTCCGGGATAGTATATTTTAATCTTGTTGCATTGGTTTGGATTGAAATGCCTGAAGGAAAAGCTTTACCGGCTGTGACCGGCAGTTTCCCGGTCACCGGGATCCCACCGAAAATGGCCTGTGCCGAAAGGTCCTGCATCGATGGATGGTCCTGGTATGACATGATAATGGCATCCGGCATTGCAAGCCCGTCAAAAAGTCCCAATGCATAAGGAGTGGCAAAGATATCCAGGATGACCTTTTTGCTTTTAGCAGTTTCGGTTATGAATTTAATGGCTTGCTGAGAAATGCCATATGGTCTTCCTCCCCAGATACTTGTATTTTGTAATGAAATGATGACTACGTTGAATCCCTTGATCTCTTTCTTTAAAATTTCCAGTTCAGATTCGGATGGGACTTTTTTTAAGAAAAAATTATATACCGGTGCATACCAGGAAAGTCTTTCCTGGAATGGAGTGATTTCGCCGTACCCGATGGATACGGAAGCTATTCGCAGCGTGTCGAGGCGGGTGAGCGGCAGCAGGTTATTGTCATTCTTCACGATCGTCACGGATTCCTGGAACAGGTTCCGGCATAATAGTTCCGTTGCCGGGTTTTTCAGGTCTTCAACAAGGTTTCGGGTATCGACGGGATTCACCTGGTTCAATCCGGCTTTGTATTTGTAGATCAAAATCTTACGGCATCTTTCCCTGACCATTTCTTCAGGGATCTCCTGCTGATCGACAGCCAGTTTGATCCGTCGGACGGCTTCCGGCACGTTTCCGCTGAGCAGCAGGATATCGTTGCCGGCCTTCAGGGCATCCAGTTCAATTTGTCCGGGTTCATTGTTCAGGGTCACCCCTTTCATGTCCAGCGCGTCGGTTACGATCAATCCTTTGAATTCGAGCTCGTTGCGAAGCAGCCCGGTGACGACCGCTTCGGACAGGGTGGAGGCCGTGTTGGCTTTCTTCTCGATAGCAGGAATGTTCAGGTGGGCGATCATGATCCCGTCGAGGCCCGCTTCGATGAGTTTCCTGAACGGATAAAGCTCCACCGAATCCAGCCGTTGCTTTGAATGATTGATCAGGGGTAGAGTGTGATGCGAATCGGAGCCTGTATCGCCGTGGCCGGGGAAGTGCTTGGCCGTAACGATCAGGCCGCCGTCCTGCATGCCTTTCATGTACATGATCCCTTTGCGTGCCACGTCCTCGCGGTTTTCCCCGAAGGAACGCATGTGGATGACCGGGTTGGCCGGGTTGGAGTTTACGTCGACCACCGGGGCAAAGTTGATGTGGATGCCCATCCGTCTGCACTGGGCAGCCACTTCCAGCCCCATCCGGTAAATCAGGCTGTCGTTCATCATGGCGCCCAGGGTCATCTGATAGGGAAAGGCCGGGATGCTGTCGAGCCGCATGGCAGGCCCCCATTCACCGTCGATGGAAATGAAAAGCGGCGTTCTGGCCAGCTTCTGCCATTTGTTGGTCTGGATGACCTGCGCAGTGGGGTGCCCGCCGAAAAAAGTCACACCCCCGATATTGTATTTGGTGATATACTGGTCGATCAATGAGAAATACTCCTGGTTGGGGTTGTTGGCCCTGACCACCAGGAGCTGTCCGATCATTTCTTCCGTGCTTAGGCTGTTCAAAACCGAATCGGCCCACTTTCCGGCAGGGTCCATCCGTACCTGCTGATCATTCTGTGACAGGGCTGCCAGGGAAAGTATCGTAAAAGCAAGAATACAAGCTATTTTTTGCATTTTTTATCTTTAAAATAAAACGGATCAAAATTACGAACGCAAAATCCGGTAGAAGGGTCTTACCAATTCATTTTATCAACATTTTATTATGGATTGTTTTGTAAATAATTACTTTTGAATAAAACTAACAGACGGTGGCAAAGAAATTCCTTTTCATTATTTTGCCGGCATTGCTGGTGTTTTTTATCAATGATATGTTTTCCCAGGCCCAGTCAAAGCCTGTGGCCAAAGCCGAAAACCGGAAGACAACCCGCATCCTGTTTGTGTTCGACGCATCGCAAAGCATGTACGGAAGATGGCAGAGCGACATGAAGATCAACATTGCCCGCAAGCTGCTGATCGAAACGCTGGACAGCCTGAAAAATGTGCCGGATATTGAGGTTGCGCTGAGATTATACGGACATCAGCACAATTTCCCGCCACAGGTCTGTGAGGACTCAAAGCTGGAGGTGCCTTTTGCCAAAGACAATTTTGACAGGATCATCGCCAAACTGAACAGCACCACGCCAAAGGGAACCACTCCCATCGCTTATTCACTTGGCCAGGCGATCAATGATTTCACGCCCTGTGAGAACTGCCGGAACGTGATCGTTCTCATCACTGATGGGATCGAAGAATGCGGCGGGGATCCCTGCGAAGCTTCCCTGAATCTCCAGAAGAACGGATTTGTGCTGAAGCCGTTCATTATCGGCATCGGCACCAACTTCGAGAAGGCTTTTAACTGTGTAGGCACTTATTTCGATGCCACCAGCGAAGAAAAGTTCAGTACCGCGCTGAATGTGGTCATATCCAGGGTCCTCAATCCCACCACCTGCCAGGTGAATTTGCTGGATGCCGGAAACAGGCCCACCGAGACCAATATTAACATGACGTTTTACGAGCATGAAACCGGTACGATGAAGTACAATTACATCCACACGCTGAACGGTTATGGCCTGCCCGACACACTCAACATCGATCCGCTGATCACGTACGACCTGACGGTGCATACCATTCCGCCCGTGCGGGTCGACAGCATCAGCCTGGTGCCGGCCAAGCATAATATCATTCCCGTCAGTGTTCCTCAGGGGGTGTTGGTGATGAAAGTGAACTCACAGAACGAAAATGTGAAGGCGATCAAGACCATAGTCAGGAAAAAAGGGAGCAATGAGACGATCAACGTGCAGGACATGGGGCAGCCCGAGAAATACCTCACCGGGACTTACAGTGTCGAAGTGCTGAGCCTTCCCAGGATCTACCAGGATAACATCGAGATCATGCAGAGCCACACTACCACCGTGGAGATCCCCGTGCCCGGCATCGCGGTGATCCAGAAGATGGTGAAAGGTTACGGCAGCCTGTTCCTGGAGAAGGATGGCGACCTGGAGCTGATCTACAATTTCAGGGACAACGAACAGCAGGAATCGCTGGTGCTTATGCCGGGCAACTACCGCGCCATTTTCCGCTCACGTTACTCCGACCGTTCCAGTTCCACCATCGAACGCTCCTTCGAGGTAAAATCCGGCATCACCACTAATATAAAACTACAGGATTAAAATTGCCCCCATTCAACATTCAACATCCAACATTCAACATTTTATAAGTGCTTATATTTATTATTGGATACATGGGTTGTGGCAAGACCTTTTTTGGCAAGAAACTTGCCGAAAAGCTTGGTTATCCATTCCATGACCTGGATGAACTGATTGAGAAAGAAGCCGGGATGAGCATTTCAGAGCTATTTGAAAAATATGGAGAAGATGAATTCCGGAAGCTGGAGCGTAGGGTCTTGCTGGATCATTTGAACGATACCGATACGGTCATTTCGACCGGGGGAGGCACCTCCTGTTTTTTTGACAATATGGACCTGATGGACCGGCACGGTGTGACGGTTTTCCTGGATACGCCGGTGGAAACGATCATCGGCAGATTATCTGTGGAAACCAATGTAAGGCCCATCCTGAAAGACATTCCGAAGGGTGAGCTTCATGGTTTTATTAAAGAACATCTTGAAAAAAGAAGAGTTTTTTATTTACAGGCTGCAATCAGAATTGAATCAACAGAGTTCTGATCTTAGACCTGTCATCGATAAATTAATGGTATTTTTGTACTGATAAAACTACCACAACTATGAGCGATCTCGACTTCCTGAAAAACCTGGTTCTTGCCCCGTACATTCTCAAAGCCACCGCCCTGATCGGAGTCGGCCGCAAAGTTGGGGGCAACCAGTTCCGGCACAGCTTTTCCACCCTGGGCATCCTGTTCGATTATAAGTATTACACCGACAGCATCCTGCTCAAGGCTTCCCTGCTCCATGACCTGTTTGAAGACATTCCTGACACCCACATCGAAGAAGTCCGGGACATCGACCAGGATGGTAACCAGGTGGTGGAACTGGTGCTGGAGGTGACCCGGCGCAATGACGAGAGCAAGGAAAAGTACCTGCAGCGTGTCCTTGACCAAGGCTCAGAGCGTGCCAGGATCCTCAAGTGCGCCGACCGCATCAGCAACCTGACCGACCTGCACCGCGACACCCACCCCGATCACAAGATCTCCGATTACCTGTTACAAACCGAGAATTTCATCATCCCCATGGCCCGCCAGGTTAACGCGGATATGGTGATCGAGCTGACGGACCTGGTGAAGAAAAGGAGGGAACTGATCCGCAAGATAGAGGCATGCGAAGAGGGGGAGGGGTGATTCTGCAATACCCTTTCATTTTTATAACCGTGTAATTTATCGGTTTTTCCCCTTGCTTTTTTATTCTTAATGTCTTATCTTGCAAGGCAATTGTCTTCAGTCTTACCATTATGGCCAAATCAGATAAATATTTTGATGCCGATCCTGTCATTTTATACCGGGTTGTTGCCCCGTTGGCAGTTGGAACGCTGATCATCGGTTTCTGGGGTTTTTGGGTGTATGAATCAAGGTCGAATCCCGGCATTCCTCCCGATCCGCTTACAGTCCTCTATCACACGAGCCAACTGCTTATCGGGCACGGTGCTCACCTGGAGCACAAAATCCCGCTGATCCTGCACCTGGGCCGAATACTTGGCATCGCCTTCATTTTCAGTATTGGTCTTGCAGCTTTCTTCCTTTTTTTTCGCCAGGAGATCATGCTCTACCGGCTCAGGTTCAAAAGAAGAAAAAATCATGTGGTGATATGCGGTCTCGGGGATTTGGGCCTGCGCCTCGCTAAAACGGCACGTAAAAAAGGATTATTAGTGGTCGGTATTGAGAAAAAGGAAGCAAACTCCTCGCTTGAACAGGCAAGAAAGAGCGGGATACTCGTTTTTGAAGGCGATGCCACCGATTCATCTCTACTGAAAAAAGCCAGGGCCGGCAGTGCAAAATATGTAGTAGCCTGCTGTGCCCAGGATGAAACAAATATAGCTATTGCGTCAAGGCTGGCAGGTTTCATGAAAACATCCAAAAGAAACGAACCCCTCGTTTGCAGGTTGTTGCTTAATAACGATGACCTGCGAAAGATGCTTATCGATAATTTCTGGAAGAATGTGCGCAACTTACCTGTTAACTTCCAGGTAAATTACCGTGACCTGGATTATCACAGGGTTGTGGCCCGGAAGTGCCTGAATGATTTTCCAATGGATTTCAAACCTGTCATGCATGAGACAATTGACAAAGTGCATATTGTGGTCATCGGATTTGGTAAAATGGGCGAGAATATCTTACTTCAGGCAGCACGGCAAGGACATTTTGCAAATACCACCGGATGTTATGACAAATTGAAAGTCACCCTGATGGGAAGGAATGTCATATCAAGGTACCATGATTTCAGGAACCGTTATGATATGATTGACAGGATTTGCGAAGTCACATGTATCAATTCAAATAACCATAATAAAGCGGAAATATTAAAGAATGAACTGGTGACATTTTTCTTTTGTTTTGAAAAAGACAATGACAGTGCTGCAGACGATCACCGGAACATAGAAGCCGGGATTCATCTTCTTAAAAATAATACTGCCAGGGAAATCCAGATATTGGTGTTTCAAAGCACAAATACCGGCCTGTCCGCTTTATTCCCTTCCGAGCCTGAAAAGGATAATACGTTTCCGCTACTGGGCTCCTTTGGAATGATTGAAGATATTTTCACCTGGGATCTTATTATACACGATATTCAGGATGATCTGGCAAAGAATTTTCATGAATGTTATTTGGAAACTAACGGTAAAGGAAAGAAAAGTAAAAACAGACAGGAGTCAGATAAATGGGAAAACCAGTCTGAAGATTTTCAGGAATCGAATCGTCAGGTGGCAGACCATCTGGCAGTGAAACTGCGTGCGATCGGATGCCAATACAGGAAAAGAAGCATGTTATTGAAGTCAGAGAAAGAGATTAAAGAAGAGGATATTGACATTCTTTCCCGGATGGAGCATAAAAGGTACTGCGCGGAACGCTGGATTGCCGGATGGAAATATGGAGACAAAAAAAGCGAGGAGAAAAAACTCAATCCCTCATTAGTATGCTGGGATGAATTAAAAGATGACGTTAAAAAATATGATATTGACCAGGTAAGAGCGATCATCCCGACGCTGCGGAAATTTGGCTATGGAGTTTACAAGAATGGGGAATCAGAAATTCAATGATTATTAATATCACCCCGTCGGCCAGCAGCAAACCGCGAATTTGTCGGCGCGGTTGATGATAAAATCATCTCCTGTGACATGCCCCGGGTAAAAATGCCATTCGTCGAGGCTATGACTTTCTACTTGTTCCTGTATAGATCATCTGTTTAACCAAAGCAAGCAGCCTGAACAAATCGTAATCCTTTTCTTTTTCCGCCTCCGACAGCGAATCAAAGGGCACCATCAGGTTGCTGATCTTCAGCTCGTTCTTGGCCAGCTTGAATTCCGCTTTGTCGGTGGAGAGTTTCCCGTAACGGAACTGGAACGCCATCTTCTCGGTCATCCAGCGCGCATGCTCCATCGGGGCAATTACCTTGAAATCTGCTTCTGTGTGATGCGGGTAAAGCAGTTTTACCGCGGCATGACGTGCCGCGTATATGTTGGAATCCTCCAGCCGGTCACTTAAAAGATGCCACTGGTAATTAATACTGAATTTCTTTAGCTTTTCATTATCCAGATTTCCAAATTTCCAAATTACCTCATCCATAACAGCCTTTTCAATCTCTGCCAGGGGATCACTTCCGGAGAGCTTCATTTCCAGCAGTTTTCTGGCCACAATGCCGGTGAATTCGTCCAGCTCCGTTTCACCGGCTTCCGGTTTTTGCAGTCCTTTCAGGTAATCCTTCATCCCATACCGGATGAAATAAAAATAATTGATCACCTTGGCCGTGACCGTGTTGACCTCACCCTGGTCGATCAGGTAGGTTTTTGTCAGGGAATCGCTGAATTGCCTGAAGAATTTAATATTCAAATAGTCAGACAGCCTTTTGTCGAGCGACAGCCTTGCACTTCCCGGCTCGTCTTTCCCCCGGGGCATGCTGACAAAAGGAGCCTGGATGTCGAGCAGGTCCGCCACGCTGGTGCTCTCAGGCAGGCATACGATGAATTCCGGCTCCTGCAGGCATTGCTTTTTATTCTCATAAATGTCAAACCTGTTGTTGTAGAAATACTGCCTGAGTTTTTTGGCCCTGAGCACCACTTCGGCATCCTGTTCCCCGAAAACATAAACCCTGGTGATCTTGTTAAACCATTGCAGGTGATGAAATTCAGCCGTTTGAAAGCAGTCGTCGTGTTGTTCAAGCACCTCGTAATTAAGGTACTCCGACAGAAAAGGGTATCTGCGTCTCAATTTCTGGTCCAGTTCCGATGCGTCATTGACAAGGATACTGGCCCGGATGTTCTCCAGGTCTTTGTAACGGGCCAGGATCATGTTCTCGATCAGGAAAGCCTCTGCCGTATCGTTGAATCCCGAGATCAGGATGGTGATATTTTTTCCTTCCGGCTCTTTACTGTTATTGAGATGAGGCGGGAATTGATCCCATATCCGCTGTGCCGCCACGACTGGCGTGGAGAAAATATTGATGTCCAGGCTGGTGATTTCATGCTGCAGGTCCAGGTAATCTTTGAGAAGGTTGTAATTATTGGTGCCGGCAACATGTACGAATCCTTTCAACGGCTCACTTTCCGGCCTGTGCGTGCACAATCCCGCGATGATCATGGCTGCATCGATATTGTCTTCATCCTCGCTCATGACCAGGATAAAACGCCTGGCATGATTCAGCCCTGCAGTAATCCAACTCTTCCTTGCCAGCGCATCATTCAGAAAGACGACAATCCGTTCTTTTTTTGCCTGCCGAATGAAAATATTTTCAGGATCATTTTCGATGACCACTACTTTTTGCCCTGACTTTCTCAGGTCCGATGCAAGCAGGTAGCCTTTCCGTCCCAGTCCGGCAATGATCGTATGGTTCCTGAATGACACCGTCACCAGGAAACGCTGCCACCAGGCTTGCAAATACCTGACTACGAGGGTGTAAATCCCAAAACCAACGATCACCGCTGCCAGGTATCTTGCCACGATCAACTGCCAGTTTATCTCACCCGGTCCCCTCGATTCCATCTTGAACATCAACAAGGTATCATATAACGCACCGAACGGATTGAAATCATCTTTTTTCCAGTGATCATAATAACCCCATATCCCCAGTACGATAACGACCAGGATGAGAAACGTGAGTATCACCGGGCTCCACTGCCTGAGCCGGCTGCCGTTGCGATCAGGTTTTCTTGCCTTTAGCATTGTAAGTCATTTTTACCGGCGCTATTGAAGCCCCTTGCCGGCTAATAATCGAAAACAGATTTGGCTAGGTAAATTTAAATAAAATAATCGGAAATAATGATTGTGATTGAAATTTTTCAGGACTGCAAGCTTCAAGCCACAAGCTGCAAGCCTCAAGCCTCAAGCTCTTGGCTATTATCACGTATAGTCTTCCCGTCCTAAAGTCTTACAGTCTAACAGTCCTACAGTCTTTCAGTCCTACAGTCTCACCAGCAACGCCACATTCTCCACGTGCTGCGTGTGCGGGAACATGTCTACCGGCTGAACTTCGGTTACTTTGTAAAATTCTGACATCAACTGGATATCCCTGGCCTGGGTGGCAGGATTGCAACTGATATATACCACTTTTTCCGGCATAGCGGCAAGGATTTGTTGCACGACTTTTTCGGCCATTCCGCTGCGTGGCGGATCGGTAATGATGATGTCAGGCCTGCCATTCGTTTCAAAAAATTCCCGGTTCAGCACCTTGGCGATGTCGCCGGGATGGAAATTAACATTGGTAATGCCATTGAAGGCAGCATTCTCAAAGGCGTCGCTCACCGCGGCGTCGATGTATTCAAGACCGATTACTTTTTTAACCGAACCGGCAACATAGCAGGCGATGGTCCCGGTGCCTGAATACAGGTCGTAAACGGTCTCATTTCCTTTGAAACCGGCCATATCCGCCGCAATGCGGTAAAGTTTAGATGCCTGTTTCACGTTGACCTGGAAAAAAGACACCGGCCCGATCTTGAATCTTAAAGCCGGATCACCGTTCCTGTAGGCCTGCAGTTCCTCGGTCATAAAAGGCTTGCCGCTGAACAGCCTGATCTCCAGGTCGGAAATGTCATCGTTGCGCTTGGGATTGATCACGTACATCAGGGAAGTGATCGCCGGAAATTTATTTTCCATGAATTTTAAAAAATCATGAATGATCTCCGGTTCATCATCCCTGAAGACCAAAATGACCATCAGTTCGCCAGTCAGGGTATTGCGGACGATCAGGTTTCGCAGCAGCCCTTCCCAGTTTTTCACATCATAGAAACTCAGTCCTCTTTCCAGCGCGTATTCCCTTGCTGCCAGGCGGATCGCGTTGGTCGGTTCCGCCTGCAGGTGGCATCTTTCGATGTCAATAATGCGGTCGAACATGCCGGGGAGGTGAAACCCCAGCCCGTTGGTATTCACGTTCAATCCTGTCTCAGGGCGCTGCCCGGTGAACCATTTCCGGTTTGAGAAGGTGTATTCCAACTTGTTCCGGTAAAGAAATACATCACCGGATCCTATTATTGGCCCGATCTCAGGGTATTCGAATTTCCCGATGCGGTCGAAATGGTCTTTTACCTGTTTTTGTTTGAAATAAAGCTGATTTTCATAGCTCATGTTCTGCCAGCGGCAGCCGCCACAGAGGCCGAAGTGCTCGCAGCGCGGTTCAACCCTGAACGGGGAATACTGGTGAACCTTAATAATTTTTCCCTCAAAAAAAGATTTCTTCCTGCCTGTAACCTGGACATCGACGATATCGCCCGGCACGCCATAAGGAATGAATACCACCCGGTTATCCACGCGGGCAACGGCTTTGCCTTCCGCACCGGCATCGAGGATCTCAACCTTTTCGAAAATTGGGAAAGGGGTCCTGTTTCTTGATTTTCTGCTCATAATGGGCGGCAAAGTTAACGCAAAGATGAATTCTGCCACTGAAATAGTAAATTTGCAATAACAATGCCATGACCATGAAAATCCTGCCTGTAGAAAACATCCGTGAGGCTGATGCCTATACCATTGCCAGTGAGCCCGTTGCGTCCATCGATTTGATGGAGCGCGCGGCAAAGAAATGTTACAAGTGGCTCAAAAAGCGGATCGACCCGGAACGGCCGGTGAAGATCTTTTGCGGCCTGGGCAATAACGGGGGCGACGGACTGGTGATCGCCCGCCTGATGGCTGATTATCACAAGGATATTACGGTTTATATCGTAAGATATTCGGATAAATGCTCGCAGGATTTCCTGGTCAATTATGAGCGTTTGGAGGAAATCTCAGGCGTCAGATTAACGGATATTCAAGAAGGGAATGAGCTGCCCTTGATTTCGGAGAATGATGTCGTGATCGATGCCATTTTTGGTTCCGGGCTGAGCAAGCCGGTCACCGGTTTCCCGGCCAGGATCATCCGCCACATCGACAACAGCCGGGCGATGATCGTTTCCATCGATATGCCGTCGGGCCTGTTTTGCGACGAACATACCGATATCAAGGCCGGTGCAGTGATCCAGGCCGACTTCACGCTCACTTTCCAGATGCCCAAACTGGCCTTCATGTTCCCGGAGAACGACAGCCTGGCAGGAGAGTGGGTGGTCCTGGATATCGGTTTGAGCGACGAGTTTATCAGAAAAACGGAGACCAGGAATTATCTGCTTACCGGTAAAATGGTTTCGTCGCTGATCAGGCCGAGGACGAAATTTGCCCACAAGGGCCATTTTGGTCACGCGTTGCTTATCGCCGGAGGTTATGGCCGGATGGGCGCTGCCTTACTGGCCGCGGAGGCTTGCCTTCGCTCCGGGGTTGGGCTGCTGCATGTCCATGTAGCCAACAAAGCCGTGAATGTATTACAGGTTGCCGTACCGGAAGCCATGATCACCATCGACCCGGACGAAGAATGTTTTTCAGCTTTACCGGCCCTGATGCCGTTTACAGCGATCGGAATCGGCCCGGCCATAGGATTTGACGTGAAAACAAGAAAAGCGTTGAAACTGCTGATCCAGAATTCAGCTTTCCCGATGGTGTTTGATGCGGATGCACTGACCATTCTGGGTGAAAATAAAACCTGGATACCTTTTATCCCGAAAAACAGCATCTTTACCCCGCACCCGAAAGAGTTCGAGCGGCTGGCAGGCAAATCCCGGGATGATTTTCACCGGAACCGGCAGCAACGCGAGTTCTGCATCAAATATGGCGTTTACATGGTGCTGAAAGGCGCCCAGACCTGTATCTGTACTCCTGATGGCACCTGCTATTTCAATACCACAGGCAATCCCGGCATGGCATCGGGCGGCAGCGGCGACGTGCTGACCGGCCTGATCCTCGGACTGCTGGCGCAGCAATACCATCCCAGGGATGCGGCGCTGCTGGGCGTTTATTTACACGGCCTGGCCGGGGACCTCGCCGCAGGCAGACAGGGACTGGAAGCGATGATCGCCGGGGATATCGTGAAAAATATCGGGAAGGCGTTCAGGAAACTCAATGGTTTTTAACGCGGTCAGGTCCGCCTGGCGACGGACGCCGACCGGTTAAAATATGTTTAAAAGAACAATATCTTTATTAAAATCATTAACAATACTGCGCCTCCGAGGACGGCAAATACGATCCAGTTATTGGATTTTTTGTTTTCTTCCATGATATGAATTTGTTTGATTAGAGATTTATTTTATTGTGCAATGAACTCTTTGTTACGAGTCGCCGACGACTATAGCCATCGGTTTTTTAGCCTCACCCCCTTTACCCCCTGCCCCCTATTCCCCCTCTCCATATTGGAGAGGGGGACAGGGGGTGAGGTTGAGGGAGCCGATGACTAAAGCCGTCGGTTCTCTGAACCAAAAGAAGCTAGCTACAGAGAAATAGACTTATGAAACAGCCCAATTGATATTAAACAAGTGGAGGAGGGGGACGTATCCTGTAACTTTTTCCCGTTTGCGATGAAGGCAAAACGCAGGAAAGCCAGTTGACAGAAGGTTTTGAATTTGACGGATATCCGATAAAAATGCTGTAGCAAAAGAGAAACAAAGGGTTCTGCCCCCTGTCGGCATAGATCCTGAAACTTTCTTTAATTATGCACCGGTCATTATTATCCCTTGAATTTGAGTGGTCCACAGGTGGAACGGGGAAAGCAGGAGCCGATGGGCAATCCTGTTTGGCTGAGAAATTTCTTAAATCCTTTCCATCAAAATTAAAAAGGACGGTTGGACCATGATCCGGTTCAAGAATTGCAGGACGAACATTTGCCTGTGTATTTCGATTTCCGTAAAAAAAGAAAAGCAGGAAAATGATCATGAATGCCAGGGGAACCCTGCATTTATAAGAAAACCCGGTTTCTTTTTTCTGATCCACAGTCAACGGCTTCAATTATCCGGGTAAATTTACAAAAAAAATGACTAATTCTTGTCCTTATGAACAAATCAATCTCCATCTTTGTCATGATAATCCTGATAAGTTGTTCAACAGCCACCGATAAAAACAGCAATATGAGCGCAGAACAAGATAAAAAAAACAGCGGGGAATCAATGGCAGATAACCTTACACCGCGGGTTACCGGCATTGGCGGTATATTCTTCTTCTCTGACGATCCTGAGGCCACAAAACAGTGGTACGCAAAAAACCTGGGCCTTGAAGTGAATGAATATGGATCCACCTTCGAATTCCGAAACGCCAACCGGCCTGATGAGATCAATTATTTGCAGTGGAGCGCCTTCAAGTCCGGTAACGAGTACTTTGCCCCGTCAAAAAGGGAGTTTATGATCAATTACCGGGTACAACATATCGAAGCGCTGGTCGAGAAGCTTAAAGCCAACGGTGTAACGGTGGTCGACTCGATCGAAAACTTTGAATACGGGAAATTCGTCCACATCATGGACCTTGATGGCACAAAAATCGAACTCTGGGAACCTGTAGACAGTGTACTCACCGCACTGGGCGGAACTACAACGAAATAAACAACTCTATACTCACCAACTAACAACTCTAACTCAAGACTCAAGACTCAAGACTTAAGACTTCCTCCTCCTCGACCCTCAAATTCTCGATGATAAAGTTCTGCCTGTCGGGGGTATTTTTTCCCATATAGAATTCCAGGAGTGTTTTTATGGATGATTCGCGTTCCATGAGTACTGGTTCCAGGCGCATATTTTGGCCGATGAAATAGCTGAATTCGTCCGGCGAGATCTCGCCAAGGCCTTTGAAACGGGTAATTTCAGCATTCTGGCCCAGTTTGGCGAGCGCCTGCTGTTTTTCTTCTTCCGAATAGCAATAAATGGTTTCTTTTTTATTCCTGACCCGGAAAAGGGGAGTGGTCAGGATATAAAGATGCCCTGCCTTGACCAGGTCAGGGTAAAACTGAAGGAAGAAAGTCATCAGGAGCAGGCGGATGTGCATCCCGTCAACGTCCGCGTCGGTGGCGATCACGACCAGGTTGTAGCGCAGGTTTTCCAGGCTTTCGTCGATATTGAGCGCTGATTGCAGCAGGTTGAATTCTTCATTCTGGTAGACGATCTTTTTGGTCAGCCCGTAGACATTCAGCGGTTTACCCTTGAGGCTGAAAACAGCCTGGGTGCTGACACTGCGGGCTTTCGTGATGGAGCCGCTGGCGCTGTCGCCTTCGGTGATGAAGATCGTGCTTTCAAGCCGGTCTTCATGGTTCGTGTTATAATGGACCTTGCAGTCGCGCAGTTTCTTATTGTGCAGGCTGGCTTTCTTGACGCTTTCTTTGGCCAGTTTCTTGATATCGGCCATATCCTTGCGCTCTTTCTCCGATTGCAGGATCTTGAGCTGCAGCGCTTCGGCTGTATCCGGGTTCATGTGCAGGTAATTGTCAAGGTTCTTCTTGACAAGATCCATAATATAGTTGCGGATCGTCCGGCCGTTGGGCTCCATGTGTTGTGAGCCCAGCTTTGTCTTGGTCTGTGACTCGAAGATCGGCTCCTGGACTTTCAGGCTCATCGCGGCGATGATCGAAGCCCGGATATCGTTGGTATCGTAATCTTTATTGTAGAACTCCCGTATGGTCTTCACGATGGCTTCACGGAACGATTGCAGATGGGTCCCTCCCTGAGGAGTGAACTGGCCATTCACGAAAGAATAGTATTCCTCGCCGTATTGCTTGGAGCTGTGCGTGAAGGCGCATTCAAACTCATCGTCTTTAATGTGGACTATCGGGTAAATAGCTCCCCCGTTGCCATTCAGGTAGCGGTTCAGCAGGTCGAGCAGCCCGTTCTTTGCCTGGAATTTCTCTCCGTTGAGGGTGAGTGTCAGTCCGTTATTCAGGAAGGCATAATTCCACAGAAGCTTTTCGATGTATTCGCTGATATAGTAAAAGTTTCCGAAGACCTTGTCATCCGGGACAAAAGTGATCTCGGTACCGGGCGGGAGATCGCAGGCAGTAATTTCATGATCCTGGATGATCTCGCCCCGCTCGTATTCGACAACTTTAGTCTTTCCTTCCCTTACGGATTGTGCTTTGAAATAAGATGATAACGCGTTAACCGCTTTTGAACCGACCCCGTTCAGGCCCACTGCTTTCTTGAAGACCTTCGAATCGTATTTGGCGCCGGTATTGATCCGTGACACGCAATCGATCACTTTCCCCAGCGGCATTCCACGGCCATAGTCCCTGATTGTCACCAGCTTATCCTTGATTGTGACATCGATCCGGTTGCCGTGGCCCATGACGTGTTCATCGATGCAGTTGTCGATGATCTCTTTCATCAGGACATAGACACCGTCATCCTGGGCCGCGCCGTCGCCAAGCTTGCCGATATACATCCCGGGCCTGAGCCGGATATGTTCCCTCCAGTCGAGCGATTTTATACTGTCTTCGGTATATTTTTCAGCGGTCACCTTTTAAATTTTGCGCAAATGTAACATCTTGTATCCTTTGTTTTACGGGCAAGTCAGTAAACTTATGAAGAATTTGCTGTTGATAACGGGAGGCCCTTTTTGTTATCTTTGCCCTAACATTGCATCACATGTCAAAATTGTCCAAATTTTTTACGGCCACAGGCCTCATTCTCCGCAATCCCTGGCTGCTCAACAAGGTGCTGGATGATGAGCTTTACTGGAAGAAAAGGGTCAAAGCACGATTCGGAATGGAAGCCGGCCTGCCGGTGATCCATCCGCTGGATCTTTTCGGGGACTTTTCCGAAACGGTCGACCCGTTTGCTTTCCTTGACGGAGGCTCCCTCCCGACGGACCTTGCCCTGCTAAAGAAGCTTGCAGGCAGGATCCCTCAGTGCAGCTATTTTGAGATCGGTACCTGGAGAGGGGAGAGCGTGGCCAATGTGGCTTCCGTGGCCGAAGATTGTTACACGCTCAATCTTTCCGGCAAAGAAATGCAGGAAAAAGGCTTAGGTCAGCGTTATATCGATCTGCACCGGTTTTATTCAAAAGATCTGCCGAATGTCTCCCACCTTGAAGGCAATACCCTTTCTTTTGATTTTCAATCCTTAAACAGGAAATTTGACCTCATTTTTATCGACGGCGACCACCGGTATGAAATGGTGAAAAATGACACAGGGAAGGTTTTTGATCACCTGGTGCATGACAAATCGGTCGTGGTGTGGCATGATTATGCCCGGAATCCCGAGACGATCAGGCATGAAGTCCTTGCGGGGATCATGGAAGGATGCCCGGAAACGGCGCACAGGCATTTATTTCATGTTGCCCATACGCTTTGCGCGGTCTATATCCCCGGTTTAACCGGAGGCGGAAAGTTGGAAGTGCCCGTCATCCCGGGCGGGGCTTTCCGGATCGATATGAAGTATGATGTATCTCCAGTCGTCACTCGATTATAAATGCCTGTAACAGGTTGACCATAATTCTGTCCCGCCCCCTCCCGCCCCCTCCCGGCCTCCCCCATTCGGGGGAGGAGACCACTACAAGCCTGAAGAGCTTAAACGTGAATAACCGTGTGTGCAACGCACGGACGATGGCCCCCGGCCCCCTCCCAACCTCCCCCATACGGGGGAGGAGTGGTCCCCTCAAACCCGCAGGGTTTGAACTTGAATAGCCGTGTGTGCAACGCACGATAGATGGCCTCCCGCATCGATGCCAACCCGGAAAGGGTTGAACATGATAAAGCTTCAGGCCAATAGCTGCAAGTTGCAAGCTGTTTAGAAAAATGTTTCTGCACCACTTCCCGATACGATATGTATTTCTCTTTATGCAGCGCGTAGGAGAAGTGCCGGTAGACGGGGAGGAGCGTTCTGGGTGTATTGCTTATTTGTTATTTGCAATCTTTAGTGTAATTTCATCACTGGTGATTGGAACAACCATAAATCAGTCCATATTTGCCTTTGATTTTTTTAAACTCCTCCGAAAAGCCTATATTTGCCATCAAGGCACGGAGGCACGGAGATTCACAAAAAGCAAATAACTTAATAATCATCCCTTTGTGATTCTCCGTGCTTTTGTGTTTCCGTGGCTATTCATCAAAGTTTATCTTTTCGGAAAGTATTCAATGTTCAATGCTCTATGACGGCAATCTCCTCCTTCGTCAGCCCATACAACTCATACACCAGCTCGTCAATCCGGCGCCCGGCTTGATCAATCGCACGCTGATCTTTGCTTAGGCCTTTTCTTTGGCTGAGTCCATTTTTCCATAAAATTCCAAATTCCAAGCACCTAATTCCAAACAAATTCAAAAAAACAAAATCAAAAAATCAAAAATCATATCGACCATCGACCATCGACCATCGAAAATCGAAAATCGAAAATCAAATGTTCCATCATCCATCATCCATGAAAAATCGTCCGTGAAGGAGTTCCCTGCTTTTACTCTCTCAGCCTCGTCCTGTTGATAAGTATTCCCCAATGAGAGGAGACCCAGATCTCTTTTTCCAGGGCCGGCAACCGGTCTTTCTCATATTCAGCACCCAGGTGTTTGCAAATCTCATGAATGATATAACCGAAAACGAACAGCGCTACCGCATCGACCCAATGATTCAGGTAATCATGCAGGACTTTTTCCCTCTCCTGGTCGGGAGCATCACCTGAATCGGCTTTTCCGGAAGTGTTATAAAACTGCTGCAGCCGCCGGTACATGTTCTTATGCTGCGAGAAAAAATTATCCGCGAACCGCAAAATTTCGATTTGTGTGAACTCCGGAAACCTTTTACCCATCGCATCATAATCGGGAAGGAAATACACTCTTACGATTTGAGTAAGCTCTTCATCAAATGCGCCGCTTTTCTCGTGCCGGAATACGCCGTTCACTTCGAACATGGAATAGCCCTGGAAAATAGCGGCATAATCCGTGTCAAAAAGTTCCACTTCCGGTCTTTTGCCGACCAGGTAATCCGAATAGTCTTCGAATAATTGTTTAACGGATTCTTTATTTTCTTCGAAATAGGAAGCAAACGAAAAAGTCTGAAGTCCGTTGACCAGTGCATTGAAAAGAAAACCCTGGTATTGAATCTTTTTGGGCAACATGATCTCATACATGACCCCAATTTCCGCGTTATGAAAACGATATCTCATGTTGGTTAATCATCATTTAAGCAAATGTAACGGAAAAACCCTTAGGACGAAAGATCAGTTACAGATTAAGTAGTTCCTGGTAATAACTCATTAGGCACCGGTTAAATGGCTTATCCGAACTGAGCTCCTAAATCACGGATTCCAGCAAGCCTGAAGGGCTTAAACGTAAATAGTATGGCATCCGGCTATTCAGGCAACTCACTACTTACCTGGTCCCTGACACAACGCACCGACCGGCCGTATTTCAGCCCAAGGCCGCTGTCAATTTCGTAAAGTTCAGTCAGCGATGATGATATCCAGACGCCTCCGTCCGCGGTCCACCACATCCCGTCGGTTCCAATGCTTCCATAGTCCCATGAGCCGTTGGTAATGATCTGCCACTGGAACCGATATCCTCCCGGCAATGCGGTGAAGCCGCTTTCATTCGTGCCTTCGTTGCTTCCGTGCCAGTGACCGGGGCCTTGTTCTTTAAGCTTCTGACCTGCCACACCAATGCCTCCCAGGTGGCCGAAAAGAAATTCCCAGTCATGGTTCGTTGCAACATGCCAGCCTTCTGGGGCCAGGTCACGACTGTCGGACACAGCATAATGGTTGTACAGTAAGCCGTAAACTGCGATGTATCTCATTTCATTATCGTAGCAGCAGCAAGCGCCGGAAATTGCGTTTTTCCATTTGCTTTCCCCATCAAGCATCGAAATGTGATCGCCATTACGATATTTCGTAGTCCGCAGGTTTTCCGCCATCCATTCCTGTGTGCCGATCGTGACGGTTCTGTATACATTGCCGTCCTGGTCCGTCATGGTTCCATAGGCGACGGCAGGGTTGAATTCTATGGGTGCAATGTCATCCTCTTCTTTTTTACAACCGTTAAAAAGAACCAGGATCAAGACCATAATGGTCAGTTTGCTGAAATTGGTTCTCATCCTTGTTTTCATGGCCTGAATATAAATTGGACAGGTTCAGCCCTAAAAATACTTAAAGGCATGAGTTGGCAATCGCAGCTTTTAGTGTTGTGTTTAAGACTTCAGCCGCATAAAGATACAAAAATTAATCGCTTTTCGCAAGTCTCCGGAGGTTTTTTCAACCCGATCCATCATTCAGGAAAAACATCCGGTGTTTCAACATGTTCAGGATTTTGTGGGATCCCTGTTCCACAAGGATCATTCCACGCCCTGAACCTGGAACCGCCCGATACATTAAAACCTGTTGTCAGAACAACCTGATTAGCCGCTTTAAAATAGCCTTCCTGGCCGGCACCCTGGGTAAACTTCCTGGAAGAAGTGATGTAATCGCTGGCCTGGTAATAACTGTAACCCGGGGCGCCTTCACCTGACAGCGACCAGCTGGGAATACAGTCGCCGTAGGTCTGTGACCTCCACAGTCCCCTGCCATAGGTCCCGGCAGTGATGTAGTTTGAAGAATGGTTGATTTCAAGGTCAAACACGGGTACAGTCGGTAACCAGTTCCCGAATGGAATCCAGTCTCCCAGGTTGAGGTCGCGGTAAAATACACCAATATCAGTGCCGATATAGATCGCATCGTCGGGAGCGCCGTCATTGTCTTCAAAAGCAATGCAATTGACGATAATATTGGGCAACGAGCCGCTGATGTTGGTCCAGCTTGTTCCGGCATTGAATGATCTGTAAACTTTTTGTCCCGCGTTAAATCCGGCCAGTGTGACATATACCTCAGGGGAATTATCAGGGTTCACAGCAATAAAAGTTATGGCAAAACCAGGTAAGCCAGCGCTGATGGATGACCACGAACCACCGCCATCATTTGACATCCAGATGGAGCTTCCATTGGATGCGTAGATCCGGTTTGTATTGTTGGTTCCCATGGCAATAGCCCCTCTGCCGTCGACTCCGCAATTGGTCCAGGTTGTACCGCCATTGGTTGTCTTGTAGACATCATCATAACCTGCATAGAGGGTATTTGAAGTTGACGGGTGGTGCACAAGCGGCGTCACCCAGGCCCCGGTTGCACCGGAAGGAACGATGCCGGTCCAGTTTACGCCAAAATTGACCGACCGTGCCAGGCCTCCGTTCTGTGACATGCTGTACATTATATCTTCATTTGTCGGATCAATGGCACAATCCATCCCATCCGCCTGGCGCATATGGAATATTGTTGTTCCGAGGCCTGTGGTGTAGCGGTTGCTGCCGTTATCCTGGGCGCCGCCTATGATCACACCGAGATTGGACTGAGTGCCTGCAATCCGGTAAAATTGCATGATCCCCAGACCACTGGAGCCCTCTGAAATATCTGTCCATGTTGCGCCATCATCGGTGCTTATGTAAAGTCCGCCGTCAGAACCGACATAAAGGTTGCCATTGAGGGGATTGTACTCCAGTGCATGGATGTCGGCATGGGTATATTCCCAGGCCCCGGGAGGCGCCCAGTGCGTGACATTGCTGAAAGTCACGCCATAATTAGTTGATTTCCATATATTGATACCGCCTGTCAACACATCTGCGACATCATCCGGATCAACAGCAATGGCCAGGTCGTACCATGCCTGGTCTCCATCATCCGAACCTGCGCTGTTGCTTCCAAGAATATTCGGGGTAGTAGACTGGTTTCCAAAATTCAGGCCGCTGTCGAACGAACGATAAAGACCTTTGAACGAACCGGCACCGGGTGATCCGCCCGGGCCGCAGAGCAAATAAACATAAACAGGATTATCGGGTGACACCCCGATTGCAATGCGTGACTCGCCGCTGGGCAGGCCCGAAGTGATCAGGGTCCAGGAATCACCGGTATCCGTCGACCGGTAGAAGGAATTGTTAGTGGATGCATAGGCGATGGAAGGAGAACCGGGCTTGAATTCAAAGTCCCTGAAATTACCGCTCTGGACCAAAGTCCATGATGTACCCGAATTTTCGGTTTTGTAAATGCCACCGCTTGTAATTGCAAACAGCATAGAAGAGTTGGACGGGTGCATTGCCAGCTTATATCCTCTTGCACCACCAAGGATATTCGCCGTAAGGCCTGTCTCTGCCCATGTATCTCCTCCGTTAGTTGATTTTAATACACCGACACATGGAGTATCACTTGCATCTCCGTCTCCGGTCAGGATGTAGATAATATTCGGATTGCCCGGGTTAATCGCGATTCCCGACACGCCAATGCTGGGTATTCCATCCGATAAATTCTCCCATGAACCGCCATGATCCGTGGTTTTCCACAAGCCTCCCGACGGCGTGCCTGCAAAGATGGTATTTACTGAAGATGGATGAAAGGCAATACAATTCACTCTTCCCAGACCGATGTTATTATAGCTTCCACCCGTGTAATTGGTGGGACCGAGGAAAAACCAGGAGCCATTGGTCACACTGGTAATTATTGATGGATCAGGCTGGGGAAACTGTATCTCTTCAACACCAAGATATTCCTGGTAGGCCTGCAAATTCGTCATGGCATAATTTGTGATCTTTCCATCAGGTGTCAGCCTGTGCTGGTTGACATATTCCCAGCGCTTCCATTGTTTATAACCTTTTCGATGGCTTTTATCAGCGAAATAAGCTTCGGCTTGTTGCTGTATAGTTGCAAAGTCATCGGTCTGTGGATTTAACCAGATATCCGAAATGTTATCGTATTCCTGGCCGGAAACTATTCCCGTGAAACCAATTAACACCAGGATAAGTAGGTTGAGTATAAGCGTCTTCATAATGTGGAATTTGAAGTTAAACAATAATTGATTGAATATATGGGCATTTTCAGAAGACCTGGCACAGTTAATTTTTCCTGAAAATACCCGGCATTTTTTTTAAATCTTGAATATTATAAACTGGCACAACAAATTTAGACCATAAACTTCCGCGCAGCTAATCTATAATTGTTAATGATATGTTAAATAAGATCAACAGGTTATGATATTAGATTGCAGGAGGCAGTTCAAAGCTTACCCGCTCAGTTGCCAATCTTGACAGTGGTGCTGCCGGAAACGATGATGCCGCCGCTGACGGGATCGAACAGACGTGCGGCCCCGTTAGTACCGTTGTTCAGATCCACGATGGCTCCGTCAAGGTTAAGTGTGCTGCTAGAATTCACGTTCAGCGTTCCACCCAGGTTCCGTACACTCATCGTACCTCCCGAGTTAATGACATCCATGGTGTTGCCCGATGTGATGTCCATCGCACCGTTAGCATCGATTCCCATCGCGGCGCTGCTTTCGATGCTCATTGAACCTGAAGATTCAAGGATGACATTGTTACCACTTAGCGATAAGTCTCCCCCGGCACTGATGTTGAGGTCTCCACCCGCTGTAATGTCGATATGACCATTGGCATAAAGCCTGATCTCTGAACCGCCTGCGGTGAAAGAAATGTAGCCTGTTGTGCTGTTCACCGTGATGTTTCCGGAAGATGAAATACCTCCCGCTGGGTTGATGGCGCCGGTCACATGCAAGCCATTCGCAGGTGGTGCGGTGGAAGACCCGACCGATGCACCCCCGTTGGAACTGACCTGCAATTTGGTTGTACCGGCGACATCCACCCTCAGCGGGTTTTGCCCTACCAGCGAATTGACTTGGAGGCGCGCGGCAGGGGAACTGGTCCCAATCCCAAAATTGCCCAGGGTGTCGATCGTCAGCCTGGTATTGACATGCAATCCGCTTGGCCCGGTAGCATTGTACCCGATCTTGAATTTATCGTTGTCGGAGTTGTCGAGGCCAAAAGCGTAATTTTTAGCGCCGGAAAGCCCGATGTTGAACCAGGCATCGCCCGTGCCGGCCTGTTCGATCAGCATATGCGAGGTGTTGATGTTGGCGTTGCTGAACTGCAGGGTGAGCATTCGTGACGGGTTCGCTGTGCCAATTCCGACCAGCGGTTTTGTCGCGCTGACCGTATCTAGCTTCTGCACCCAGCCTGCATTGCTATGATCTATGAGTTCGGTCCATACACCGCTGAAAAACCAGAAGCTATCCGTAGTAGTGTCAAATACCAGAAGGCCGTTGGCCGGATTGCTTATGTTTGTCCGCAGCGACGAAGACATGCGGGGGATCAGCATGCCTTTGGAAGTGCTTTGTACATCGAGTATCGCGCTTTGATCCGGTGTGGTGGCGGTCTGACTGATGGCTACGCCTAATTGGGCAACCGTTGCGAGCGAAGAAATCATCAAACAGGAAAATACAAACAGTTTTTTCATAACAGGTTATTTAGAACAGATCAAAATAACACATAAAATGAACGATAGATTCTTAATAAAATGTTAAATGTCAATCGTACTTGCTCAATCGTCCATGAATAATCTGTCGTACTTTTGTCTGATTCTTCATACTTATTCATAAGAAAACCAGAATAATGAAACATTTTACCAAACAGGCCCTTCGATTCACTTTGTTTTCTTCATTTTTTATAATAAGCCTTACCATTCCAGGCTATTCCCAGGTCTACCTCGATTCCACAGCAGCGGTGAGCGACAGGGTGGAGGACCTGCTCGGCCGCATGACGTTGAATGAAAAGATCGGCCAGATGGTGCAGACTGAGCGCAATTTTGCCAATGTGAATAACGTCATTACAGAATATTTCCTTGGCTCAATCCTGAGCGGGGGAGGGAGCACACCGGGAAGTAATACGGTGGCGGATTGGGTGAACATGTATAACGGCATCCAGAATGCAGCGCTGGCCACGCGCCTCAAAATACCCATCATCTATGGAGTGGACGCGGTGCACGGCCATAACAACGTGTATGGCGCCACGATCTTCCCGCATAACATCGGCCTGGGCTGCACGCGCGACTCGCTGCTGGTCTATGAATGTGCCCGCGCGACGGCGTCGGAAGTGCTGGCCACCGGCCTGGACTGGACCTTCGCACCCTGCATCGCCGTGCCGCGTAACATCCGCTGGGGGCGAACCTACGAGGGCTTCGGCGAAACGCCGGAGTTGCAGAAGATGATGGCGACGGCGGCCGTGACTGGCTACCAGGGCGACTCAGTGGGAACACCCGGACGCATCCTGGCCTGCGCCAAGCATTTCGTGGGCGACGGCGGGACCTTTAACGGCATCGACCGCGGCAACACAGTGATCGATGAGGCCGGTCTCCGCCAAATCCACCTGCCGGGGTATATCGAAGCCATCGAAGCAGGCGTAGGATCGGTCATGGTCTCGTTCAGCAGCTGGAACGGGGAACTTTGCCACGGGCATCACTACCTTGTCACCGATCTGCTGAAAGGAGATCTGGGCTTTGACGGCTTCGTGGTTTCTGACTGGGAAGCGGTACAGTATCTTGACAGCGATTTTAAATCAGCCATCGGCATGGCAGTGAACGCGGGCATCGATATGTTCATGGAACCCACGCGGCCTATTGAGTTCATCAACAATCTGCTCCAGTTGGTTAACGCCGGCACGGTGCCGCAAAGCCGAATCGACGATGCCGTGGCACGCATCCTTGCGGTGAAGTTCAGGATGGGCCTCTTCGAGTATCCATATGCTTCAACGGCCCATGCCGACAGCCTCGGCAGCGACGAACACCGCGCTATTGCCCGGGAGGCGGTGCGCAAATCGCTGGTGCTGCTGAAAAACAGCAACAACCTGCTGCCCTTATCAAAGACCGGTGGTAGGATACTTGTGGCAGGCAGCAAGTCAAACGACATCGGCACCCAGTGTGGAGGATGGACCATCACCTGGCAGGGAAGCACGGGGCAGATCACGCCGGGAACGACCATCTACAACGCGGTGAATGCTGCCCGTAACGGGCAGAATGTCATATATTCGGCCAATGGCAGCACCACCGAAGACGTAAGTCTTGCCATCGTGGTGGTGGGAGAGACCCCCTACGCGGAATGGGAGGGAGATTCGGTGAAACCACAGCTCAGTCAGGCTGACAAGACGGTCATAGACAATGTGCAGCAACTCGGCATCCCTTATGTCATCCTGTTGCTCAGCGGCCGCCCGCTCATCCTCGACGAGGTCATCGGTGAGGCCGGTGCCTTTGTAGCCTGCTGGCTGCCCGGCACCGAAGCCGCCGGGATTACCGACGTACTCTTCGGCGATTACGATTTTACCGGGAAATTATCCCATACCTGGTCTTCTTCGATTTCACAGGAACCCATCAATTGGGGTGATGCAAATTATCTTCCCCTGTTCCCTTACGGTTTCGGGCTCAGCTATGCCCAGAGCAGTATCCCGTCAACGGAAACCACCGGATTTTCAATTCATCCCAATCCCGCATCGGATGTTATCATGATCAAAACCGGCAATCCCGGTAGCATCGAAATCTTCAGTGCAGCCGGGGAGTTGATTTATAACCATGACAATGAAGCTTATGATTACGTGTCAACGCTCGATGTCAGTGATTTTGCCGACGGGGTTTACATCATCCAGGTCACCGACGGAGGGCATGTGAGCCGGCAGAAGATGTTAAAAGCTTCCTGCTTCTAAATAATATTCCACCGCGATTTCAGCATAATTGTATTTCTTCTCCGGCGGAATCATCCCCACGTAAAAATACCCCTGACCGCCCGACCACCTGACCACCTGGTCCCCTTTCTTGTACCCCTCATTATACGCCCGGGCGTAAACCCCAAGCCGGTCAGCATCCGATTCAAACGCTACATCCATGCACAAATAGTCCATGATCCGCAGAAATGCTTCCAGGTAAAGTAATTGGCCATTTTCATCTTTCAGCCTGAGGATGCGCGCTTTCCGAACCTGCAGGTCATTGATCGTGTCGGGTTTTAGCGATGAAAGGGAGGGAAAACTATCGGCAAGCCGGTATCTCAGCAGGTCGGCCTCGATGCGTTCAGCGAATGAAGGTTTCATCTGGAACAGGCCTACGGAGAAATCGGCGTAATCACGGCCGTACTGGACGTAAAGCACCTCAAGTGCTTTCACTTCTATGTAATCGGAAATGGAAGAATAGCGGATCAGTTCCGGAAAGATGACGGATAAGGCCATATGAGGCTTAATGCCATGATCCTCTAATGAATCTGACCACCAGGAATTCTTCTGTATAGTCTGCCAGGCAGATTCGTAATCTTCCCCGAAGACTTTCCTGTAGTCAGGTTTTTCATCAATTTCCTGAGAAAAAAGAATGTTCGGAATTATGAATAAAACAAAACATTTCAGCCATTCCCGGGTACGTTTCATTTAAAACGGCCTGCTGTAAAGCGTGAGGTTTTTCTCATTATCCAGGGAAACCCATTTCAGCATGGCCTGACCGCCAACTAAAATATATTTGATCGACAGCGGAGCCGTGTATTTTGATCCGTCGCTGAATATTAGGTTCTCATAATTCGCCCAGGCATAATCTTTACCGTTGCTGCTAACCCAGATGTCACATTTGCTGATATAGTCCTGCGATTTGAAGAGAAATTCTCCGTCGAGGGAAACTTCCTGGTTTCCATAAATTACAAGTTTTGCCGGTGGTACAAACCATGCATCGTTATAATTATTCGAAACATAAGGGCCGTAAATGGTTCCATTGATCCCCACCAGCTTTATTTTCGGATTATTATATTCTTCGGGATTAGCCATGATTTTAGCCATGGATTCGGGATCGAACGGATTGATCTCTCCCTTTATTACAGCAAATGCCTTGCTGCCGTCGGGACTGATGATAAGGTCTTCGGGCATGCCTCCAAGTTCTACTTTGTGGTTGTTTTTATCGAAAAACATAATCTTCATTTCTGAATCGAGAGCTACAGCGTAAAAGTTTTGTCCGTTTTCTGAAATGCACAGTTTCATGACCTGGCCATAAGGTCCGTAAGTTTTGCCCTGGAATTTTATCGAACCCGAGCCCCAATCCAGGTATTCCGCCATATCTTCCACATCACACTCGTGGTTGGCGATACAATCTTCAAGGTTAATGCCCTGGCATCCTTCCCAGTAAGTCGCATCCGGTTTTGCTACTGGTCCGGTCTTTTTACCGTCTTTTCCATAGCAGTAATATTCTTTGGTCGATCCACTGGAAACGACTGTAACAAATGAGATAGACTCAGGATTTTTATCCAGGAGGAGGCAATTTTCCCCGTGAACTATCTTTTCACCGGGACCCAGGGTGGCGATGATCTTCTTTTCAACGCCCTGTGCGGACATGAGCATAGGGCTTAGGGCAAAGAGCATAGAGCATAGAGATGGCAGAGGTAATGATTGTTTTCATGGTTGGTTTGATTAATTAAGGATTTGATGTCAATTAGTAAAAAGAATGCGAATTTATTGATTTTTCGAGCAGTCTCCTTTATTTCTCATCGCCGACAACTAAAGCCATCGGTTGATAAATGGCAAACCCGAAGCCAACGGTTTTAGTCGTTGGTTCCGGGTGGAAATCATTCACTTTGAAAATTTGACTTCTGATGCAGCCAATTTACAGTTTAGAACAGAATGACTTTATTGCTGCGGAGCAGGTTCTGCCGGTGTTACCGGCGGTGCAGGCGGAGTCTTGGGAGCCCTTGGTTTCTTTGCAGCAGCAGCTTTCGGCTTGGGTGCAGCTTTGGCTTTTGGTGCTGCTGCCTTAGGTGTCTTCGCTGCTTTAGCTGCCGGTTTCTCAGCTTTCTTCACCGGTGCTGCTTTTGCAACAGGTTTTTCTTCCTTTACGACAGGTTTTGCCGGCCGTCTGCCACGTTTTGGCTTTTCTTCCGTGACAGCTTTCACGGGTTCTTTCACGGCGACGGTTTTCGCTTTAGCTGCAGGAGCTTTTGCAGTTTTTGGTTTCGCAACAGCCTTTTTTGCCGCGCTAGTCCGTGGCTTAGCCGGAACGGCTTTGGCCTTACCGGTGGCAATATCCGCCATGTCGGCAATGCGGTCTCCAGCCTCAGCAGTGAACTTTGAACCGATCATTTTTGCTTTCTTAAATGCTTTCTCGGCCTTTTTCATTGTTTTGGCAGCCTTCTTTTCGGCTTTCTTCAGCGCCTTGTCGAGTTTTTTCTTGGTCTTGCTCTTTTTAAAGTCTTCCACTTTGTCTTCGGCAAAGTCCTCAACTTTTTTGAGCTTTTCGGTAGCTTCCTTAAACGCTTTGCTTTTTTTCAGTTCTTTTACCTTGTCTTCAACAAGGTCATCGGTTTTGTCGAACAATGCCTTTGCTTTTTCCAGCAAGCTCATGTCGGCTTTTTTTGCTTTTTTCTTTGTTTTTGCGGCCATGTGATTGAAATTAGAAATTTGAAATTGGTTGTTAGCTTCAAGCTTCAAGCTTCCAGGCTTGCGGCTATCCTCTCGCAAAATTAAAAATAATCATAATTAAATCCAACATTTCGAGAATGTTAAGGAAAAGTAAATATTTCTGTAAGTATAATGATTTTTATCAGATTGTTAAATTAGTGTTAAATGACTGATTATCATGACTTATTTACGTGAATACTATAGAATGCAGTTGATCCGCTGCCGGTTAACAAATCCACTTTCATTGAACGGTTCTAATTCGGAAGTTTACCGTCCGAAACTGACGGTTTCACTAATAGGAGACATTCCTGCATTCCGTCATTACAACGGCGTACAACTCGGACCGAAATGGGCAATGGGAGTGAGTGTAATGAAAGATTTTTGTTTGTGATTAAACGCTGTCAGGTTACCGCTTTATACCTGTCAGCGTCCGACGAAGGAGGACCTGACAGCGTTAAAATCAAGCGTCGATATTCGCGTACTTTGCGTGCGTTTCAATGAATTCCCTGCGAGGAGGCACATCATCCCCCATCAGCATGGAGAACACGCGGTCGGCTTCGGTGCCGTTCTCGATCGTAACCTGCCTTAACGTGCGGAATGCCGGGTTCATCGTTGTGTCCCAGAGCTGTTCGGCGTTCATTTCACCAAGACCTTTGTAACGCTGTATATGGATATTCTTTTCGGTCCCGTTGGAGGAGAATTCTTTCACTACCGCTTCCCGTTCTTCTTCCGACCAGCAATAGCGCTCGTTTTTCCCGCTTTTAATGAGATAAAGGGGAGGTGTAGCAATGTAAATGTATCCCTGTTCTATCAGATCGTTCATATACCTGAAAAAGAAAGTCAGGATAAGGGTGGCGATATGGCTTCCGTCGACGTCGGCATCGGTCATGATAATGATCTTATGGTAGCGCAGTTTGTCAAGGTTCAGCGCTTTGCTGTCATCTTCCGTTCCGATCGTCACGCCCAGCGCTGTAAAGATGTTCTTGATCTCCTCGCTGTCGAATATCTTGTGCTGCATGGCTTTTTCGACGTTAAGGATCTTCCCGCGGAGGGGCAGGATGGCCTGGAAATTCCGGTCGCGGCCCTGTTTGGCGGTTCCCCCCGCGGAGTCACCTTCAACAAGGTAGATTTCGCACTTTGAGGGATCCCTTTCAGAGCAGTCCGATAGTTTGCCCGGAAGCCCCGATCCGCCGAGCACGTTCTTACGCTGCACCAGTTCGCGGGCCTTGCGCGCCGCATGGCGTGCCATGGCTGCCAGGATCACCTTGTCCACAATGATGCGGGCTACTTTTGGATGCTCTTCGAGATAGTAGGAGAGGTATTCTGAAACGAGCTGATCGACAGTTCCCATGACTTCGCTGTTGCCCAGCTTGGTTTTGGTCTGGCCTTCGAACTGCGGTTCGGCCACCTTGACCGAAATAATGGCGGTGAGCCCTTCGCGGAAGTCATCCCCGTTGATGTCGAATTTCAGCTTGGCCAGCAGGCCGGCCTTCTCGGCGTAGTTCTTCAGGGTCCTGGTGAGTCCCCTTCTGAATCCCGCCAGGTGTGTCCCACCTTCGTGTGTGTTGATGTTGTTGACATATGCGTGGATATTCTCCGCAAACGAAGTGTTGTACTGGAGTGCGATTTCCATGGGTATGCCGCCTTTTTCGCCTTCGATCGTGATAGGATCGGGCATGAGGGCTTCCCGGTTTTCGTCGAGGTACTTGATGAAATCTTTAAGGCCTTCTTCCGAGTAATAAGATACTGACAGAAAACTGCCGTCTTCATTTTTCTGGCGCTCATCGGTTAAAGAAATTTTGATCCCTTTGTTGAGAAAGGCCAGTTCGCGCAATCTTGCCGAGATCAGGTCGAAATCGTACTCGGTGACGATAAAGATTGAATCATCGGGTGTAAAGCTGACCTGGGTCCCGTTTTTATTGGTTTCCCCGATCACCTGGACAGAATAGGCCGGTTTCCCGTAATTGTATTCCTGGCGGAAGATCTTGCCTTCCCTGAAAACCGTGGCAACGAGTTTTTTTGAAAGTGCGTTGACGCAGGAGACGCCGACGCCGTGCAGACCACCCGATACTTTGTAGGAGCCCTTGTCGAATTTCCCGCCGGCGTGCAGGACGGTCATGACCACTTCCAGCGCCGACCTGTTCTCTTTTTCGTGCAGACCGGTGGGGATCCCTCGGCCGTTATCCAGGACTGTAATGGAATTTCCTTCATGGATGGTCACATCGATCTGGTCGCAAAATCCGCCCAGGGCTTCATCAATGGAATTGTCGACAACTTCGTGAACTAAATGGTGCAATCCTCGCTGGCTGATATCCCCGATGTACATCGCGGGGCGTTTCCGCACGGCCTCCAAACCTTCAAGGACCTGTATGTTATCTGCTGTGTATTCCTTAGCCTGTAGAATCTTTTCTTCTGACGTCATAATCAATTAGTTACATGAAAATAGATAAGTGTACAAATGTACGGATTTTTCTCTTACGAGAATTCTTAAAACATTAGTAAAATCAAGCTTTTTATTAACAATTTCCGGGTTTATCCACAGACGCAGGATTCAGAACGAAATCTTCACCCCGGCCATGACCAGAATTCCCTGTACAGGGTAACCGTACCACCGCTGGTAATGCTGGTTGAGAATGTTATTAACATCCACGTATGCCAAGACCATCCGGTTGATCCGGTAATCGAATCCTGCGCCCAGGTCAAGTGCTCCCTTGATTTTTGACGCAACCACGGCGCCTTCCTCCCAGGTTTTTGCGTACTTCGATCCGAGCGAAAGAACAGATACCTTCACCGTGTATTTTTCTTTAAAAGTATACCCGGCATCAAATCCTGCTTCGAAATTCGACAGGTGCCAGGCCTTCTCTTCGTTCTTAGGCGTGTAAAGATAATAAGCTGCACGCAGCCTGGCAGTGAGCCCGCTGATTTTCACGTAGCCTAGACTTGCACTCAGTTTCAGCAGGTTCATGTTGTCATAAATAACGTCGAACCTGTTCCTCAGACCCCAGGTAGTGTCGTTGACAAACAACGGCATATCGTTGAAATAAGAATAAAAAGCATCTGCCGTAAAATTCACTCCGCTGAAATTCCCGGTGATCCCGCCACCGACCCGGATCTGCTCATCGGTGTCAACTAGTTCCGGGGTCGAGATCATGAATGGGTTAAATCCGGTAAGATCCCTGAACGAGTTGGTCGTATGCTCTCCGGATATTTCCGCAAAGGCTTTGACCTGGTTTTCCAGGACTACGACTTCTGCTTTGAGAACAGGGAAAACATCAACTCCCGGTGCTTCTCCGCCGGCGTTATTGCCAGTCAACAAATTGAAACGAATACCTGCTTCGAAACGGTATGGTCCGAACGAGAGCCTGTAGACCGGGTATAACGGGAAATAGACCGGGTTTGATGTCCTTGTTGTATCGGTGTAATTGAAGAATTCCACCCCGACTTCGATGCCTGCAGAATGCGTGAAATCCCGTCCGGTTGATCTTAATTTTTTATTAAAGACTGCCGTGAATGACACCTCCGATTCCCGTGTTTCATAATAATCGGAATAGTAGTGGAATTCAGCATTGAACCGGTGGTTCAGCCTGTACTCATCCCTGTAATTGCTGCCGATCTCAAGGCTTCCCTGCACATGCTGGAAACGTTGCTTCAGATCGTCCTCGTCATAATAAATATCCCACAGGCTGTCGGGCTTGAATCCGTAAAAATGATTCACGTCGCGGTTGTAAGCGATCTTTGCCGACAAAGAATGCGTGCTGGTGAACATCTTCCCGAAGACGGAAATGAGGTTATTGCTATAAGCACTGGTCGGGTAGTCTCTTATCTTGCCCTGGGATGACAAGTGTTTCAACCTCACTCCAAAGAGGTGTTTCTCCGATTGCAGCGAACCGGCAAGGAAATCAAGGTAGGGCGTGCCGTAATTCCCCAGCCCTGCTTTGGCGAAATTCCTGTATAAGGTTTCCTGCCCGCCCTGGCTGTATTTCAGCGGCTCGATCGGGTCAAGCTCGAGACGGCTGTCGAGTTTTTTTGAAAGATAATTATATTCAAAAGATGGCTTTTCCTCTTCACCCGGACTGATTTCAGGCCTGAAAGTGATCTTCGCTGCATCGCCTACTGAAGGAATATAAGGTGCGATGATGGTAACTTCTTCATTCTTCTGCTGTGCTGAAAGAGAAAAGGAGACCAGGAGAAGAGGAGACCAGGAGACCAGGAGAATATTTTTTAGCAGCGATTTCATTCCTAAAGCATTTTGTTTCTATTATTCTGTACCAAGTGCATTGAGCTTTTGCTGTGCGATTTCACCCAGCTCGGGACCCTGGTAATTGTCGATCACGCTCTTCAGCGTCTCACGGGCCTGGAATTCATTGCCATTCTTAATAAAAATATCGGCAAGGAGAATAAACCCTTTCGCGACCCAGTAATCCTGGGCGGAAAAATTTTCTGCGACCTCGTAAACACGCTCTTCCGCTTCAGTCACCCTGCCGGTAAGGAATGCAATCTCTGCCAGGTGATAAGCGGCCTCTGCACCGTTTACAGTGCCTTTGAGCTTGCTGGTATGAGTGAATTCCATCTCCGCTGTGGTAAGATCATTCTGGGCCAGGTAGCTTTTTCCAAGTGTGAAATGTATCTCGTTGACAAGATCGGGGGAGGCTTTTCCCATGGAAAGAAGCTTCTGCCCGGCTAAAATAGCGGATGAATAAGCCCCGGTCCTGTAATGGCACCTCATCTGGCCGGTTATGGAAGCCGTATTGTTGTCGGGATCCTCGGCGATCAGTTCGAGCTGTTCGAACAGGGGCAGGGCTTCAGAATAGTTACCCGCGGAATATTCCATCGAGGAAGCGGTGGCAAGCGCCGGCTCGGTGAATTTTGAACGGGGCAGGCCGGCCACGGTCTTAAATCCTGCCAGCGCCTGTTCGAGCTGCCTGGATCTCAGGTAACAATCAGCCTGGTAATAAGTGGCATTGGCGGTGAATGCGCCTTCAGGAAAACTTCCGAGATACTTATCGAACGATTTGATGGCCTGCTCGCATCTTCCCTGCATATATAGCTGCTCTGCCACTTCGAAGTTGAGCGAATCCTCTTCGGTTGCATCGACCACTGCGAATGTCAGCCCTTTTGCGTAAGCGTAATATTGGTCGATCTCGCCGGTTTCCAGGTAGATGTTCTTCAAGGCGGCCAGCGCTTCCTGTGATTCCTGGGTCCCGGGGTAATTTTCAACGACTCTCTTGAATGAACTGATCGCGTTCTGGTAATCGTTGTTGTTAAAATAAATGAAACCTTTTCTGAGGGACGACTGGATTGCTTTCGCACTGGAGGGAAAGGTCCGGATCAACTGATCAAAATAAACCAGCGCCTGGTCTTCACGGCCCAGCAGGATATAGGCAAGGGCCGTTTCATAGATGGCATCGTCAATATAGCCTGACTTAGGATAATTATTGATCAGCACCTTGAGGATGTCTGTCTTACGGTTCCAGTCGCCCTGGGCGCCTTCCGCCAGGGCCTTGTAATACAGCGCATAGTCCATGCCTGTTTCTTTGGCAAGTATCACCTCATCATAATAACCAATGGCCTTTTTATATTGCTTGGAAACGAAGTACGCATCCCCGAGCCGCAGGTTTGCATCAGCCACCAAACCGGGCTCGGTACTTTTAGCCAGTTCGATAAATTTCGTGAACCGGGAAATGGCTTCCGTATATTCCTCCCGGTTGAAATGCGTGTAACCAAGGCTGTAAAAAGCAGTGGTGTAATTTTCAGATTGCTTCGCCTGTTTCGAATTCAGGAAGTCCTTATAATACTTGTTTGCTGCCCAGTAATTTTTTTTGATGTAAAAAATTTCTCCCATCCAGTAAAGCGATTCACTTCGGATCAGCTCATTTGATGAAATTTTTGAAGCTTTTTCATACAGTTCCATCGCACCGTCCTGGTCCTGCATGTTGAAAAGCTCGGCAGCCCTGTAATACAGGATCTTCTGGTACGCAGCCTCCATTAGTGCACTTTTTTTTCTGACCGACTCCATCGAGATCAGCGCCTGCTTATAATTCCTTGATGTCAGGTACAGCCTCGAAAGGTAGTCGTAGCCTTCATCTGCGCGCGTTGAACCGGGGTTGTTCTCCAGGAAATCCTCAAGGAGATTTATGGATTCATTATATGGACTGTAAGGGGCCTCCAGGCTTATCTTTATGTAGTTGAACAATGATTCTTCTGCCAGTTCCTGGTCGATTCCGTTTTTATACGCCGCCAGGAAAGCATTCCCGGCATATTTCTTTTGCCCGCCTTCATTGTAGCAGACCCCCAGGTAATAGCTTGCATTTTGCGAAAGGGCATCATTTTGTTTTACTACTTTCTGAAAATTGGCAACCGCATCCTGGTATTTTCCGGCCTTATAATCCACGTACCCGAGCAGGTAGTTGTCTTCCCGGCTTAACGACTTTCTGTTGGCCTGTTCGAAGATTGCAAGATATTTCGATGCCTGTCCGTAATCGCCGGCGTTAAAAAAAGCATTCCCGGTGATGCGCGCTATTTCGGCTTTATTCGATGAAGTGCTTTCAACCAGCGAAGGGCCCAGGGACATGATCTTTTCGTTATCACCCAGGTAACTGTATATCTGCATTTTGTATATCGGTACAATGTTCTGGTAACGGCGGTCGTGTTCGACTTCTTCAAAGCCTTTCAGCGCCTGCTGGTATTTGGCTTCTTTGTAATCCAGGTGCGCCAGGAAGTACTTTGACTGGATATAATAGTCGGATTTCTGGTTGCTGACCCGTTGAAAGTAGGCCCGTGCAGACGCTTCATCACCGGTTTTGAGCTTTGCATAGGCCATCATGAAATACAGTTCTTCCCGGGCCGGCTTGCCGAGCGAAGTGATATCCACATCCTGGAAAGCTTTGATGGCATCCTTGTATTTATTATCCCTGAAATAGATCTTTCCCAGGTAAAGACTGGCTTCACCGGCATAAGCGCTTTCCGGGTAGGTTTCGATGAATTCCTCGATCCTGGCCGGAGCGTCGCCGTTTTGCAGCTCAGCGGCGCTGACGGCTTCCCTGAAAGCGGCACTGGTGGCGATTTCAGGGTCATCGATGGTGATTTCTTCCGCAATCTCATGGTATAATTGCCTGGCAGTGGCCATATTCCTGCTGCGGAACATGTCGTCGGCCAGCCGGTAGTCGAAATCCGGTTGCAGGAAGGATGCATTTTCCTGCCCGGGCATTTCAATCAGCAGGCCAATGATGAAAAACGCCGGAAGTATGATTCTGAATGTTTTCAAGCTCATGATTTATTTAAACTTCAAGGGTGTCAAAGGTAGAAAAGCGGGCGATAGGGATGGGTTTGATCTGTTCAACTTATTAACAAGCGATGTTTAATTGCAAACGGAAGGCGGGGGGATTTATTGTAAAAATTGTAGGGACGTTGCATGCAACGTCCCTACAATTTTTGGCCGGCGACCCTGTAAGCGGGATTCTGTGCGGTTGGTATTTGTAGATACGTTGCATGCAACGTATCTACAAATACCAACCGTCCCTGCCATTTATCTTGGCCGGACGTCACCGCCCGGCTCAAGCAGCCTACCCGTTCCGACTCCTTCGTTGCCTCCGGATTCACGCGGGCCGCATGATGAGGATGGAACCCATCCTGATCGGAACATATTTGGCCTTGCAACCCATAAGGTTTACCCGCGCAGCATGTCACCATGATGCACCGTGGGCTCTTACCCCACGTTTTCACCCTTGTCCCGATAAAACCGGGACGGTTATTTTCTGTGGCACTCGCTGTCCATTCCAGCGTAAGCAGGAATGTCCTTCCCGTTAGGAAGTATGGCGCCCTTTGTTGTCCCGACTTTCCTCGCCCGGACTTGCCGGACGCGGCAGAGCAGGCCGCCGGCCGCTGCAAAGATACGACAAATACTGGCATTATACTTTTTAGTACTTTTGCGGGCCTCGAACGCGAAATATGAAAGACCTGAGCGTCGGAAAGGAAAGCACCATTATTTTCAGGTTTGCCCTGCCTATGCTGATCGGAAATGTGTTTCAACAGATATACACACTGATCAACAGCATCATCGTGGGAAACTTCGTCGGCAAGGAGGCCCTGGCCGCAGTTGGCGCTTCGTTCCCTCTCATCTTTACCCTGATCTCCCTTGTAATCGGTATTGCAATTGGCGCTACTATCGTTATTGCCCAGTATTTCGGGGCAAAAGACATGAAAAACGTCATGCGTGCCATCGACACGCTGATGGTCTTCACACTCATCGCTTCCGTCATCGTGACCATTGCCGGGATCCTGCTCAGCAAACCGATCTTCAGGCTGACCGACCTGCCCGATGATGTGCTTCCCCTGGCAGTTACTTATTTCAACATCTACATGATCGGGCTCGTGTTTGCTTTCGGGTTCAACAGCATTTCAGCAATTTTAAGGGGAATGGGCGATTCGAAGACGCCGCTGTATTTCCTGGTCATTTCAACCATGTTGAATATCGGGCTTGATTTCCTTTTTGTTCTCGGTTTTAACTGGGGCGTCGCCGGAGTGGCCTGGGCTACGGTGATTTCACAGGCCGTGGCGCTGCTGTTCGCCATCCTTTATCTTAATAAGACGCATGACATATTTAAGATCGAATGGCGAAAACCTGCCTTCGACAGGCTCATCCTGAACAAAAGCCTTCGAATAGGTTTTCCTGTAGGGTTCCAGCAGGCATTCGTTGCCCTCAGCATGCTGGCCATGTACTGGCTGGTGAACCGTTTCGGGACCAATGTCACTGCAGCATTTAGCGTAGCTTTCCGGATCGATTCCTTTGCCTCCATGCCGGCCATGAATTTTGCCATGGCCCTCTCGGCTTTTGTAGGGCAAAACCTTGGTGCCAACAAACCGGAGCGGGTTAAACACGGCCTGTGGGCAACGTTTTATATGACCTCCGCGATTTCCGTCGCTATTTCACTGATCGGGATTTTCTTTGCCGCTCCGCTGATGCGCCTTTTTACCAATGACCCTGAAGTGATAGCTATCGGTAAGGACTACCTTCAGATCGTCACCGGTTTTTATATCGTTTTTTCATTGATGTTCGTTGTAGGAGGCGTGATGCGCGGCGCCGGCGATACCTTCATCCCGATGATCATCACCTTCTTTTCACTATGGGTGGTACGGATCCCGGTGGGTTATTTCATGTCCGAAAGCATGGGTTACCATGGGATATGGTGGTGCATCCCCATCGCCTGGGTTGTGGGCCTTTCCTTGTCTTACCTCTATTATCTCACCGGAAGGTGGAAGAGAAAAGTCGTAATCAGAAAATAAATTATCAACATTTAATTTTTTTTCTTTGATTATGAACGTACGTTCATTATCTTTGTGGAAATTATTAACCATGAAAGCTTCACTGATGATCAAAGTGTTCCTGGTTCTGCCCCTGATTCTCCTTTTCGATTATTTACTGATGGTGATCCTGGGGTGCTCAACCTGCCTGTTTGGATTTGGTAAGGATTTCTATTGCGGGACCTACTGCCTTGCAGGAAAAATTATCCTGGCATTATCGGCTGCATTTTTCATTTACCTGGTTTACCCGGATATCCGGAAACTGTTTAAACACAATACACATGCCCAGACCAGTGCGGAACCGAAAGCTTGATAATCCGCCCCAGATGGCGGGATTTAAACCGTTTGGTATGCCGCTGTGTGAAGCCAGGTCAATTAAGCTGCAGTTTGATGAATATGAGAGCATTAAACTGGTAAATTATGAAAATTTATCGCAGGATGAAGCGGCTGTCAGAATGGGGATTTCAAGGCCGACTTTAACCAGGATCCATAACAGCGCGCTGAAAAAGATAGCCATGGCTTTTGTGGAGTGTACTTCCATAGAAATAGAAGGAGGAAATGTGGAGTTCGAAAAGCAATGGTATAAGTGTAAAAGATGTTTCAAGCTGATTGACGGGCTTGAAAATCATAAAAAGTGCAAAGATTGTAATTATTATAATGATAATGAGCTTATTATGCTGAATCAATCAAATAAATAATGAATTATTAACAATTAACTTAAACAAAATGGAAAATTTGAAAGAACAGGAAATTATCCCGATGCCGCGTATCGGTGATATGGCGCCTTCCTTTAAGGCAGTAACAACACAGGGACCCATTAATTTCCCGGAAGATTACAAGGGAAGCTGGGTGATCTTATTCAGCCATCCGGCGGATTTTACACCGGTATGCACCTCGGAGTTCATGACCTTTGCCCATATGGAAAAACAGTTCAACGCCGCCAATTGCAAGCTCGTGGGTTTATCGGTCGACGGCCTTTACAGCCATATTGCGTGGCTGCGTACAATCAAGGAAAAGATCGAGTACAAGGGAATGAAGAACGTAGAGGTCATGTTCCCGCTGATCGAGGATATCACGATGGAAGTAGCTAAGAAGTATGGCATGATCCAGCCGGGCGAAAGCTCCACCAAAGCGGTCAGGGCCGTCTTCTATATCGATCCGAAAGGTGTGATCCGTGCAATTCTTTACTACCCGCTGAGCCTCGGACGTAATTTCGACGAATTGTACCGCGCCCTGATCGGCATGCAAACAGCGGATGCCTTCTCCGTGGCTATTCCGGCCGACTGGCGCCCGGGTGACGAGGTGATCGTACCCACCGCGGGATCATGTGGAACAGCTAAAGACCGCATGGAAGGCAAGGAAGATATGAAATGCTACGACTGGTTCTTCTGTACCAGGCCGATCAGCAAGGAAGAGGTCGAAAAGGCCATATTAAAAAAGTAACGCAATGAAACTTGCAGTTCCTATTGACCAGAATGGCCGCATTGACGGCCATTTTGGTCATTGTGAGTACTACCGGGTTTATGAAATCTCTGATGACCATCAGATCATTAGTGCTCAGACCCTGCCATCGGTGAACGGATGCGGTTGCAAGTCAAATATTGCGAACGTCCTGGCTGCGATGGGGGTGAAAGTCATGCTGGCCGGAGGGATCGGCATGGGAGCGGTCAATGTGCTGAACCAGGCCGGTATAGAAGTCGTAAGGGGTTGCTCCGGCGATTCGGAAGAATTGGTGAAACTTTACCTGAAAGGCCAGGTTATCGACAGCGGTGAGACGTGCTCGCATCAGCATCATCATTGAGTTGGTGGTAAACAAATCAATAGAATTCCCTTTGATAAAAAAGAGTGTAGGCCCTTTTTTCCTGTGACGGTTTAACCACCATTTCCACGGTTGTTTTTGACGGTTGGCCCGTTTCGTCGTAATAACGGAATATTTCGTGGTTAAGTCCCCCTTTCAGATCGGTTTCCTTCTGTGAGACTACATTCCCCTTGTCATCATATGAAAACTCCGTTGTATTCTTTCTTTGCCTGTTTTCTTCAACCATGCGGATCAGGTGACCATTCTCATCTTCTTCATAGGTATTCCGTTCAACCAGGTTATCTTCCCCGTCATACCGGAGTTCTTCCTGCCTGCGGCCATTTTCATTGAAATGGAGGATGCGGGTAAATGGCTCTTCTTCCTCGGCTGACCAAATTTTACGGCTTTTCAGATTTCCATTTTCAAATTCATCTTCCTGCCTGAAAATGACTTCATCTTCTTCATCCCACCTTTCCAGCCTGACCAGGTTTCCATCCTCGTAATCATACTTTTCTGATAATTCAAGCTCGTCTTCATCGTCTTTAACCTGCATGCCCGTGAGTTTTCCTTCGTCATTATAAAAAAACTCATGGATATCATATGAACCGTCGAGATAATAGATGTTCTCTTTCAGCAAACGGTCCTCAGGCCCCCAGTGCAATTCCCTCCGCTCGAGCACCTCGTCGTCTTCCCCGTAGATCAACGATTCCAGCAGTTTTCCTTTATCGTCGTACCGGTATTCAGTCTTGTCCGCTATCTCTCCATCTCGGGTATAAGCTATTTCAAGGACCAGGTTTCCCGCTTCATCATATTCATGATATGATTGGATGCCTTCTTCTTCTCCGGTAAAGTCAATCTCTTCCCCGGGAAGATGATCGACCCGGTAAATCTTTTCGTTTTTTATTTTGTCGTTCATAGTCTGAAAACATCAATTGGTAAAGTCAATCGGTGCATGCGGCCAAAATTGGTTATTTTTGCCCAAATGACAAAAAAAAAATATCGTTTTTCCATTATTCATCCGTAATCAATTTATTATGAAAAAATTAATCTTTCTTTTACTCAGCCTGACAGTCGTTCTTATGATCTCATGCCAGCAGCAAAAATTCAATTACCCGGTCACCGCGAAAGTTGACCAGGTCGATGATTATTTTGGGACCAAAGTCGCTGATCCGTATCGCTGGCTGGAAGATGACACTTCAGCCCAAACCGCGGAATGGGTTAAGGCCCAGAATGAAGTGACATTCGGTTACCTGGGGCAGATCCCATACCGCCAGAAAATCCAGGAGCGTCTTACCAAAATATGGGATTATCCTAAAGTTTCAGCTCCTTACAAAGAAGGCGGAAGATATTATTATTCCAGAAATGACGGGCTCCAGAACCAGTTCGTCCAGTATTCAAAGGAAACCCTCGATGGGGAAGAAAGGATGGTGCTTGACCCGAATACCTTCTCCGAAGACGGTACAGTTTCGCTGTCCGCTTTTTCCCCTTCGGAAGACGGGAAATACATTGGTTATGGAACATCAACGGGCGGTTCCGACTGGAACGAGTTTTTTGTCATGGACGCCAATACCTTGCAAAAGCTTGACGATCACCTGAAATGGATCAAATTCTCGGGGATGGCCTGGTACGGGGACGGATTCTTCTACAGCAGGTTCCCGGAACCGGTAAAAGGCGATGAACTTTCAGGGAAGAATGATAATAACAAGGTGTATTACCACAAAATAGGGGACAGGCAGGAAAATGACCGGCTCATCCATGAAGATCCGGCCAACCCAAATTGGGGATATTATGCCGGGATCACAGACGACAAAGAAATCCTGATCCTGATCACTACTGAATCAACCAAAGGCAACAAACTGGCCTTTTGCAAAGCGGCCGATGCCGGCAAGGGATTCACCCCGATCGTCGATGATTTCGACCATGATTTTTCACCCGTACAGCATATCAACGGCACATTGTATGTCATGACCGATTACAATGCCCCGAAATACCAGCTCCTTGCCATTGACCTGAAAAACCCGGCAAAGGAAAACTGGAAAACTATACTCCCGGAAAAGAATGAGGTGCTGACAAGCACCACAATTGTCGGGAACAAGATCATTGCCAACTATATGAAAGATGCCCATGACCTGGTGCAGATCTTCAACCTCGAAGGCAATTACCTGTATGACCTGGATATGCCGGTGAATGGTTCCATCAGCGGATTTGCCGGAAAGGCGGAAGATACCGAGACTTTCTACACGGTCACTTCCTTTACAACCCCGGCCACTATTTACAAGTATGATGTTGTGAATAACAAATCCGAAGAATATAACCGCTCCGCCATCGATTTCGATCCCAGCCTCTTTGAAGTGAACCAGGTTTTTTATACCTCAAAGGACGGCACAAAAGTCCCGATGTTTATTGTTCATAAGAAAGGTATTACACTTGATGGATCAAACCCGGCGTTGTTATACGGTTACGGCGGGTTCAACGTGAGCCTGACCCCGACGTTCAGCATGAGCCGGCTTATCCTGCTTGAGAATGGCTTTGTCTATGCCCTGGCCAATATCCGCGGAGGTGGTGAATACGGCGAAGAATGGCATGAGGCCGGCACGAAAATGCAAAAGCAGAATGTGTTCGATGACTTTATCGCAGCAGCGGAATATCTTATCGACAACAAATACACTTCCCCGAAAAAGCTTGCAGTGATGGGTGGTTCCAACGGTGGCCTCCTGGTTGGCGCGGTGATCAACCAGCGCCCGGAATTGTTCGGTGCTGCCATACCCCAGGTGGGTGTCATGGACATGCTGCGTTACCACAAGTTCACCATCGGCAAGTACTGGGCGGTCGACTACGGCACCAGCGAAGACAGCAAGGAGATGTTCGATTATCTCTATAAATATTCTCCGCTGCATTCGATAAGAAAGGATGTCGAATATCCTGCAACCCTTGTCATGACTGCCGATCACGATGACCGCGTTGTGCCGGCGCATTCATTCAAGTACATTGCAACGCTGCAGGAAGCTTACCAGGGTAAAAATCCTGTGATGATCCGCATCCAGACCAAGGCCGGCCATGGCGGCGGCATGCCTACCGCGATGATCATCGAGGAATACAGCGATATGTGGGCGTTTTTGATGAAGAACCTGGGGGTCACTCCAAATTACTGAGTTATTAACCTGACAGGTCTGCGACGCTGTCAGGTTTGCTGATTGACCTGTCAACGTCCGAAGGACTTGACAGCGTCTAACCCTACGGTAAGACATCCGGCTTCGAAAAGGCCGGATTTTTTATGAACTCTTCATCCGTCAAGGTGAGAAGAAAAGCTTTCAAATCGGCTTTTTCGTTAGGTGTAAGCCGGGTGCCGCCATTAAGGAGGTGATGCATCAGCGGGTCAGCAACAGTGGTGTAGACAAGGCCTTCCGAATAGAAATCGATCACTTCATCCAGGGTCTTGAAGTGCCCGTCGTGCATGTATGGGGCTGTAAGCTCAATATTTCGCAGGGAGGGTGCCTTGTAAGCCCCGCGCATCATCGGGTCGCCGGTGACGGAAAAGCGGTCGCGAGGATCGTCGAAAACGGAATCTTTGGCATTGTTGTAAAACAAATTGGTGGTAAACAGCGGGTTCCCGCCTCCGCCGTGGCAATGGAAACAATCGGCGCCTTCTTCGGTGACGAACAGCACATAACCGTTCAGTTCGGAGGGTGTCAGCTGCTCTTCTCCCCGAAGGTAACGGTCGAACCTTGAATTTGCAGAAACGAAAGTGCGGATGAACTGGGCAATGGCCTTGTTCATCCGGTCGATGGTGACATCCTCGCTCCCGAATGCTTTTTTGAAGAGGTTGGCGTATCCCGGGACAGCCCTGATGGCATTCACTGCGCTCAGGGTATCGCTGTTCATTTCGTGCGGCGCGATAATGCTCATGTAGGTGAGTGCTTCGATGTTGCGTCGCAAGGGATCGGGGTTTTCTTCCCTGACCGAACCGTTCCAGAGATATCCCGTATGGTTCCAGACCTGGTTGAACAAAGGCAGCATGTAATGCGGAGTAGGGATCCCGGTAACACCAAACGTTTTTCCACCGGTGTATTTCGGATGGTCAACACCGCATTCGAAAGCGTTTTCCTGCAGGTGGCAGGTGGCGCAGCTCATCTGCATTTCCGGATCGCTGTGCCCGGAGATCCTTCCGTCGTAAAATAAATAGCGCCCCAGTTCGATCCCTTCAACGGTCATGGGATTGTCTTCCGGAATATTCAGATTGGTCGGAAAGCCAAATGGAATGGCTATTTCATAAGGCGTTGCTTTATGCGCCGGGACCAGTTCCAACGGGTCGCTCTCATTACAGGACGAGAGTGACATTATTGCTAACAGCACCGAACTGATATATGCAGCGATCTGTCTCATTTATTGGGATAAAGAGGCGTTTCGAGGGTGAAGACATCCCTGCCGTTTTCGCAGGCAGTTTGCATGGCTGCCTGGTTTTGCATGATATCGCCTCCCCAGTAATTGAAATCCCAGGTGTTCGGGCCCTCGAACCAGCGTTCCACATTCATGGCAATTGCAATGGCAGATTCCTGTCCAGGCTCAATCTTAAGGATATAGGAAGAATATACGGGCAGGGTCACTCCGACATGGAAATAATTTTGAATGAAACCCGTGATCTGTTGCTGGTTATCATATATCTGCCCGATGCCGAGGTGGAAATTGAACGGGCTTAGTTGCTGCTGCTCATTCAGCCATTTTCCGTTGATCTTCATATAATGGTACCCGCCACCCAGGATATCAGGCCAGAACATAAGCGATTCCGGCGGGTTCACGTACATGTACGACTGGTTTTTCTCTTCATTGATCCCGAAAGTGAAGCTGATCGAATCGATAATACCCGCGGGAATGCTGTCATAAACCTCCCAGGTCTGAGTAGAAGGAATGTCACTGTCGACGTAATGGATGTCTTTCCATTTGTTGATAAGATAAGCACGGTCATCCGTGTAATGCAGAGTAACATCCGAGATAAAATACTGGATCTCGCTAAACATCATCTGGTTACCAGCTTTATTAATATAATGAAGGTTGTCGAATCCGACATATTCATTATTATACCGGTGATGGAACTGGATCACAATCTTCCCGGTGTCCTGAACCGGAGGATTTTCTTCTTCCTTACATGATCCGAGGAAGACTGTTAAAAGCAGCAAAAGCAATAATTGTTTTCTAAACATAGCAGGTTTAAAACTATTAAACGTTAAAAAACTGCCTGCTATTATGCGACCCGCTGATCATTATTCCCGGATCGGGATCACTCCGGATACCGTAATGAAACTGATGGTATCATTTTTACTGGCAGCCTGTTTATAGATCTTTCCGTCGACCATGATCTGGACTTTAATGGCCGATTGAGGATCTTTATAATTAGCAGACACAAAAACAATGCCGCCGTCTTCCGATTGAAAAGAATAATTCCATACATCCAGTGCGCTTTGAGTGGTAACTTTTTCGGAAACCAGCGTCCCGGTCTGATCATAATATCTTACATCGAAGCCGGAAACAGAATCAGTGATCCGGTAAACTACCATTCGTTCAGTTTCTTTATTGCAGGAAAAAAGAGATAAAGAAATAATTATCCACATCAAGTTTCTCATATTCATCACTTTGAACTTTGAACTTTGAACTTTAAACTAAAATAGAAATTTATTCCAGGCTCGTAGAAATCCGCCTGGGTGCCGACCATATTGCGGTTCAGGTGCTCGTAATAGGCCACATCGAACAGGTTATCGACTCCTGCAGACAGATCAAGTGCTTTGTTGAACAAGTAGTAAAAGGAAAGCCCGGCCAGGATAAACCCTTCGGAAGCTTTTTCGGCATAAGCCTTCGAAATATGATTCTGAGGTGTAACGGCCCGGACTGTAACTTTAGGTATAAACCTGCTATCGAAGAGTTTCCATGAAAATTTCAGTGTTCCTTCCAGGGGAGGGATCTCGCTGAGGGCATCATTTTCAACTTCTTCCGTGCCTGTCACCTGCCCGTTCTCAATGATATACCGGGTTGCAAGGGGGGTCACCCCGTAAGTGTAACCTGCGATGGCTTCCACCAGCCATTTATTTTTCACGGGTGTGTGATATTCGAACTCAAAACCGGTCAGCCAGGCATTGTCAATATTTATGAATTGCTTAACCCCGTAAACGCCTTTGGTCTGAGGCTTGACAATCGATTCCGGCACCAGTTGTCCGGTGATGAAATCGATGACATAAGAGTAAAACAAACCTGTTTTGATCATTCCTGCATTTGGGATAGTCCATTTTACTGAAAAGTCGGCCTGGTGGTTTTTTTCCGGGAGCAGCCCCGGGTTGCCGATGTAATCGTAATTATCATAACCGATAGGCAAAAGAATGATAAATCGTTCTGTCATATCCGGGCTGCGAACGCCCCTGCCGGCCGAAAAGCTCAGCACCAGGTTTTCCCTGGCAAGCCAGTCGGCGCCCAGGCTGAAACTGGTGTTGAAGTAAGAGGATTCCACGTCATCCACCGAATAGATGGTTTGTCCCTGCATGTTTTCCCAGGTCAGGGGATTTGAGCCTGCCTGGTTGATGTCGAACCGGAGGGCCGCCACTGCGTTCAGGTTGCTGAATGATCTGGAAAATTCTGCAAATAGCCCGGCATTTTGGATATGGGCATTATCCCATAGCTTTTCGTATTTAACCGGCATTGTTGGCTGCATGATCATATATTTGACCCGATCCCCGTCTTTCCGGATATCCTCGTAATCGGTTCCCGCATGAAATGTTCCACCGGTGATGTTTATGCTTAATTCGGCCCTGTATCCGGTATTCATCGCATCAATAACTGAAACAGCGACCGTTGTGTCGGAAACGGGCCGCTGCTTGTTGTCCATTTCATGGTGAACATCAGACTGATAGGCTTTTAAATGGATCTCATCAATTATTTCCCCTGAATTTTTAAAAACATAATCCACTGAATAAAGGTTTGTCTTATCGAGCCTTTCATCCATTGGCAACGCTGGAAAATCAAGGTTTTTGCCGATAGCGTGATCGTATGCCAGCGTAAAGCTGTGCTTTTTCCAGGGGTTGGCGATCAGCAGGCCATTGTAATTGTATCTTTCAAAAGAGGAAGCGACGGTTTTGCCATTACCATCCTTGTAATCACCATATTTTTTATAATTACCGGAAAGTTTGATAAGAAAATACTGATTGCCGCCGCTAACTGACAAATGCTGTTTCATGCCCTGCCAGGCGCTTTCATAGCCGGTTGACGCCGTGACTTTGACGTCAAGCTTTTCCGGTCTTGTTTCGGGCCAGGTATCCAAATGGATCAGCCCACCGAAATTAGGGCCGAAACGCAGTGCATAAGGGCCTTTGAAGATCTCGATCCGCTGGATATCATCCACATCGATGTGTGCCGTTGGAGGGTCCATCCGGTTCGGGCAGGCACCTTCAATTTTCTGCCCTTCGTTGACCTGTACGTTCAACTGGCTGAACTTGAAGCCGCGGACCACCGGGTCGATGGCCGTGCCGCCCTTGCGGATTCCGGAAACATTCGACCGGCTCCTCAGCAGGTCCCCGATATCCCTCGTTGCTACTTTACTGATTGTGTTAATTCCAACCGTATCAGTAGGCTGAACGACAGCTTTTCCCGTGAAGTCACTGATCACGAACTCTTTCAGGATGATCGTGGTATCGGAAAGATTTCCTTTCTGACCAGAAGTAATTAGCGGAAAAGTCAAAGCGAAGATGAGTAAGTGGGTTAATAGTCTGGATTGCATGATGCCATTTGGTTTCTTACAAAGATAGGGTTTTAAATGATAAAAGAGGGTGCTTCGGAACGTGGATTACTGGTAAATTAATTTAAAACATAAAATTTAGAATTTAAAATTTGTATCTTTGCACCCCATTTTGAACGGTTGTTCCATTTCCCGTGCCACAACCCTGAAACAAGATGTTAAACCCGTTTTGCGAAATGCAGGGGCACGGCTGCAGGAAACAAAACGCAATTTATTGTGAATGACTGAAAAAGAACTCGAAGTTAACAACCAGGATGAAACCCTGGAACCTTCCGAAGTTAACGAAGTCCCCGAAGCTGTAGAAGCCTCAAACCCCTCCGAAGAACTTACCGCTGAAGCAGAACCTGCCGGAGAAATCAAAGAAGAAATCGAAGAAGAAATCGCAGAAGAACCTGAGTCAGAGCCTGCAGAACCTGTGGAAGAACCTGCCGAAACGCCTGCTGAATTTGCTCCTGTCGAAGATGAGCCGGTGAAGGAAATTTTCGCCGAAGAACCGAAACCTTACGTACCCCCGGTACCTCAGGCGGATTTCGACTGGAATGCTATTGGCAAGAAACAGGATAAGTATTCTGAAGATGAAAGATCAAGGCTGGAGAAGATCTATGACAAAACCTTGAGTTCCATCGCAGAGCATGAAGTGATCGAAGGAACGGTCGTAGGTAAAAACAGCCGTGAAATTGTGGTCAATATCGGTTACAAATCCGATGGCGTGATCCCGGTTTCAGAAGTCAGGTACCTGACAAACATTAAAAATGGCGATAAGATCGATGTCTACGTCGAAAGCCAGGAAGACCTGGGAGGTCAGCTTGTTTTATCGCACAAAAAAGCCCGCATCCTTAAATCATGGGATAGGGTGAACAGCGCATTTGAGAACGACGAGATCATTACCGGCTACGTGAAATGCCGCACTAAAGGCGGTCTGATCGTGGATGTGTTCGGGATCGAGGCGTTCCTCCCCGGCTCACAGATCGATGTGAAACCGATCCGCGACTATGACATCTTCGTTGATAAAACCATGGAATTTAAAGTGGTGAAGATCAACCAGGAATACAAGAACGTGGTGGTCTCCCACAAGGCCCTTATCGAAGCCGAGCTCGAACTGCAGAAGACCGAGATCATGTCGAAGCTCGAAAAAGGACAGGTGCTCGAAGGAACCGTCAAGAATATCACTTCATACGGTGTGTTCATTGACCTGGGCGGCGTCGATGGCCTTATTCACATCACCGACCTTTCCTGGGGCAGGATCAACCACCCGGAAGAGATCGTTGAACTGGATCAGAAGATCAAGGTCGTTATTCTCGACTTTGACGATGAGAAAAAACGTATTGCCCTGGGTCTGAAGCAGCTTCTGCCGCACCCGTGGGAATCCCTTGACCAGAACCTCAAGATCGGTGACAAGGTCACCGGTAAGGTGGTTGTCATTGCCGATTACGGCGCGTTCATCGAGATTGCTGCCGGCGTCGAAGGACTCATCCACGTTTCTGAAATGTCGTGGTCACAGCACCTGCGTACCGCGCACGACTTCCTGAAAGTCGGCGATGAGGTGGAAGCGATCGTTCTGACCCTTGACCGTGAAGAGCGTAAGATGTCGCTGGGCATGAAACAACTCGTCCCGGATCCGTGGGAAAACATCGTGCAGAAATACCCGATCAACTCCAAGCATACGGCTACCGTGCGCAACTTCACCAACTTCGGCATCTTCGTCGAACTGGAAGAAGGCGTCGACGGCCTGATCCACATCTCCGACCTGAGCTGGTCGAAGAAGATCAAACACCCGGCGGAATTTACAAAGATCGGTGAACACATCGAAGTGATCGTGCTGGATGTGGATACAGAGAACAGGCGACTGAGCCTCGGCCACAAGCAGCTGGAAGAAAACCCGTGGGATGTGTTTGAGAGCGTGTTTACACTCGGATCAGTCCACCAGGGAACCGTTGTGAGCGCTAACGACAAAGGCTTTATCGTTTCTCTGCCTTACGGCGTAGAGGGATTCGTGCCGACACGCCACGCCTCCAAGGCTGACAACAGCATGGCTAAAGTTGATGATATGCTCGACTTCAAGGTGATCGAATTCTCCAAGGAGAACAAAAAGATCATCCTGTCACATGCCCGTGTACACCAGGATGAAGCCCGCGCCGAGCGCGACAGGGAAGATGGTAAAGCCAAACGTGAGCAGCGCTCATCCAAGCAAGCCATGAAAAAGGTCCAGGACAATGTTGAAAAAACGACCCTCGGCGATCTCGAAGCGTTGGTTTCCTTAAAAACCGACATGGAGATTAAGGAGAAGAAGGAAAAGAAGGAAAAACTGGAAAAGCTTGAGAAGAAGGCCAAGGCTGAGAAAGCTGAGAAAGAAGAGAAGATGGCCAAAGCCAAAGCTGAGGAACAAGCTGAACCAGAGGCTACTCCTGAAGCTGAAACAAATACTGAGGCTGAACCGGAAGCATAGACTTGATTCTGTAATACTTTTCAAAGAACCGACGACTAAAGCCGTCGGTTCTTTTTTTTCTTACATTTGTCCATGACCTTCTCAGTAACCATCCTCGGCTCCGGTGCCGCCATCCCCACCACCGACCGTAATCCCACCGCCCATGTCGTGACGGTTAGAAACCGTGTTTTACTGCTGGATTGCGGGGAGGGGACACAACTGCAGCTCCGTAAAGCCGGTATCAGCATACAGAAAATAAGCCATATTTTCATTAGCCATCTGCACGGGGACCATTATTTCGGGCTGATCGGGCTGATCAATACCATGCATTTATTCGGCCGGACTACCACATTGCATCTATACGGCATTGCACCGCTGAAGCAAGTGATCGATCTGCAGTTGCAGCTCAGCGGAACTGTGCTGATGTACCCGTTGGTCTTTCACCACTTTGCAACGGAGAAGCCGGAAATTATCCTCGATGATGATTACCTGACTGTCACTACGATTCCGCTAGACCACAGGGTGCCTACCTGCGGATTTCTGATCAAAGAAAGATCAACACTCCGCAGGCTGAGCAAGGAGTTCGTAAAAAGTGTCGAGGTGCCGATACCATGGTACGACCGGATCAGGAGCGGAGAAGACTTTGTGGATGAGGACGGCAGAATATTTCCTAATCACCTGATCACCGAAGATCCTTATCCCCCGAGATCATACGCTTTTTGCACCGATACAGCTTACCATGAGCCTGTCATTCCGGTAATCAGGGATTGTAACCTGCTGTACCATGAAGCCACCTTTTCCGACGACAAAGCGGCTGATGCCCGGGCCAAATTTCACTCCACAGCCCGCGAAGCGGCCATGATCGCCATGAAGGCCAACGCCGGGAAACTGGTGATCGGTCATTTCTCAGCCCGTTACCATGATACCGATATCTTACTGCAGGAAGCAAAAGAAATTTTTCCGGAAACAATCATCGCGGTGGATGGTATGAAGATAGGAATCTGACTGGATTTTCCTGGCTGTTCCTGATGAACGGTACTACTTACAATATTTTTTAAGATTTTCCTTCGATGCCGTATAACCCAGCCTGACCGCCTGGTTCCAGTCGTCACAGGCGCCTTTTAAATTGCCGGATTCCCGCCTGGCATGAGCGCGGTTGTTGAATAGAGAACCGTCGGTAGGTTTAAGGTCGATCGCCCTGCTCAGATCGCTGATTGCGCCGGGGTAATCTTTTAATTTGATTTTAATGACCCCGCTGTTCATATAAGCGGTGACATTTTCCGGGTCCATGGCAATGGTCTTGCTATAATCTTCCAGTGCAAGTTCCAGATTGCCCAGTCGATAATTGGCAGCGGCCCGGTTAATATAAGCTTCCCTGAATGTGGGATTTTTTGCAATGGCCCTGTCAAAATCGGGGATGGCTTCACGGAACTGGTCCAGGTTGCACTTTGCCAAACCCCTGTTATACCAGGCTTCGAAAAAATCCGGGTTCAGATTGATCGCTTCTGTGTAATCTTCCACCGCTTTTTTGAAATTTTTAAGGTTCGACAGTGAATTCCCCCTGTTATAATAGGCCCTTTCCATTCCGGGATTCAATTCGATCGCTTTTGTGTAGTCTTTTATGGCATTGAAATAATTCCCGTAATCATCCCACAAGGTTCCCCGGTTAAAATATGCCAGGGTAAATTCGGGTTCCAGGTCAATGGCCTTGTTATAATCCTTTAATGCTCCCCTTATATTCTTCAGATGCTGTCTGGAAACCGCCCGGTTATAGTAAGCCTGCATGAGAAATGTGTCGACTTTGATTGCCTGGTTATAATCCTTTATCGCTCCCTCGTAATCGCCCTGCTCCGCTTTCTTTACTCCTTCTTCCACGTATTTTTCGCCCTGGGGCGTGCAGGATGCCGTGATCAGAAAGGCCAGAACATAACCGGTGAAAATGATCTTGTTTATTTTCATATTTTTAAATCAAGATAAAACGTAAAAATAGAAAAAGTTCATCATTCGCCTATCTTTGCATGGCTAAAACAACGAAAAGCCACTGCTCATGGAAAAGGATAATTTTATTTATGGCCTGCATCCTGTGTCTGAAGCCATTAAAAGCGGCAAGGAGATAGACAGGATTTTTTTTAAAAAAGGCTTGCAGGGTTCTTTTTCTGCAGAATTACTGAACCTGGCCAAATCTTACCAGATCCCGTTCCAGTTTGTGCCGCAGGAAAAACTGGACCGAATAACGCGGAAAAATCACCAGGGCGTGATCGCCATAGTTTCACAAATAAGCTATCAGTCGATGGAAAACCTGGTCCAGATGGTCTATGAGGAAGGAAAACCTCCTCTGTTCCTTATCCTGGACGGGATCACCGACGTGCGCAATTTCGGGGCGATCAGCCGAAGCGCTGAATGTGCAGGGGTCCATGGAATAATCATCCCGATGCAGGGCAGCGCGCAGGTCAACGAAGAAGCCATCAGGACCTCTGCAGGCGCACTGATGCGAATCCCGGTCTGCCGGGAAAAAAACCTGAAAACAGCAGTGACTTTCCTTAAGGAGAGTGGGATCAAACTGGTCGCGGGAACTGAACATGCCCGGGATACGCTGTTTAATGCCGACCTTTCAGGGCCTGCAGCCATTATCATGGGTTCCGAGGAAACCGGGATATCACCTGAATTATTGCGCATTTGCGACGTTATGGTCAAAATCCCGATGCAGGGTGATATCGCGTCATTGAATGTTTCGGTGGCAACCGGAATTATTCTATTTGAGGTGGTACGACAAAGGATGGAGTGATTTATAATTCATCTCGGCGTTAATTTTTCCCTTAAAAACTTCCCTGTAAATGATTCCTTAACCTTTATCAACTCCTCCGGAACCCCTTCAAACAGAACGTATCCTCCCGCTTCGCCCCCTTCCGGGCCCAGGTCGATCAACCAATCAGCGCATTTGATCACTTCCTGGTTGTGCTCGATGACGATGATGGAATGCCCTTTTTCGATCAGTGCATCAAAGGCGCCCATCAGCTTGCGGATGTCATGGAAATGCAGTCCCGTAGTAGGTTCATCGAAGATGAACAGGGTGGGGGATTCCGTTCCCCCCTTGGTAAGAAAATAAGCCAGCTTGATGCGTTGCGCCTCACCACCGCTGAGGGTACTTGACGACTGCCCGAGTTGCAGGTAACCCAGCCCGACATCAGAAAGGGGTTTCAGCTTTTCCACGATCCGGCGGCAGGTCGACAGGTGGGTCCTGGCCTGGCTGAAGAAATCGATGGCCTGCTCCACGGTCATCTCGAGAATGTCGACAATGTTCCTGTCCTGGAACCTGACGTCCAGCACCTCATCTTTGAAGCGTTTACCGCCGCAGGACTCGCAGGTGAGCGTCAGGTCGGCCATGAACTGCATCTCGATCCTGACAATCCCTTCGCCCTCGCATTCTTCGCAGCGCCCCCCGGGAATGTTGAATGAGAAATAGCCGGGCTTGTAACCCCTTACCTTTGAGAGCTGCAGGTCGGAGTATAGGTTGCGGATATCGTCGTAGGCTTTGAGGTAAGTTGCCGGGTTTGAGCGTGATGACCTGCCGATCGGGTTCTGGTCGACAAATTCGATCAGGGCGATACGGTTCATATCGCCGCTGAGACGGCCAAACCGGCCTGTTTTATCGCTGCTTCCGCCATGGATCTTTTTCAAGGAAGGATACAGGATGTTTTTTACCAGCGATGATTTCCCGGACCCGCTCACCCCGGTGACCACCGTCAGGATGTTCAGCGGGAACTTTACGCTGATCCCCTTTAAATTGTTTTCCCTGGCGCCGATGACCTCGATATATTCTTTCCATTTTCTCCTGACGGCAGGCAAGGGAATGCTCATCTCACCGGCAATGTATTTCGAGGTGAGGCTTGACTTCATGCGTTGCATTTCTTCAAACGTCCCGGCGAAAACCACTTCTCCGCCCCGGTTGCCGGCAAGAGGCCCGATATCGATGATGTAATCGGCCGCCCGGATGATCTCTTCATCATGCTCTACGACAATGACCGAATTGCCTAGGTTCCTCAGATTGACCAACACCCGGATCAACCGGTGTGTATCCCGCGGGTGCAGGCCGATGCTCGGCTCATCCAGTATGTACATTGAGCCCACCAGGCTGCTTCCCAGCGAAGTGGCCAGGTTGATCCGCTGGGATTCCCCGCCGGAAAGGGTGGACGACTGCCGGTTCAGTGAGAGGTAACCGAGCCCGACATCCTCCAGGAATTGCAACCTCGTAGTAATCTCCAGGAGTAATCTTTGTGAGATATTTCGGTCATGCTCCGTGAGGTTGACCGATTTGAAAAAGTCAAGCGCCCTGGTAACCGGCATCAGGAGGATCTCTGTGATCGATTTGCCGTCGATCTTTACATAGCTTGCATCCTTGCGCAGCCTGGTGCCAAGGCAGTCGGGACAGACTGTCTTTCCCCTGTACCTGGACAGCATGACACGGTACTGTATCTTGTATGTTTGCTCCTCAACATGCCTGAAAAATTCGTTCAGACCGTGGAAATACTGGTTGCCGGTCCATAAAAGCCTGCGTTGTTCATCCGAAAGAGTATAATAAGGTGAATGGATCGGAAAATCAAATTTGTAAGCGTTCATGACAAGCAGGTCCTTCCATTCGCTCATTTTTTCACCTTTCCAGCAGGCAATGGCTTCTTCAAAGATGGATAATTCCTTGTTGGGTACCACAAGGTCTTCATCGATCCCGATTATGCTGCCGAAACCCTCGCAGCGCCTGCACGCTCCGTACGGGTTATTGAAGCTGAAAAGGTTGACCGAGGGCTCTTCAAAAGTGATCCCGTCGAGCTCGAACCGGTTGGAAAAATCCTTCTTCGTTTTCTTGCCGTTTTCCACAATTTCCAGCGAGCAGCTTCCTTCCCCTTCATAAAACGCAGTCTGGACTGAGTCCGCGATCCGGCCCGGCAGGTCCTCATCCTTAGGGTCAACAGCGAACCGGTCGATCAGGATTCTCACGTCTTTGCTGTCCTTCAGCCCGCCCGCCTCCACGGCCTCATCGATCCGGATCATCTCTTTTCCGGCAATCAGTCTGCTAAAACCCTGCTGCAGGAGTAACGTGAGTTCCGTGTTCATGCTCCGGTCAGGTTTCCGGATCAATGGACAGGTCACCGTGATCATCGTCCCTTCATTACGCGCCAGGATGTAATCGGTCACATCGGTTACCGTATGCCTTTTCACAAGCTGGCCTGACACCGGGGAGTAGGTTTTGCCGGCCCGGGCAAAAAGAAGCTTGATATAATCGTAGATCTCCGTGGAAGTAGCGACGGTGGAGCGGGGATTCCGGGTGTTGACCTTCTGCTCGATGGCAATGGCCGGTGAGATCCCTTTGATATATTCCACTTTGGGCTTGCTCATCCGGCCGAGAAACTGCCGGGCATAAGCGCTCAGGCTTTCCACGTACCTTCGCTGGCCGTCCGCGTAAAGCGTGTCGAAAGCTAAAGAGGATTTACCCGATCCTGACAGCCCGGTGATCACCACGAGACGGTTTCTCGGGATCGCTACATCAATGTTCTTCAGATTGTTAACTGAGGCGCCTTTGACCAGGATAAATTTTTTGGGGTCCAGACTGCTGAAATCGTTGCCTGACATGCAATAGATAAAGATTGATTTTATGAAAGAGTGTAAAATTATACATAATCACTTGCATTTTTGATTTTATTCTCTATATTTGCACTTCTTTCTTAATAAAGAAAATTTAAGAATTAAAATCCTGATCTAACCTAAACACCTGAGGAGGAGCATTATCGAGTAAATATTTACCCTTTTTTACAGCATTATTCACCTAAAAAAGGAGGCACAATGAAAGCTGCCATAATTAGCGATCAGGAGCTAATTGGTAAATATTTAACCGGTCATGAGAAGAGCCTGGAAAAACTGATCCTTCGTCACAAGCGCAAAGTTTATGCTTATATCATGATGGTCGTAAAAGACGACCAGCTTGCGGATGATATATTCCAGGATACGTTCATAAAAGTGATCAATACGATCCGGAGCGGCTCTTATAAGGAGGAAGGCAAGTTCATCCAGTGGGTCATGCGGATTGCCCACAACCTCATTATCGACCATTTCCGCCGCAATAAAAGAATCCCGGTCATCAACAATTCACGCGATGATTTTGATATTTTCAACCTGGTGCGTATCACCGATCCATCAGTCGAGGAACAAATCATCCTGGATCAGATCTATGATGATGTAAGATCGCTGATTGAATTGCTGCCCGAGGAACAAAAAGAGGTGTTGATCATGAGGCATTATTCAAATATGAGCTTCAAGGAGATTGCCGATGTTACGAATGTCAGCATCAATACTGCTTTGGGAAGGATGCGCTATGCCCTGATCAACCTGAGAAAAATCGTTAAGGAAAAAGATATGATCCTTTCCGTCTGATCAATTATTTTTTTCAAGGATTAAAATATATCCCGGCTTCATGCCGTTATTTAAGCGTAAACTTAAAATTGACGGTGTAGCCTATGGATAAAACCTTTACGCTTATTGACTTACAGTATTATCTCCGGGAAATCAGAATACTTGAAAGAAAATCAGACCGGATAATGGCTGTTAAAGATGGTCCCAGCCAGTCGACCATTCAGAACCTCCTGAGGTATTCCAGTGCCTTGAATATCATTAAAACCTCATCAGTGGGGAATATTTTTCAATTGACGAATTAAAAATTTATTTAAGATTAATTTTAAATCTCATTTTCACGCAAAGTTCGCAAAGGATTCGCAAAGCACGCAAAGGATTGATAAACTGTATCTTACTTTGCGTTTTTCGCGATTTTCTTAGCGTTTCTTTGCGTGAAATATTTTTTGCAAAAAAAAGATTTCAACCGACCGGGTATTTTTTTAAAAAATGCCGATTAATATAATGGAAGGATGAGAAAAGAAGAACGCTACCGGAAAATTTTAGAGTATTTCGAACTGAACCAACCTGTTGCAGAAACAGAGCTGGTTTATTCCGATCCCTATGAATTGATGGTTGCTGTCATTCTTTCGGCCCAATGCACGGATAAAAGAGTGAACATGATCACCCCGGCCTTTTTCAAGCGTTTTCCGGACGTTCAGAGCCTGGCAGGTGCCGCAAGAGAAGATGTTTTTGACCTGATCAAAAGTTGTTCCTATCCGAACAACAAAACCAGTCACCTGCTCGGTATGTCGGCGATGGTAGTTGCGGAGTTTAACGGAAAGATACCTGCTGATACGGACGAACTGCAAAGGCTTCCCGGCGTCGGTCGCAAAACGGCCAACGTGATCGCCGCGGTGGCTTTCAACCAACCTAAGATGGCGGTTGATACGCATGTGCACAGGGTGGCGGCACGGCTCGGGCTTACGGAGAAAGCTAAAAATCCTTTGCAGACAGAGTTGCAGCTTATTAAATACATACCTGAAAAAAAGATCCCTATTGCCCACCACTGGCTCATTCTTCATGGAAGATATGTCTGCCAGGCCAGGAAACCCAAATGTGATGAATGCGGATTGCGCTGTTATTGTAAATTTTTTGCAAAAATCAGCCGAACAATTTGATCCGGAATGATGTTCATCTGTTGGTAACCGTTGAAAACTAAATAGCTTCAGGATTCATACGGTCTGGTAAAATGAATATTTTTGTTAACACTTTAAAATGCAGAGAACATGAAACTTAAAGCGGGCGATAAAGCGCCATCCATCAAAGCTACTGACCAGTTCGGGAATAATATTTCACTCGGGGATTTTGCAGGAAGCAAGGTGATCCTTTATTTTTACCCGAAAGACGACACTCCCGGCTGCACCGCCGAAGCTTGCAGCCTGCGGGATAATTATCCGGCGCTGCTTGAAAAAGGGTTTAAGATCATTGGTGTCAGCACTGACAGCGCCAAATCGCATGTGAAATTTACTGAAAAATACAATCTGCCTTTTCCGCTCTTACCCGACACGGACAGGAAAATTGTCAGCGATTACGGGGTATGGGGCAGGAAGAAGTTCATGGGCAGGGAATACGATGGCATCTTCAGGACTACGTTCGTTATCGGCGAAGATGGTCACATCCTCAAAGTATTTGATAAAGTTGACACAAAGGATCATGCCAACCAGATCCTTTCAGAAATAAAATAATTCATAACAATTAAACACAAAGATTATGGCCGGAGAGAACAACCTTGATCAGATCAGGAAAGAAAAGATGAAAGCCCTGGAAATGACCCTGGGCAATATCGAAAAGCAGTATGGAAAAGGAACGATCATGAAGCTGGGAGATACTCCGGCTGAAAACATCCCGTTCATTCCGACGGGCTCGATCGGGCTGGATGCGGCGCTGGGAGTGGGTGGCTTTCCCAGGGGAAGGGTCATTGAGATATACGGCCCGGAATCAAGCGGCAAAACCACGCTGGCCCTGCACGCCATCGCCGAAGCACAGAAACGCGGCGGCATCGCTGCGTTTATTGATGCAGAACACGCTTTTGACCGGTTTTATGCCGAAAAGTTAGGCATCGACATCGACAACCTGCTCATTTCACAGCCCGATCATGGCGAGCAGGCTTTGGAGATTGTCGATAACCTGATCCGGTCAGGGGCGATTGATATCATCGTGATCGACTCCGTGGCGGCCCTTACACCGAAAAGCGAAATTGAAGGTGAGATGGGCGAATCCAAAATGGGCTTGCAAGCCCGGTTGATGTCACAAGCACTTAGAAAGCTCACCGCGACCATTGGCAGAACGGGTGCCTGCTGTATCTTTATCAACCAGCTCCGTGAGAAGATCGGCATCATGTTTGGCAACCCGGAAACCACTACGGGAGGCAACGCCCTGAAATTCTATTCCTCTGTAAGGATCGATATCCGCAAAGTGAACCAGATCAAGGAAGGAGAAGAGAGCACGGGGAACCGGGTGAAAGTGAAAGTAGTCAAAAATAAAGTTGCCCCTCCATTTAAAAAAGCGGAGTTCGACATTATGTTCGGGCAGGGAATTTCACGTGTCGGTGAGATCATCGACCTCGGCTCCGATTTCGGCATCATCAAAAAGAGCGGGTCATGGTTCAGCTATGGTGAAACAAAGCTGGGCCAGGGGAGGGATGCGGTGAAGAAACTGCTGATCGACAACCCGGAACTGGCGGAAGAGCTTGAAGGAAAGATCAGGGAGAAGCTTTTGCTGGGGTAAGGTTAGCTGGCTTTAGGGAGCCGCAAGCTGCAAGCCTCAAGCCGCAAGCTACAAGCTTTAAATTTGAGAATTGAATGGTGAAAAAAATACTTCTCGGATTAATTACGTTTCTGTTGTTAACAGGATTTTATTCTTGTAAGCCTGGTGGTGAGAAAAATTCGAAGCATACATTATCTAAAGATGATACGGTCGTTTCTGATATCGACGCGCTAAATCAATTGATCGCATCAGATTCTGCGAACCCGGAGAATTATTATAAGCGATCGCGTTATTATCTTGATAATAAGGATGTTAATAAAGCACTTTCCGATATAGGCAAAGCCATTGAACTGAACGACCGGGATGCCGACTATTTTGTGACCCTGGCGGATCTTTACCTCGCGATGGGGCAAATCCCCAATTGTCTCGATGCCCTGAAAAAGGCGGAAGAGCTGGATCCGAAGAACAACAATGCCTTGCTCAAACTGGCTGAAGTATACCTGATCCTTAGGGACTACCAGGGCACTTTCAGTTATACAGGCAAGGCACTTGATATTGAACAGTTCAACCCGGTGGCATATTTCATCAGAGGGTACGCGTACATGGAACAGGGAGATACGGCTCTTGCCATCCGAAGCTTCCAGGCTGCAGCCGACCAGGACCAGTATTACTATGATGCTTACATCGAACTGGGATTGCTTTATGCTTCGCTCAAAAACCCCCTGGCGAACGGTTACCTGGAGACTGCCGTCCGGATCGATCCGAACCGGGAAGAAGGATATTATTTACTGGGAATGGTTTACCAGGAGCAGGAGATCATAACGAAAGCCATTGAAACTTATGAAAAGCTGCTGTTGATCTCTCCCGGGCACAAAGAAGCTCATTACAACCTTGGATACATCAACCTGGTTTATATCCAGGATTTTGAGAATGCGATCCGGTATTTTGACCAGGCCCTCCGCCTCGATCCTAAATACACGGATGCTTATTTCAATCGCGGCTACAGTTACGAACTGGCAGGCGACTTTCAAAACGCAAGAAAGGATTACCTGAAATCGCTGGAAGTCACACCAAACTACGAGAGGGCGATCCTTGGGCTAAACCGCCTCGACACAAACTAAATACTATTATTATGACGAACAATAAATTCAATCCCTCCGGGAAGATTTTCGAACTGAAACAATTCGGCGAATTCGGCGATGTAAATCCATCCATAACGGATTCATCCACTTATACATTTTTGGAAGCTCAGACCATGGTGGACACCTTTCACGGGGAATCGGAGGGCTGTTTTCTTTATTCAAGGCACTGGAACCCGAGCAACAAATACCTTTCCGATGCCATGGCAGCCATGGAAGGCACGCCGGCCGCCTGGGTTACCGCATCGGGGATGGCCGCCATCACGACGGTCATCCTGCAGCTTTGCAATGCCGGTGATCATATCATTACCAGCGTGACAACATACGGCGGTACGTTTGCTTTTCTGAAGAATTATCTTCCGAAATTTAATATTGAGGTCACCTTCGTAAACATATCGGATCATGAAAGCGTTGAGAGAGCGATCCGCCCAAATACCCGGCTGATCTACACGGAAACACTGACGAATCCTTTATTGCAGGTGTCAGATATCCCGAAACTTGCAGCCATCGCCGGAAAGCATGATGTCAAACTGGTGGTCGACAATACGTTCGCTCCGCTGATCGTGGCTCCTTCCATGCTCGGGGCTGATATAACCGTTTACAGCATGACCAAATTCGTCAACGGGAAGAATGATTGCGTCGCGGGGGCCATTTGTTCGGATGCCGCTTTTATCGACGCCATCAGCAACGTGAATGACGGAACAGCCATGTTGCTGGGGCCAGTGCTTGATCCGCTGCGTTCGTCCAGCATTCTGAAGAACCTGCATACACTGCATATACGGATGAAAAAGCACAGTGAAAACGCTCTTTTCCTAGCGACCAACCTGGAAATGGACGGCTTGAAGATCATTTACCCGGGGCTACCCTCCCATAAAGATCATGAGCTGATGAAAACGCTCATGAACCCTGACTTCGGATTTGGCGGCATGATGGCGATCGATATGGGGACGGCCGATAATGCCTATGCTTTCATGGAAAAAATGCAGAACGAAGGCGTTGGATACCTTGCCGTCAGCCTGGGTTATTTTAAAACCCTGTTCAGCAATCCCGGCAGGAGCACTTCGTCAGAGGTGCCGGAGCATATCCAGCGGGAGATGGGGCTTAGCGAAGGATTGGTAAGGTTCTCGGTAGGGCTGGATCACGATATAACTGCGACTTATCAACGAATAAAGAAATGCCTGTAATTTCCACTAAACTGCCTAACCTGTCAGCGTCACGCCCCGGCGTGACCTGACAGCGTTAAAATCTAAAACTAGACCTTCCTTAGTTTCCATTTTCCTTTCCTGAAAAAATACAACGCACTGGCTGTCATAGCCACTTCGGCAACCAGGATAGAGATGAACACCCCGTTCTCCTTGAGGTTCAGACTTACTGCGAGGTAATAGGCAAGCGGGATTTCAAGGATCCAGTAGCAAAATAAGTTGATCCAGGTAGGGGTGACCGTATCCCCGGCGCCATTCAGGGAGTTGACCATCACCATTCCCAATCCGTAGGCGATGTAACCGTAACTCAGGATGCGCAGGCAGGAAGCGCCGTATTCAATGACCAAGGGATCATCAATGAAAAGCCTGATGAACGTTGCAGGTATCAGCGCCATGACAAGCCCGATAATGCCGAGCAGGGCAATATTCACGAAGCCCGTGATCCAGACCGCTTTTTCGGCACGTTCCGGTTTTTCCGCCCCCAGGTTTTGCCCCACCAGTGTTGCGGTGGCATTGCTGACGCCCCAGGAAGGCATCATGGTGAAAAACATAATGCGGATCGCGATCGTATAGCCAGCCACCACCTGGCTCCCGAATAATGAGATAATCCTGACGAGCAATATCCAGCTTGATGTGGCGATGAGGTACTGGCCGGTCGCCCCGGCCGAGAGCCTTAACAGTTGCAGGATACTTTTCCATTCAGGCACCAGGTATTTCAGCCTCAACCCCACCCGGTGCTTTTTCCGGAAAAGCATGTAGAACTGGAAGATCACGCCAAGCCCTCTTCCGATGGAGGTGGCGACGGCTGCACCGGTGATCCCCATGGCCGGGATCGGTCCAAAGCCAAAGATCAGGATCGGATCAAGGATAATGTTCAGCAAATTGGCAAATGCCAGCACTTTCATCGAAATGGCCGCATCACCGGAACTTCTGAAGATCGCGTTATTGATGAAAAGCAGCATAATGACCATATTGGTGCCCATGATCACCAGGGTGTAATTGCCAAATTCATTTACCGCTGCCTCATCCATCCCCATCAGAAGCAAGATATCCTTATAGTAAATAATCGCTGGTATTGCCAGCAATATTGATATGAAGGAGCCCGTTATGATCGCCTGTCCGGCCGCGTGGGAAGCGTGTTGAGGGTCTTTTTCCCCGATCCTCCGGGAAATGATCGCGGTCGCCGCCGTGCCGATGCCTATTCCCAGGGCGTAGATGATCGTCATGACTGATTCCGTAATCCCGACAATGGCAATGGTCTCGGCCCCCAGTTTGGATACAAAAAAAATATCAACGATGGCAAATATGGATTCCATGGCCATTTCGAGCACCATGGGTACGGAAAGGAGAAAGATGGCCCGGCCGAGCTTTTCCGAGGTGAAATCCTTTTCCGTACCGGTGATGGCTTCACGCAGGTCGGTCCATAATGAATTAATAATATGTGTTATGCTATGTGACAGGGTAAGTAAGTTTAAGAGCGTAAAGTTATCAGAATGTTTTTTCTTAATAATGACTATTTTTGCCTCATTAAACTTGTTCACCTGTTTTATCCCTGCGGATATCTTCGCACTTTTATAAAGAAGTTACACGGAGATCCACTGAGATAACATAGAGATCCACAGAAGATTAGAATTAAGAATCAAGAATTTAAAACTTAAAATTTCCATTTGATGATTTTTGACCTTGACATGATAAATGCCGTTTACGCCGGGATCGCCGAAAAAATTGAGAAAGCAAAAAAATTAACCGGCAGGCCGCTCACGCTGACGGAGAAGATCCTTTATGCACACCTTTCGGACGAAAATGAACCGGGACACTTTACCAGGGGTAAGTCCTATGTGAATTTCAATCCCGACCGGGTAGCCATGCAGGACGCGACGGCTCAGATGGCCTTGCTGCAGTTCATGCAGGCCGGGAAAAAGAAAGTGGCCGTGCCCAGTACCGTCCATTGTGATCATCTCATCCTGGCTAAAACCGGCGCACAGGAAGACCTGAAAGTTGCTCTTGACGCCAATAAGGAGGTGTTTGACTTTCTCTCTTCTGTTAGCAACAAATACGGGATCGGGTTCTGGAAACCCGGCGCGGGGATCATTCACCAGGTGGTGCTTGAAAATTATGCGTTCCCCGGTGGGATGATGATCGGTACCGACTCACACACGGTCAATGCCGGGGGACTTGGCATGATCGCCATCGGGGTCGGAGGGGCCGATGCGGTGGACGTTATGGCCGGAATGCCCTGGGAACTGAAATTCCCGAAACTGATCGGTGTGAAACTCACCGGAAAATTAAGCGGCTGGACCTCTCCGAAGGATGTCATCCTCAAGGTTGCCGGCATACTGACCGTGAAAGGCGGAACCGGAAGCATCGTCGAATATTTCGGCCCCGGAGCGCTGGAAATCTCCTGCACCGGTAAAGGAACCATCTGCAATATGGGCGCGGAAATCGGCGCCACCACCTCTGTTTTCGGCTACGACGCCAAAATGGAAGCTTATCTGCGGGGCACAGGACGCGCAGAAGTGGCCGATGCAGCCAACCTCATCGCAAAGCACCTCACCGCCGATCCGGAAGTCTATGCAAATCCTGAACAATACTTCGACCAGGTCATTGAGATCAACCTTTCCGAGCTGGAACCGCATATCAACGGACCGTTCACTCCCGACCTGGCCACGCCTGTTTCTAGGTTCGCCGAAGAAGTAGAAAAGAACGGCTGGCCGGAAAAACTTGAAGTGGGACTGATCGGCTCCTGCACCAATTCGTCTTATGAAGACATAACACGCGCTGCTTCAGTGGCCAGGCAAGCCTTGGATAAGAACCTGAAAGCGAAATCGGAATTCACGGTCACCCCGGGCTCTGAACAGGTCAGGTTTACCGCGGAGAGGGATGGTTTCCTGGATACCTTCGAAAAAATAGGAGGGGTGGTGCTGGCCAATGCCTGCGGACCCTGCATTGGCCAGTGGGCAAGGCATAATGCCGAAAAGCAGGAGAAAAACTCCATTATGACTTCCTTTAACAGGAATTTTGCCAAAAGGAACGACGGTAACCCGAATACTCACGGGTTCGTGGCTTCTCCCGAGATCGTCACTGCGTTTGCCATCGCGGGAACGCTTAAATTCAATCCGCTTACCGATACGCTGGTCAATGAAAACGGTACAATGGTAAGACTGGACGAGCCACATGGACTGGATTTCCCTTTTAACGGATTTGCTGTCGAAGATAACGGCTACCAGGCACCTGCCGAAGACGGGAGTCGTGTCGAAGTGATCGTGGACCCGAAGTCAGACCGCCTGCAACTGCTTGATCCTTTCCCGGCATGGAACGGCGAAGACCTGAAAGGCCTTAAGCTGCTGATCAAGGCACGGGGCAAGTGCACAACCGATCACATCAGCATGGCAGGCCCCTGGCTGAAGTACCGCGGACATCTCGATAATATATCCAATAACCTGCTGATCGGCGCTGTAAATGATTTCAACGGTAAAACCAACCTGGTAAAGAACCAGGTCACTGGGCAATATGGCGAAGTGCCGGCAACCGCGCGGCATTATAAATCCGCCGGTCTCGGATCGATCGTCGTAGGGGATGAGAATTACGGGGAAGGCTCCTCCCGGGAGCATGCCGCTATGGAACCGCGGCACCTGAATGTGAAAGCCATCCTGGTCCGCTCATTTGCAAGGATCCATGAGACAAACCTGAAGAAGCAGGGGATGCTGGCGCTGACCTTTGCCGATCCGGCCGATTACAACAAGATCAAAGAGGACGACCGCATCAACATAACCGGCCTTAAGGAAATGGCGCCGGGAAAACAGCTGGCCATTGTGCTGCATCATGCCGATGGCACAAGCGAATCATTCCCGGTGAACCACACTTACAACAAGAACCAGATCGAATGGTTCAGGGCGGGAGCGGCGCTGAATTTGTTCCGGGAGGGGTAACTTCAACCCCTGTGAGGGTGTAACAGATAGACAGTTTTTTAAGACGAGCTTGTTTTGGATTAGAACTCCAACGACTAAAGCCGTTGGTTACGAATTAGTTAAAAAATATTAACCGACGGCTTTAGTCGTCGGAGTTTCGAATAATAATGATTGGCGAATAATACTAATTTTACATTATTAACGTTTATAGCAAAACAAATCCCTAATAAGCATCTCTTGAAAAAGACCTTAATACTTTTCGTCGCATTGTTTTGTTTGCTAATACAAGGCGAAGCGCAGGTGGGAGCCAGAGGGACCTACCAGTTCCTAAACCTCCCGAATTCCGCGAGGATTGCTGCATTGGGCGGTAATTTCCTGGCAATCAACGATAATGACATTACCCTTACCCTGGCCAACCCTTCCCTGATCAATGAAGAGATGCATAACCAGCTGGGATTGAGCTTTGTCGACTATTTCACGGATATCAATTACGGATTTGCCCAGTATTCCAGGACTTTCAATAAAGTTGGAAGCTTTGTCGGAACCATGCAGTACATCGATTATGGACAGTTCCAGGAAGCCGATGAAGCCGGGGTACAATATGGATATTTTCACGCCGGTGAGTACGCCCTGAATATCGGATGGGGAAGGAAACTCACACCGTTGTTTGCAGTTGGATCCAACCTGAAGCTGGTTTATTCCTCGCTGGAATCCTACAATTCATTCGGGATCGGCGTGGATGTGGCCGGGTCTTATTTCAGCAAAGACGAAACATTCGACGCGTCGTTGTTATTCCGCAACATCGGTTACCAGGTCGTAGCTTACACATCCGGGAACCATGAACCGTTGCCCTTCGAGATCCAGGCCGGCATTTCAAAAAAGTTCAAGCATATCCCGTTCAGGATTTCCGGATTGTTCACCCACCTGGAAAAGTGGAATTTGCGTTACGACAGCCCGATCAACCCGGCAGGAGGTATCGACCCTGTCACCGGACAGCCCAATGAGATCAGCGGGATCGATGAGTTCGCGGATAACCTGATGCGGCATATTATTATCGGTGGTGAAGTGACCATTGCCAAAGTGCTCAGCCTGCAGGCCGGATATAATTACGGCAGGAGACAGGAAATGAAAGTCCCGGATAAATTGTCAACGGTAGGATTTTCCTGGGGTTTTGGGGTTCGCATCAAGCAGTTCAACTTCAGTTATGCCCGGGCAGCCTATCATGTGGTCGGATCCCCCAATTTCATTACCCTGATGGTGGATATGGACGGATTCGCAAAGAAACAATAACCTCTCCCCCCGGCCCTGAATGTACCTTCAAAAATTAACCCTCACCAGTTTCAAGAACTACAGCGAAGCAACACTGCAGTTTTCCGACAAGATCAATTGTTTTATTGGTGATAACGGGGCAGGTAAAACAAACCTCCTGGATGCAATTCATTATCTCTCCTTTTGCAAAAGTTATTTCAATCCCGTCGATACGCAGAATATCAGGCATAACGAATCCTTTTTCAGCATTCATGGGTCTTTCATGAAAAACGGTGACAATCCGGACAATATTTCCTGCATCCAGAAAACAGATCAACGTAAGATATTCAAGATCAACCAGAAAGAGTATGAAAGGCTTGCCGATCATATCGGGCTCTTTCCGCTGGTCATGGTTTCACCGTATGACCGAGACCTGATCAACGAAGGCAGTGAGGTCAGGCGCCGCTACCTTGATGGGGTTATCTCTCAATTCGACCATGCTTACCTTGAGGATCTGATTTCTTACAATAAAGCACTGGCACAGCGAAATGCGCTGTTAAAGCATTTTGCCGAGTCCAGGACCTTCAATACAGTATCTCTGGAAATATGGGATGCCCAGCTTGTTGATTACGGGCATAAGATCCATGAGAAAAGGAAAGTTTTCCTTGAAAATTTTATACCGGTTTTCCGAAAATATTTTGAATTTATTTCTGAAGGAAAAGAAACCGTGGATATCAAATACATATCCCAGCTTTTTGATCGGAAACTGGATGAATTGCTGGCGGTCAATGTCGAAAAAGACCGGATGGCGAGATACACCACGCAGGGAATCCATAAAGATGACCTGGAATTCATGATCTCGGGCTTTCCATTAAAAAAATTCGGTTCACAGGGCCAGCAGAAATCCTTTGTGGTAGCGGTAAAACTGGCGCAATTTGATTACACAAGGGATATAAAGGGCTTTAAGCCGATCTTGTTGTTTGATGATATCTTTGACAAACTGGATGACAAACGGGTGCACCAGATCATCCGCCTGGTAAGCGAAAACAGTTTCGGCCAGGTTTTTATCACAGACACCCAGCGCTCAAGAATTGAGAAACTATTTGAAGAAGTGGCCATTGATCACAGGATTTTTGCAATTTCGGCCGGACAGGTCAACCTGCTATGAAAGTAAGCAACGACAAGCCCCTGGGGGAAATTATCAGGGAACTCATTGAAACCTATCATCTTGAAGGCAGGCTCAATGAGGTTAAAGCCGTTCACTCCTGGGAAAAAGTGGTGGGTGAACTCATCGCAAAATATACCAAAGATATTTATATAAGAAAAGGCAAACTTTATGTGAAAGTCGATTCGCCGGCGCTTAAGAATGAGCTGATCTACAACGCCTCCGTTATCATGGAGCGACTCAATGCTGAAGCGGGAGGAAAGGTGGTGGAGGAAATTATCTTTATTTAATGTTGAATGTTGAATGTTGAATTTTAATTCGGGTTAATTTTATTAATGAAATGAAAATTATCTGTATTGGAAGAAATTATATTGAGCATGCGAAGGAACTGAATAATCCTTTGCCTGAAAATCCTGTGTTTTTCCTTAAGCCGGATACGGCACTGCTGATCCGGAACAGGCCTTTTTATTATCCGGATTTTTCCAGCGACATTCATTATGAAACCGAACTGGTGCTGAAGATCGGCAAAGTGGGCAAGTCCGTTCCGGAAAAGTATGCCCTTGATTTTATTGACAAGATCGGGCTGGGTTTTGATCTTACCGCCCGCGACCTTCAGCAGAAATGCAAGGAGAAAGGCCTTCCCTGGGAAATAGCCAAGGGGTTTGACTATTCAGCGCCTGTCAGCGATGAATTCATTGACAAATCAGAATTCGCCGATCTCCGCAACATTCCTTTCAGGCTGGATATGAACGGTCAGACGGTCCAGTCGGGTAATTCAGGCGACATGATCTTTTCCTTCGAGAAAATTATTTCCTTCGTATCCCGTTTTATGACGCTCCGCACCGGCGATCTCATATTTACCGGCACACCCGCCGGTGTCGGACCGGTGAAGATCGGGGACAAACTCGAAGGCTTCCTCAGGGAGAAATTAATGTTGACCTGCGTGGTAAAGTAGTTCCAGGTTCCAGGTTCCAGGTTACGGGTTACGGGTTACGGGTTACGTGTCATAGCTATTTGGCTTGCAGCTTGAGGCTTGAGGCTTGCAGCTAGAAAATAAAGTCCGTCGACAGAAAGCTCGACTTATCTTCTTTCACAATCGTAGTGATGATCTTCTTGTTAAGCTCGGTGCTCTTAGCTGCGACCAGGCTTCGGATCGTAAATACCCGGAGCGCGTCGGAAACTGAAAGCGTTCCCTCTGCAGAATCTTTCCTGCCGGTAAACGGAAATGTGTCGGGCCCCCGCTGGCACTGGCTGTTGATGTTCAGCCGGCAAACCTGGTTGACCAACGGATCGATCAGGTGTGCGATGTTGTCCGCGTCTTTCCCGAAGATGCTGATCTGCTGGCCGTAGTCTGAATGCGTTACATATTCCAGCGGCATATTGATTTCCTTGAAAGGTACCACCGGAATTACCGGGCCGAATTGTTCTTCCCTCCAGATCCTCATGTCGGCGTTTACGGGGAATAGCATGGCAGGGGAGAAGAATGTCTGCTCTGTGGCACCTCCTCCGGGATTGAAAATGTAGGCGCCTTTTTGCACGGCATCCTGGATGAGCCCGGAAAGATATTCTGTTTTCCCTTCTTCAGGCAATGGGGTTATTTGCACGTCCTCTTCCCAGGGCATGCCGGTCTTTAAACGACTTATCGCATCCGACATACGCAGTGTGAACTCCTGTGCCACCGACTCATGGACGAATATGATCTTGAGCGCCGTGCATCGCTGGCCGTTGTATGAAAGGCTTCCCAGCACACATTCGCTGACGGCCAGGTCCAGGTCGGCGTCAGGGAGAATGATCGCGGGATTTTTAGCTTCGAGCCCCAGCACGCTGCGCAGGCGGTGTGGTTTTGGATGTTGTCTTTTGAGAATGCTGGCAACGCGGCTGGTACCGATAAAAGCCAGCACGTCGATCTTTCCCGATTCCATCAGCGGCCCTGCGACCTCCCTGCCATCTCCGTAGACCGTGTTCACCACCCCGGGAGGGAAGGCCTCCTGAAAAGCTTTCAACAACGGGTGATGCAACAACACACCGTACTTAGGGGGCTTGAAAATGACCGTATTACCCATGATCAAGGCCGGGATGAGCGTGGTGAAGGTTTCGTTCAGGGGATAATTGAATGGCCCCATGCAAAGCACCACGCCCAGCGGCGACCGCCTGACCTGGCCAATGATCCCCTGTTCGATCTGGAAGCGGGAGGAATTCCGGTCAAGCTCCTTGACGGCCTCTATGGTATCCCGGATGTACTCCAGGGTGCGGTCAAACTCTTTGGCGGAATCAGCATAGCTTTTTCCAATCTCCCACATCAGCAGGTTGATGACGATCTCGCGCTGCTCCTTCATGATGAAAGTGAAATTTTCCATATGCCAGATCCGTTCCTCCACGCTCATGGTGGGCCATAAGCCCCTGCCGTGATCGTAGGCATTCACAGCCGATTCCAGCGCTTTGAGCGATTCCGCGGAAGTCATCATGGGATAATGGCCCAGGTGGAAAGGAGTGATCATGCCCTGTTCATCCCTGGTGCATACCGGCGAATATACTTCCTGAAAGGGCCCGTCCCAGGTCAGCAACTCACCGTTGATCAAATAATCGCGTTGAAAAACCGGCTCGCTTAACCGGAATCTCTCAGGAATTTCATTAATGTTCGGGAAATACATATACTAAAGACTTAAGACTAAAGACTCATAACTTTTTATTTCCCCATTCTCTTCCAGATCGACATGACTACCTTTTTCGTGTACAACGGGAACTGGCTTTTCATCATCCAGTCATAGTAGGAGGGTTCTTTTTTAAAGACGCTCTCAACAGGCATGCCTTTGTATTTTCCAAAATTCAGCACCTCCTCCTGTTTGTCGTTAAACACGATATGTCCTGCCAGGTCTACATTCCGGGTATAAAACGAAAAATCATGCAGTGCTTTCACATCATTTCTGACCGGTACGCTGGTGTTCCCGTCCGAATCCTGGTATTCCTGGCCATCATAACGGTCGAGCATCGCTTTCAGGACTTCATACGTTGCCATGGTGTCGGCTTCAGCCGAGTGGGCCATTTCGAGGTTTTTATCGCAGTAGAAACGGTAAGCCGCTTTAAGTGTCCTGGGCTCCATTTTGTGGAAGATGTTCTGCACATCAACAATATGGCGGTTCATTAGTGAAAAATCGATGCCGGCCCGCAGGAATTCCTCTACCAGCAAAGGGATGTCGAACTTGATTGCATTGTAACCTGACAGGTCGCAGCCGTCGAGAAATGCGTTGAGAGACGGGGCAAAATCCTTGAAAGAAGGACTGTCTTTGACGTCAAGATCAGTGATCCCGTGGATCATGGTCGACTCCCTGGAAATGAGAATTCCTGGATTGATCCGTTGTACAAGGACGTCCCGGGAACCATCGGGCATGACTTTTACGACACAAAGTTCAACAATACGGTCTGAGGCCACATTGGTCCCGGTAGTTTCCAGGTCAAATATTGCAAGCGGGCGGGAGAGAGATAATTCCATAATTAATTATTAATGTTAAATTTTAAATGCTAAATTCTAAATTAATTTAAAATTTAGAATTTAAAATTTAGAATTCAGATACTTCTGCTTTTGTCCCAGCCTTCGAGCAATTCCTTCATTCTTTTGAGGAACATGCCACCGAGGGCGCCGTCGACAACACGGTGATCGTAAGCCAGGGAGAGGATCATAATATGTCGTATGCCGATCACATCACCCTGGGGTGTTTCGATTACGACCGGCTTTTTCCTTATCGCGCCCACCCCGAGGATCGCTACCTGCGGCTGGTTGATGATCGGTGTGCCCGTGAGGCTGTCGAAGGTGCCGAAATTGGTGATGGTGAAAGTGCCGCCCTGGATCTCATCCGGCAGCAGGTTGTTTTTCCGGGCCCTGTCAGCCAGGTCGTTCACATCCTTGATGATCCCGAGCAGGCTCTTCTGTTCCGCGTTCTTGATCACCGGGACGATCAGGTTGCCGTTGGGCAGGGCAGTGGCCATGCCGATGTTGATCTTCTTGCGGTGGATCACATTGTACCCGTCAACGGAAGCGTTGACCTGCGGGAATTCCTTGAGCGCCTTTGCGGTTGCTTCCATAATTATTTGGGTATAGGTAAGCTTTTCCTTTTCCCTTGCAAAAAAACTGTCCTTGATCTTCTCACGCCAGGCTACAATAGCGCTGACATCGACGTCGATGAATGAGGTGACGTGAGGGGAGACTTGTTTCGACATGACCATATGGTCTGCGATAAGCCTTCTCATCCTGTCCATTTCAAACACCTCGTCGCCGCTGTCCATGACGACCTTCGGGGCTTCCATGGCTGGAGCAGGCTTTGATGCAGGTGCAGGCGCAACTTTTACCGGTGCGGCGGTCCTGCTCTCAAGGTACAAAAGCAGGTCTTCCTTGGTCACCCTTCCTTCCTTCCCGGTACCTTTGATCGAATCCAGTTCCTTCAGCGAAATATTTTCCTTTGCCGCAATGCTCTTCACCAGTGGGGAATAGAATCTCCCTGCCTCCACGCCTCCCTGCTTCCCTGTCTCCATGCCTCCCTGCTTCCCTGCCTCCATGCCTCCCTGCGTCCCTGCCTCCATGTCTCCCTGCGTCCCTGCCTCCATGTCTCCCTGCGTCCCATCTTCACCGCCCATATCGATGACGGCAATGACCTTCCCCACCGCAATCACATCACCTTCCTTATAAAGTACTTCTGCCAACACCCCTTCTACGGGCGATGGGATCTCTGAATCCACTTTATCGGTAGCTATTTCGGCAATGGCATCGTCTTCATTTACCTGGTCCCCAACCTGTTTGAGCCATTTGGTTATGGTTGCTTCAATAATGCTTTCGCCCATCTTGGGCATTAAAATCTCAAATCTGGCCATGAAAATCTTTTTTTAAGGCATCCGTTTCTGAGGTTTCCGGGATGCGGGTGCAAAAATAATCAATAAAGTTAACACTTTTCGGCTGGAATTGTTCGGAGAGGGATCAGCTTTTCCTCCCCAGGTTCTTAAATCCTTTAAGTAATATATTCAGATCGGTGTTGGTGCTGTAATCACGTGCATAGATGAAATTCAGCCTTTGCTTGATCTCTTCGGAGATTTTTTCTTCACCGAAAGCGTCCAGCGGATTCAGTATGCCCGTTCGGATGTGCGGCAAACGCTCCCTTTCCGAATGTTCGTCGCTGATGTAACCAACCCAGGTACGTTTAGTCAAGATTACCAGGAAGATATTCCGGATCAGCCCCAAAGGTTTTGAAACGAGGAAGATAAGTACCGGAAGCAGAATAAAAGTGACCAGGCTGGCGGCAAGATCGAACAAACGTTTGTTCCTGCGATTTTCATCGTTTGTTATTGCATTGATATTCACGGTATAAAGATCGCCGGCGGTGTTGATCGAGTTACTGCCGATGATCGAAAGGCTGTCTTCCGGTGCGATTTTATAATCAACATTAAGATCCTGCAACGCTGACATCTGATCGATGATGGCCTGGTGGGTCATACTTTTTGAGCAGAAAATTACTTCGTCGATCCGGTAAACCCGGATGATCTCCTTGATCTGCTCAAGGGTTCCGATGAAGCCGTCGTTTTTCTGTTCCCGGGGAGTCACCGAAATCAACCCGATAAACCCCGGGGTGCCATAGGAGTTGTGGAGCAACTCCCAGACCCTTTTCGCTTCGTTGCGCTCCCCGACAATGACAAAGCGCCTGTTTTTCACCGGCCCGAACGACAGGTTGCGGTATTTCAAAAGATGGTAACCAGTCCTTGTTAAAGCCATCACAATTATGGCCCAAACGGACCCGAGCAGAATGATCGCCCGGGAAAATCTCAGGTTCTCAGGCAGCAGCGCATAGGCTACCAGGATGATCACCGTTCCGATGGTCACACCTCTTAATATCCTGGAGAACTTGAACGGTTTATCATAAGCTCCTGTAAAATAACATGATAATAGCCATATAAGGATATAACCCGGAACGTAAATGCTGTAATAACCCGGGGGGTATCCTCCTCCCTGGGGAAAGATCACCAGTTCCTCCCAGTAATTGATGATAAAGTAAAGTCCCCCGTAGATCATGGCTGCGTCGGCCAGGGGCAAAAGGGCTTTGCCAAGGAAACGGTTGACGATGGCCAGGGCGGCACGGAAGTAGATCGCCAGGTTGATCAGGAAAGATAACATCCTTGCCCTTTTTGAAGTGAAATGTTTTTTCGCGAAGATGATCATCGCGTTATAAAAAAGAAATACATAATTGATGCTTCCTTTTTTTGTGCTCTCGCCTTTATAGTGAATGATCCTGGTTCCGGGAAAATAATAGTTCTTGTAACCGGCTTTTAATATTCTGTACGACAGATCAATATCTTCTCCGTACATAAAGAATGTTTCGTCCAGCAAACCGGTTTTATCAAGCACGGACCTTCTCATCAACATAAACGCCCCGGAAAGAATTTCGACCGGGTTGGTTTCGTTTTCATCCAGGTATCCCAGGTGATATTTGCCGAATAATTTTGATCTCGGGAAGAATTTGCTCAGGCCGAAAATTTTGTAAAACGCCACGGCAGGGGTGGGGAGGCCTCGCTTTGATTCGGGCAGAAAGTTCCCTTTGCCGTCGATCATTTTGACGCCCAAACCGCCTGCGTCGGGATGAGCGTCCATGAATTCAATGACTTTTATGAATGTGTCGTCCTCGACAACGGTGTCGGGGTTCAACAGTAGCACGTATTCGCCTTTTGATTCACGGATTGCCTGGTTGTTTGCTTTTGAAAACCCGGTATTGTCTTTGTTTTCGATGAGGATGACCTCAGGAAATTTATCCCGCACCATTTTCACCGAACCGTCGACCGAATTGTTATCCACCACAAACACCTCCGCCGCGATCTGTTCCGTGGCACGCCGTACCGATGACAGGCACTGCTCCAGGAAATACTTTACGTTGTAGTTGACAATAATGACCGATAATTTCATTTGCCTAACGATGAATAAGATCGACAAAAATACAAATCATGGCGCTATGATGAACATGGTTCATCAGCCCAGCAGTATTTTAATATAAAATTCCGGTTTGCTGAGTTTCATCCGGGCATTCTGGTTGTAAAGCATTTCGGAGATCAGTTGCCGGGTTGTTTCGCTGCGCGCCGCCCTTCCGATCACGAGGTTCAGCAGGTGCTGCCGTTGCGCCAGCGACTGCAGCCTGAGACCGAGTTTGAGTTCCGGGCCCAGCCGCGAATTGATCAAAGACTGGTATTCCTGAGTGATGTTCCCGCTGAAATCCCCTTTTGCGATGCATGCCGACGCAATTTCTGCTGCGTATCGCCCGCTGACCATGGCATTTCCTATACCTTCCCCGGTAAAAGGGTCTATAAGACGGGCTGCATCGCCAAGCAGCAGATAGCGGTTACCTGCGACGGGGCAAGGGCCGTTGTAGTATGCAAGCCGGGCCGCTTCCGTCTTTACGTCAGTGATTTCAACGGGGAACCGTGTTTTCAGATCGGGATAAGACCGGATCAGTTTAAACATGAGCTCCTTCAGGCTCATACTTTTTCTCTTCGCGATACTTTCGGGAAGCGCCAGGCCCACGTTGGCCGAACCGTCAGCAAAAGGGAAGATCCAGAAGTACCAGGGCAATAGCTCCTTCAGGAAATGGATCTCGATGGCGTGTTTATGGTCAGAACCTGTTACGCGGTCAAAATACGCCCTGACGCCAATTCCTTCCTCCGTGGGATCAGGGAAGGACGGGTCCAGTTGACGGATCAGCTTTCGGTCGGCCCCGGCAGCAAACAGAACCAGGCGGGTTTCAATGGCCAGTTTGTCTTCTGCATCGGTGATCCTGATGCAATCCTCTTTTCTTTCCAGGCCGGTTACTTGCACACCGCCCAGAAAAGTTGTTTCCTTGAATGCCAATGCTTTATTCAGCAGGAAATGATCAAAATCCACCCTCCGGCAAATAAAACCGGGAGGTATCGCCGGATCGTCAGTATGGAAGGATAACTCCATCATTTTCCTGTTTGGAGAGGAAAAACGGGCTGCCAGGGAGGCTGTAGCTATGGCGGAATTCTGTAATTCAGCGACATACGAAGCATCCAGCCTCTTCAGGTTGGTGACCACCTTTCCGCTCAGGCCGTCACCACAGATCTTTGGCCTGGGAAATTGATGAGTGTCAATTAAAAGAACCGGGATACCTCTTTTTGCCAGCGAAATGGCGGCCGTGGCCCCCGAAGGCCCGGCCCCGATGATGGTTATGTCGGCTCTGATCAGATCTGGCATGCCATTGTCATTTGATTAAGTGCCGGCTTTGACTGCCATGATTGGAATTTGCATTTGAAACAGGTCTTCCCTGGTGATACCGTGGTAGAACAGGTTCCTGAAAAGGTTTCTTTTATGCGGTATGAAAGCGATAAGGCTGATCTGGTTTTCGGAAACAAAATTTTGCAGTGTTTCTTCTTCCCGGTCATTTTCCAGGACATGAAATGATATCCGTCCTTCAAGCCTGCTAATTTCCTGGTTGTCAGACAAGCTGTTCATTTTAAGAAGGGCTTTGGGATCGGGATCGCTTCCGGCCAGGTGAACACAGAAGATGTTGACCCGGAACGAAGACAGAAGATCATCTATTTTAAGGATCACGCGGAAATCGTCGGGATCAAAAGTAGTCATGTAGGCAATATTCCTGACCGGCCGGGCCTGGTCAAGCTCAGGGACTGCCACCACAGGGATGCCTGCACTGTCAATGATCCGGCGTGCAACTGATCCGGCCAGCAACCCTTTCCGGCCCATCCCTCCGGAACCCATGACAACCAGGTCAGGCTTCATTTGCTCCAGGATACGAATGATCTGTACTTCCGGGTTACCGCTTTCTATTATGCTGCTGATTTCGATGTTCATTTTATCATCCTGTTCCAGCAAGCTTTTTAACTCTTTCACAAGCTCCTGCAATTTCAATTCTTTTTGTTTAAACAGATCAAGAATGATCTCATCGGTCATCATCACACCTGATTCAAACCCGGTTGCGAAACCTCCGTCAGTGTAAAAAAACTGGTCGAAAAAAGAATAGAATAAAACGATCTCCGAATCTGCCGTGTGTGCAAGTTCAATGGCATACCGGCACGAAATGTCAGTGTGTTGTGAGAAATCCACGGGCACAAGGATCCTTTTCATGGCAGGAGTGATTTTGTTTATCAACATCAAATTTACGATTTATTCCGGGAGATTACAACCGGATAATGTGTACTTTTGATGGTAATCATTATATTGATCAAAATAAATTATGGAACAACAAAATAAATCGGAATTTAAAGTAAGTGGCGAAGAACTGCTTTCCAAGATAAAAGAACTGATCCACGAAGGGAATGTCAGGAAGATCATCATTAAAAATGAAAAGGGTGAAACTTACCTTGAGATCCCGGTGACCATCGGTGTGATCGGCGCCATTCTGGCCCCGGTTTTTGCTGCCATCGGTGCCCTTGCTGCGCTGGCGGCCAATTTCACCATCGTTGTGGAAAGAAAAGAAGACAACTAAGTTTTATTCCATATTTTCCAGCTTAGCTCTGCCTGCAATTCCAGCATTTCAAGCCCGTTTTTGACGAGGGCGCCCGATTCCCGGCCACGCTTTAAAAAAATGCTCTCTTCCGGGTTATAGATCAGATCGTACAGAAAGTGCCGGTCTGAAAGATATTGATAGGGGAGGTCGGGGAAAATATTCGTACCGGGGTACATTCCTGCGGGTGTGGCATTAATGATCACATTGAACTCCTGCAGGATTTCCCGACCGATGTCGCGGTAAGTCATGTGGCCGGGCCTGGCCGTCCTTGAAACCATCTTAAACTCCATATTCATCGATTTCAGCGCGAAACCGGTCGCCCTGGCTGCTCCGCCGGTTCCAAGGATCAGTGCTTTGCGGTGATGCTCCATTTTCAAAGGAACAAACGTATCGCGAAAAGCGGGCATGTCGGTGTTATACCCTGTAAGCTGAACCTGATTACCGTTCCGGCTGATACCGATGCAGTTCACGGCGCCGATCGCCGCAGCCTGCGGATCCGGTTCATCCAGGTATTCCATGATCGCGGTCTTGAACGGGTGGGTAACATTCAGGCCGGTAAGCACAGGATATTCCATCGTCAGCGTTCTAAAGGAAGTGAGATGATCCATCTGGAAATTCAGGTAAATACAATCCTGTAAATTTTCCCGCTTGAATTTATTACTGAAATACTCTTTTGAACGGGAATGTTCCAGCGAGGAGCCGACAAGGCCGAAAATTCTCATTCAGTAGGTTGGGGTTATTTCTTTTTGAAATGCAACTGGATAATCTCTAACACCTCGGTGTTATGTTCCAGTTCGGGTGAAAACTCAAATAGCTCGGTATGTTTCGGATAATCGGTCTCAAGCCCTTCTGCCAGCACGGCCAGTCCCTGCTTCCATTTTCCTTCCTTCATCAGCAGACCGGCGAGCCGGTATAATAAGGAGGCGTTCTTAGGCTGTTGGTAAATCCCTTCTTCCAGCGTGTCATAGGCTTTTTTAATCTCCCCTGTCTCAATATAAGCCTCGGAAAGATCCAGCCATATTTCGGGATGCAGAGGATCCAGCGCACTTACCTTTTCATAAGCTTTGATGGCGGTTTGAATGTCGAACATCTTATGCTTCAGGTCACCGTAAATGTACCAGAACTCGGCGTTGTCGTCTTCAAACTCCAGTGCTTTTTCCATATGCCTGACTGCAGCCTGCTGGTCACCCTGTTCATCATAGCAAACGCCAAGTCCCATCCATGCATCCGCCATTTCCGGGTCGATCCCGGTGGCCAGCCGGTAATGTTCCGCCGCCTTGCCGAACTGGTCTGTCTTTTCGTAACATTCCCCTATATAATAATAGGTAATCGCCTGCGGTTCTTCGTATCTGAAGGTTTCTTTGTAATTTTTAATTGAAAGTCCATATTCGCCAAGATTTGCGTAGGAATTTCCCAGGTTGAAATAGGCTGAAGTATAGGTCTCGTCGATCGCGATGGCAAACTCATACGCTTCGATGGCTTTTTCAAACAACTCCAGGTTATTGTATGCAATACCCAGGTTGAACCAGGCTGCCTTGCTGTAAGGATGAACATCCAGGAAAGCCGTAAGGTATTCAACGGACTTTTCCAGTTCGTTGGTAAGTTCAAAGCAGAAAGAAAGCTCGAAAAGTGCAGGCTCGTTGTCCGGGTTAAGGTCAAGGATCTTTTTCAGATACTCGATGGCCTTTTTATAATCACCGGCATTTTCGTATTCATAGGCGATATTGTTGTAAACTTCTTCGGGATCATTCGCGTAAAGGACCGCCTTGTTGTATTCCCTGATCGCCTCTTCGGTCTTGCTCATCTTACTGTAAATCGAACCTTTCAGCAGATAAATATCGGGATTGGTCGGATCCATGCTCTCGATCTCTTCCAGTAAGGATATGGCTTTCGTTGTTTTGTTAGCCAGCATGAAATACCTGGCTTTTCTTAGTAAAAAGGCCGTTGAGCCGGGATGCTGGGCCTCCGCCAGGTCGATCGCCTTTTTCGACCGGGCAGCATCCTGCATATCCATGTAATAATCAATAATATCTTCAAAATCTTCAACGTCGAAGAAATAACTGCCATTGTTGCGGAGCATCGCCTCAAAGCGGTCGACAAGCGCTTTCAGTTCAGCTTCGTTATGTTCGTATGATGGCTCCATCCGTGGATTCCCTTCTCTTGTTATGCCGCAAAATTACCTATTTTTACGCAAAATTTTAATTATGACTTTAATTAAATCAATATCCGGGATCAGGGGCATTATCGGGGATGGTTTGACGCCGGCGGAGATTACGGGTTTCACTGCGGCTTATGCCACTTTTATAGGAAATTCCGTTGGGAAAACACGGCTGAAGATCGTTGTGGGCCGCGATGCCAGGGTGTCGGGCAGGATGGTCTCCGCGATGGTTTGCAGCACGCTGATGAGCTGCGGTGCGGATGTGACCGACCTTGGCCTGGCAACGACGCCCACTGTCGAAATGGCCGTAACAAGGCTCCGGGCCGATGGTGGGATCATCATCACAGCCAGCCATAATCCCGCCCAGTGGAATGCTCTTAAACTGCTCAACGCGAAAGGGGAATTCCTGTCGGCAGCCGATGGGGCAAAAATCCTTGAACTGGTGGCAAAAGCTGATTATCGGTTTGCCGGCTACCTTGAACTGGGTACGTATACCGAACGCCACGACCAGTTGGAACAGCATATTCAGAAAATCGTTTCCCTGCCGCTGGTGAATGTCCCTGCAATACAAAAGGCTGATTTCACGATAGCCTTCGACTCGGTGAATTCCGTCGGCGGTATTGCTTTGCCTGCGCTTCTTACGGCACTTGGCGTCAGGAACATCATTCCGTTGAATGCTGAACCCACCGGCATTTTTGCCCATAATCCAGAACCGCTGCCCGAGCACGTGACCGAAATATGCCGGGTAACAAGAGAAAGCAAGGCCCATGCAGGTTTTGTAGTGGATCCCGATGTCGACAGGCTGGCTATTATTATGGAAGACGGTAACTTTTTCGGTGAAGAGTACACCCTCGTAGCTGTCGCTGATTATATCCTGTCGCACTCGCCGGGAAATACTGTGTCGAATTTGTCCTCCACCAGGGCATTGAAAGATATTACAGTAAAACATGGAGGGAATTACTTTGCATCGGCGGTAGGTGAGGTGAATGTGGTGGAAATGATGAAAAATCAAAATGCCGTCATCGGGGGAGAAGGCAACGGAGGAGTGATTTACCCTGAACTTCATTACGGTAGGGACGCGCTGGCGGGGATTGCGCTGTTCCTGTCGCATCTTGCCGTTTCAGCGAAATCCTGCAGCCAGCTGCGAAAAGCCTATCCGGATTATTTTATGTCGAAAAATAAAGTGACGCTGAAACCCGGGGCAGATGTGCCCGGATTATTCAACAGTGTTAAATTGAAATACTCTGCGTTTCCTGTAAATAATATTGACGGATTGAAAATCGATTTCAGTGATGGATGGATTCAGCTCCGGCTGTCAAATACAGAGCCGATCATGCGGATCTATGCCGAAAGCACAAGCCCGGAAAAAGCAGATCTTTACGCGAGGGAGATCATGGATTCGATTTCAGCCTGGACTTGTTAATAAATTCCTGCTCTGTACCGAAGGAAACCGGTCATTTAATTTTTACTTTAGGCATGTCAAATGATTACACGATATGCCTGCAGCCAAAAAGAGGAAAAAAAGCCGCAAAAGGGTTAAATACAGGGAAATCAGCCTGAAATTGTCTAAAAATCAGCAACGCTCCCTGGTTAATTACTGTACGGCACGACGGACCACGCCAACCAAACTGATTAAAAAGATGATAAGGCCTTTTCTTTCTAATTATTCGAAGGAAGTTCCGGAAGACATCTACGTCACGGCCAATCAACTGGACCTTTTCGGGCAGGACCATCAGTAACTTACTGCGCCGGTGTGTGCTGGTCTTTTATCGTGAACGGGATACGGTTTACGATGCTCCGTCCGAGGGTGATTTCATCCGCGTACTCTATATCATCGCCGATAGCAATTCCCCGTGCAATGGTTGTCAGGTTCACCGCCAACCCGGCCAGTCTTTTTGACAGGTAGTAATTGGTAGTGTCGCCTTCAACGGTTGTCGGCAGCGCGAATATGATCTCCCGGGTCTGGCCCAGGGCGGCTTTCTGCACCAGCGACTCAATCGTCAGATCATCCGGCCCGATCCCGTCCATCGGTGAGATGATCCCGCCAAGCACATGATAGATCCCGTTGTACTGCCCCGTGTTCTCTATGGCCATCACATCACGGATATCCTGCACCACACAGGTTATCGAGTGGTCCCTCTTATGATTTGCACAAATATCGCAGACGTCATTATCCGATATGTTGTGGCACACGCTGCACCTTTTGATATCGTTCCGCATGCTAAGTATAGCCTGGCTGAAGAGCTCCACCTGCCGCGGGTCCTGCTTCAGGATATGCAAAGCCAGGCGCAGGGCGGTCTTTCTGCCAATCCCCGGCAGCCTCGACAGTTCATTGACTGCATTTTCAAGTAACCTGGACGAATAATTCAAGTTGGGCCGGATTTAAATAAAATCAATACTTTTACGTTATTATGGCAAAATTAATAAATGTTGGGTTCATGAAACGGATGCTGTTAATCGCCCTCCTGCTAATGATCATAACCGGTGTACAGGCGCAGGAGTTCCACGATGGTCATATCAATAAGGCGGATAAAGAAGGCAGACGCCAGGGGATATGGCGCCTTTACGATGATGAAGGAAACCTGAAATTCACGGGAGAATATTATAACGGTAAGCCTGTCAGTGATTTTAAATTTTATTATCCAAATGGGAAGACCAGGGCCGTGATCACTCACCAGGACAGCGGCAGGATTGCCTATGCCCGGAACTATTATACGAATGGCCGCTTAATGGCTACAGGAAAATACATTGATCAGAAGAAAGACAGCACTTGGCTGTACTACAGCGAATTGGACGGGGCACTGTCGGCTGAGGAGCAGTACAAGGATGCGCGTAAGGAAGGGACATGGAAAACATATTATCCTGAAGAAGGAGGGGTAGCCGAAGAATATACCTACGTCAATGATATAAAACAGGGACCATGGATACAGTATTTCACGGATGGAAAAGTGAAGTCCAAAGGGACTTACATTGATGATTTGCTTGAAGGTTCATTTATAATCTATCACCTGAACGGGATGGTAGAAATATCAGGGTTTTATAAGAATTCTGTGAAAGACGGAATCTGGGTTTATATGAAAGAAACCGGTGAAATGGAAAAAAGGGAAGTTTACCGTGAAGGCTTGCTGGTGGAACAGGAAAACATGGGTGGGGAATAACTTACCTAAGGCACATCAAACCGCTGGCACACGAAGCGGGAAATGATCTTTCAGGTCCTTCAGTTCATGAATAACCGTACAATTTAACTTGCTTAGCCTTTCGTAGGATTGATGACCTTTGGCGACCAAAATGCAGGGAATCCCGGTGGCATTGGCTACTTCATAATCATGGACCGTATCACCGATCATGACAATCTTCGCATGATCCTTGTCAAACTGCTTTGCTAACTGTATCGCTTTTTCGGTTTTACCTTCGCCAAGATGATTGGTGATCCCTGTAACCTGGTCAAAATACCCCAGGATGCCTTTCGATCTCAACGTTTCTTCCAGAAATTCCTGTTCCATGGCCGATAAGACAAGCTGCCTGACCCCAAGTGCCCTGAAATGCCCAAGCAGCCCCACCGCATCTTCCTGCAGCGGGGCCAGGTGCAACATCTCCCTGTACAGATCAATGAACTGATGGGCCGGTATCTCAAATGGTTCTTTATGAAAATCAAACCCTAAAGAAATATAATAATCCCTGACCGGGAACGTGAAAATATCGCGGTAACGCGCCAGATCGACCGGCGGCAGATCCCTGTCCTTTAACATGCGGTTCATGCAATCAATGCAAACCTGCATATCATTCAATAAAGTTCCGTTAAAATCCCAAATAATAACCATAAAATCCCAAATTCCAGGCACCATCCGCCTAGGCGGACCAAACAAATTCCAAATTCCAGGCACCAAATTCCAAACAAATCCAAAATAACTTAAAAACTCAATAACTCAACCTCAAAACTAAAAACTCAAAACTCAAAACTTAAAACTAGTAATAAAGCCAATGCCACTTCACCTTATCCACCCTGTTAAACTCCACCGCTGGGAAAGGGATCTTTATGAATCCCAGTGTGTTGAAAATGAACCTAAGGGTTTCATTGTTCGTCCGGATTTTCGTCAGGTCAACATCCAGTGAGAGAATATACTGTGAGTACCTTTCAAAATCTGGCAGTGGCTCACCGTTATATTCCGGCGGATTGGATGTAGCGCCCAGCATTCCTTCGCCGCTGTACCCGAATGATATGTCCAGCCACCGGGGGAACCGGGAACTTTCCGGAAGAAAAGAGCCGATGCTGGCCGATAACCAGTACGTCTGGCCATTATAGTCCTTAAGTAAACGCTGGATGCCGTTTTCACCGAGCAGATCGGGCCGGTATTGGGCATATCCTGAGCCCGAGTAAGAAAATTTGACCGCGACCGGCTGATCTTTTAATAACAGTTGCTGTCCGATGAATAATCCTGCCCCAAGCGTGTTGGCCGCCACATCGCCCCAGGAAAAACCCCATTCTTCTGAAAATCCGTCAAAAATTTCGACGGAAGTCAGGTACACGAATCCCCACGTTCCCCCGTACCAGACGGCTTTTTTGTTCTCAAGCCCGGCCCAGCGCAGGCTGCCGTAACCGATCCTGCCTACCCAGTAAGAGGTTGTAATATGGCCCAATTTATCCATTCCAAGCCACTCCCCGCAATCGTTAAAGAAATGAAACGAGGATTTGGGATAATCGTCATACCACAAAAAGTAAAGCCCGGTCATGCTTCCTGCGTAGAGCGCACCGGCAGTTACGGAAACCCCTGTTAAGCGCTTTTTATTAATAAGTTCGCCTGCCACAGAATCAGTTTCCGTACTTTGCCCCGACAGGTTAAAGCTTAAGCATAAAACCAGTCCAATAAAGAAATATGTCTTCACTCTGCAAATCAACTCACTCCGAATTTTAGCATTTAAAATTTAAAATTTAGCATTAAGTGCTTTTTGGTAAGCTTTTGCATTCCGGTTATGCTCGGCCAGTGTCCTTGAGAATGCGTGGTACCCTGACATATCGGCTTTGGCGCAGAAGAACATGTAATCGTGCTTTTTATAATTCAGCACTGCATCGATCGAAGCAATGGAAGGAATGCAGATCGGTCCCGGCGGCAGACCTTTGTAACGGTAAGTGTTGTAGGGAGAATCGATTTCCGTATGAACTTTCAGGACCCGTTTCAGTTCGAAATTCCCTAAAGCATATACCACGGTTGGATCGGCCTGCATTGGCCAGTCTTTCCTGAGCCTGTTGATATAAACCCCCGCTATGGAAGGTTTTTCGTCATTTTTTTGCGTTTCTTTCTCGACGATCGACGCCAGGATCACCACTTCTTCAATGCTCAACCTGGCTGATTTCGCTTTCAGTTTCCGTTCTTCATTCCAGAATTTGTCATACTCTTTTTGCATGCGAGCCGTAAATTCCCGGGCGTCTGTGGTCCACCAGAATTCGTAGGTGTTGGGAATAAAGATCATAATTACCTTTTCAGGGCTTGTCCCGAGCGATCTTAAAAAGTCCCGGTCGTTCCAGCACCGGATCAGCGAGACGGAATCCTCTTCAATTTGTTTCGACACCCTGCCGGCAAGTTCTTCTTTCTTCCTGATATTGTTGAAGACCACCCTGACCGGGGCCTGGTTACCCGAACGCAGCATATTCAGCAGGTCATTGTTGTTCATGCCCGGCCTGAGCAGGTAATGCCCGGGCCTGACCAGCGCCGGGTAATTTTTTCGGCCTGCCATCCATTCAAAGGAATGGTGATTTAAAATGTATCCTTTGCTGAAAAGCTGGTCCTTTACGTCTTCATAAATGGATCCCGTAGGGATGAAAAATGAAACCGCTTCATTGCCCGGGGTTCGCGTGTTTGGCTTCATCACATAACCATAGAGGTTGTAAGCTGTTATTAAGGCAGCCATGATCAGTAGAAGCAAAACCGCAAGGATGATCCTGTGCAACGGTTTTTTGCTTGACTTTTCTTTTGAAAGCCTGCTCCGGATCGGCATGGTTCAGGATTTATCGGGTTGAAGAATGAACTGGAACATGTTCTCGTCATGCCATTTATTCCTGATCCGGTTCCAGTCTTTTTTCGTGCCGATATAGCGGAACCCTTTTTTTTCAAATAGCCTGATGCTATCACCGTTGTCCGGTGAAATATTGGCAAAAAGCTGGTGAAGTTGCAGGGTTTCCCTGGCATAAGCGATCAGCAGGCCGAGAGCCTCCGAAGCGTATCCCCGCCCCCGGAACCGCTCGTGGATCAGTATCCCCACCCCGGCACGCAGGTGCACCGGATCATATTCGAAAAGGTCGATGGACCCGATGGTTTTGATCTCATCCTGCGGAACGATCAGGTCGATCATCAGCCGCAATTGCTTTGTCGCATAAATATCATTCCCGGCATTTAAAATATACTGTTCCAGGTTGAAACGTGACAACGGGGTAATCGTGTTTGATAAATGCCAGATGTTTCGGTCGTTTTCCCAATGGTAAAGGATTTCGACATCCTCGGGCTCCAGGGCTCGTAAACTTACATGGTTGCCATTCATAGTTTATTCTGCTGACAAAAGATGGTCTTGAAAACTTGCCGTATTGATATCTGTTTCTCCTTGAAATACACTGACAGCAGCCCCTTCAAGGTAAATATCCGAGTATCCTCCGGAAGATTTCTTAAAATACACGTTCAGAATACCTCCTCTGGCACTGACCCTAACCGGTCCGGAATGAATACCGGCCAGTGATGCGTAAGCGATTGCAGCAGCGGTGACGCCTGTTCCGCAGGAGAGCGTTTCGTCTTCCACGCCGCGTTCATACGTTCTGACGATCAGTTCATTTTCGTCAAACATGACAAAATTGACATTGATCCCACCCGGCTTGAATTCCGGAAGGTTTCTGATCCGGCGGCCTTCGGAAACGACGTCAACCGATTCGGTATCTTCAACAAACCTGACCAGGTGGGGCGAACCGGTGTCAAGAAGGTAATCTTTGCCGGATCTTTTACATTCTTTGACAGGTTGCATGCTAAGCCTGACCTCACAAACAGTTCCATGCCTGCTTAAAATAACGCCGGTATGTCCGCCGTCAATTCCCAGGAAACGGAATGGCCCGGCAGAGAGTGACAAAAAGTCAGCAAAAGCGACAACACATCTTCCTCCGTTTCCGCACATGGTACTTTCTTTGCCATCGGCATTGAAATATTGCATACCGAAATCATAACCTTCTATCTTATTGAGCAGGATCAACCCGTCGGCCCCGATGCCGAACCGGCGATGACACAGCCGCGAGATGACCTGCATTTGCGGTTTGAACAGGTCTTCGCGATTGTCAATAAGGATGAAATCGTTTCCTGTTCCGTGATATTTATAAAAACTGAGCTTCAAACTTTGCTGATTGGGTTTCAAAAGTAATTAAAAAATACGGTGGCGCTTTAAATGGCGGGGATACTCAATTAACATTCTTTAACACGGAAAAGGCACACTATTTGAACAAAGAAAAGCGTTTTTGTGTTTTGAATCAAATAAAAATTTAGTAAATCTCCATATGAAAAAGACAATTCAGTTTTTAGCTGTCATAGCGCTCCTGGTGGTGATCGCATGGGGTATCAAGGGAATATTTTTTTCCGAAAGGAAATCGGAAATGGCTGGTGGTCCGGTGGACCAGGGCAAACAGTTTGAAGCGGTTGCGACCAATTATCTTCCTGTTGCGCCGTTTTCAGGACCTGATTTTACTACTGCTGCTGAGAAAAGTGTGCACGGTGTGGTCCATATTAAATCTGAATTTCGTGCAAGGACCGGGGGCTATGATGATTTTTTCAGCTGGTTCTACGGGAACTCCCCCAACAGGACCTATTCCGGATTTGGATCGGGGGTTATCATAACAAACGACGGTTATATTGTCACAAACAATCATGTGGTTGACGACGCCAGCATGATCAGTGTGACACTTAATGACAACAGCGAACATGAAGCCACGCTGATCGGCACGGATCCGACAACAGACCTGGCCTTACTTAAAATAGAGCTGGAGAACACCCCTTATATCACTTTTGGAAATTCAGACAACGTGAAGATAGGGGAGTGGGTGCTGGCTGTAGGTAATCCGTTCAACCTGACTTCTACTGTTACGGCAGGGATTGTCAGTGCGAAAGCAAGAAACATCAATATCCTGGGGACCCCGGGGGCCATTGAATCGTTTATCCAGACCGATGCGGCGGTGAATATGGGTAACAGCGGCGGCGCACTCGTCAACATGAACGGTGAGCTGGTCGGCGTTAACGCGGCCATCGCCAGCAATACAGGGTCTTACACCGGCTATTCGTTCGCCATCCCGGTCAACATTGTCCGGAAAGTAGTGAATGATCTGCTGAACTACGGCCTGGTCCAGCGTGCCTACCTGGGTGTTACGATTCGTGAGGTGGACTCCAAACTGGCAAAGGAAAAAGACCTGGATGTCGTCAATGGAATATTCGTGGAATCGGTCACGGAAACCGGCGGCGCTAAAGAATCCGGCATCAGGGCGGGTGATGTCATCGTTTCCGTCGGTAACCATCCCGTCAGGACCAATGCCGAATTGCTTGAAGTGATCGGACAGCATAACCCGGGAGATGTCGTGAGTGTGGTGGTCCACCGTGACGGCAGCGATAAAAGTTACCAGGTGGAGTTAAGAAACCAGGAAGGTAATACCACCGTGGCCAGGAAAGGGGATGACTTTTTCATTTCAGACCTGGGCGCCACCCTGGAACAGGTCAAAGATGACGATAAACGAAAGCTGAACATCGCCGGAGGATTAAAGGTAGTGGAACTCCAGGATGGAATGCTGAAGAAAGGAGGCGTTCAGGAAGGTTTTATAATCCTTAAAATCAACGGAATAAAGATAATGACCAAACAGGATGCCGATTATGCCCTGAGCAACATTAGCAGCGGAGTCATCCGGATAGAAGGTGTTTATCCGAATGGAATGAAAATGAACTATGGGTTCATTCTCTGAGCCATCAGCCGTTTATTTAAAAATAATCTAAATAGCTCAAAAACATTTCGTATCTTTGCACGTTTATTTGCAAAAGAGGAAAATATTTCGTATATTTCGAGGTTAAGAAATAATGGATTGATTCCTAAAAAAGTAAGATGAGACAATTAAAAATTTCAAAATCAATAACCAACCGCGAAACCGCTTCGCTCGACAAATATTTGCAGGATATCGGCAGGGAGGAGTTAATTACAGCGGAAGAAGAGGTTGAACTGGCCAGGCGGATCCGCTCGGGTGACGACAAAGCACTCGACAAGCTGGTAAAGGCCAATCTCCGATTTGTGGTTTCCGTTGCCAAACAATATCAGAACCAGGGTCTCAGCCTTCCTGACCTGATCAATGAAGGCAACCTGGGATTGATAAAAGCTGCCCAGCGGTTTGATGAAACCCGCGGCTTCAAGTTTATTTCCTACGCAGTCTGGTGGATCAGGCAATCGATCCTTCAGGCACTCGCGGAACAATCACGCCTGGTAAGGTTGCCCCTGAACCAGGTCGGTTCTCTGAATAAGATCAAAAAAGCCACTTCCAGGCTCGAGCAGGAGTTTGAGCGTCCGCCTTCGGTCGAAGAAATCGCTCAAAAACTTGATATTCCCGAGCATAAGCTCGACAAGGCCATGAAGATCACAACGAGGTATGTTTCGATGGACGCACCGATCGCCGAAGACGAAGATACCAAGTTCCTTGATGTCTTTGTATCGGATGACACTCCCCGTACGGATACCAATCTGATGCGCGAATCCCTCAATAAGGAGATCCAGAGGTCGCTTTCAACCCTCACGGAAAAGGAAAGGGATGTGATCAACCTTTACTACGGGATCGGGATGAACCACGGACTTACTCTCGATGAGATCGGCGCCAAATTCAACCTGACCAGGGAAAGGGTAAGGCAAATCAAGGAAAAGGCCATTCGCCGGCTGAAACATACCTCTCGCAGTAAGCTGCTCAAAGCCTACCTGGGAGAATAATTACAATTTATCAACTGACGGCTCCGGTCGTCGGCAATGCGAAATAAAGAGGTTGCACTGACTTTTACAGCAGCCTCTTTTTGTTTTTTTATTTTTGTTATTATTGCAATTTGATCTTTTTGATGAAAAATATCTAAACCTTATCATATCATGCCAGAATCAAACCAACCTCTGAACAATCCATTACGCCACGAATATGCCAGTTCGTTGGAGACTTGGATCACGGATGAAAAATCCGGTTTTGAATTTGTGAACCTTGTCGGTCAGCTTTATTACGATAAATCCATTGAGCTGATTATTTTCAGAAGCCAGCTCATCGACCGTTCCTCGAGTGTCATCCTGAAAAAACATTCCCATTCCCTGTCCGTCATCGGTAAGGAATTAAAGATCCAGGATTCGGTCCTGCTGGCCAGGGAACTTATAGACATGGACCTTCCTCCCGCCAGGATAGATATCGGCAGGCTGAATAAAGAGTGGACCGAAGAAGGCCATCAGTACAGTGATGCACGCGCATTTCTCCAAACAAAGCTTAAACACCTCGTTGGAAAAAAGGTGGGCTATGACAAGCCCGTTGACGTCATTGTCTATGGTTTTGGCCGTATCGGAAGGCTGGTCACCCGTGAGCTTATCATCCAGGGCAACGGCACCCAGCTTAATGTCAAAGCGATCGTGACCCGTGGCAATTCGCCCGAAGAAATTAAGAAGAGGGCCTCTTTGTTCAAAAGTGATTCCATTCACGGGCCTTTCCGTGGAGTGATCAGGGAAAATTTAGACGAAAAAGTGCTGATGATCAATGGCCATAAGGTGAAGATGCTCGCCGCAAACAATCCTGAAGACATCGACTATGAGGCTGAAGGGATTCATGATGCGCTGCTTATAGATAGTACTGGCGTCTGGACCAAGCGCGAAGATCTTTCCCGTCACCTGAATGCCAAAGGAGTTAATAAGGTAATGCTGACCGCCCCGGCCAAAGGTGATATCCCGAATATTGTTTACGGTGTGAACCATGATGATCCGGCCATCGATTATAAGACCGAGAAGGTCTATTCCGCAGCTTCATGCACGACCAATGCCATTGTGCCGGTCCTGTATGCCATTGAAAACAAGCTGGGTATTGCCAAAGGCCATATCGAAACCATTCATGCATACACCAACGACCAGAACCTGACCGATAACTACCACAAAAAGCCCCGTCGCGGAAGGTCTGCCCCGATGAACATGGTGCTGACCTCAACCGGCGCCGCCTCGGCAGCCGCAAAAGCTATTCCCTCGCTGAAAGGCAAACTGACGGCCAACGCGGTAAGGGTGCCCATACCCAACGTGTCCCTGGCCATCCTTTCTCTGACCGTGGAAAAACCAACCAGTGCCGAAGAAGTGGTGGAAATCCTCAGGGATGCTGCCCTGAAAGGCCGGCTGGTCGAACAGATCAGGTTCTCCGCTTCCACTGAGGCCGTTTCCACTGATTTTATCGGGGACAGCTGTGCAGGGATCTTCGATGCACCGGCAACACTCGTCTCTGCCGATGGAAAATCAATCATTCTTTATGTCTGGTATGACAACGAATTCGGTTATACCATACAGGCGCTCAGGCTGGCGAAACATATAGCCGGCGTTCAGTGGGAAAACTACTATTAAAATCTAAATACCGCGCAGTTCTTTATCATGTCCAAAACCAAATACATCTTCGTAACCGGCGGAGTTTCTTCATCCCTTGGAAAAGGAATTATTTCAGCGTCAGTGGCTAAGCTGCTGCAGGCCAGGGGATTCAGCGTGACGATCCAAAAGCTCGATCCATATATCAACGTGGATCCGGGAACCCTGAATCCATACGAACATGGCGAATGCTATGTAACCGAAGATGGCGCCGAAACCGACCTCGATCTCGGGCACTATGAACGTTTTCTGAATGTGCCCACTTCCCAGGCGAACAACGTCACGACGGGAAGGATCTACAAAACCGTGATCGAGAAAGAACGCAGGGGCGACTATCTTGGTGAAACAGTCCAGGTGATCCCGCATATCACCGACGAGATCAAACGAAACATCAAACTCCTGGGCGAAAAGCATGGCTACGATTTTGTGATCACTGAAATAGGAGGTACGGTCGGAGATATTGAATCACTGCCTTATATCGAATCCGTCCGACAGATGAAATGGGAACTGGGCGGCCATTGCCTGGTAATTCACCTTACCCTTGTCCCGTTCCTGGCCGCGGCCGGGGAATTGAAAACCAAACCTACCCAGCATTCGGTCAAAACCCTCCTGGAATCAGGGGTGCAGCCCGATATCATTGTTTGCCGCACCGAGAAACACCTCAACCAGAATATCCGGAATAAAATTGCACTCTTCTGTAACGTGGAACCCACTTCGGTCATCGAATCCATCGACGCGAAGACGATTTATGAAGTCCCGCTGCTGATGAGGGAAGAACAGCTTGACGTGGAAGTGCTGCGCAAACTCGGCATCCAATCGGAAAAACAGCCTGACCTGGCCAAATGGGAAGAATTCATATTCAGGCTGAAAAACCCGAAGGAGGAAGTGCGGATATGCCTTGTCGGAAAATATGTTGAGCTGAAAGATGCTTATAAATCCATCCAGGAATCTTTTATCCACGCCGGGGCCGAAAATCAGTGCAAGGTACATGTTCAGTCCATCCATTCGGAGAATATCAATGCGGACAATGTGCATGACAAACTGAAGGGATTTGACGGGGTACTGGTAGCACCCGGGTTCGGTAACCGGGGTATTGAAGGCAAGATTGCAGCGATCCGTTTTGCACGGGAGCGAAAGATCCCCTTCCTGGGCATTTGCCTGGGCATGCAGTGCGCTGTCATTGAATTTGCACGAAATGTCCTCGGCTACAGCGATGCTCACTCTACGGAAATGAACCCCGACACTGCACATCCGGTCATTGACATGATGGAGGAGCAGAAGACTATCCAGGAAAAGGGCGGTACTATGCGTCTGGGGGTTTATCTGTGCCGATTGCTTGAAGGATCAAAAGCCGCAGGGATCTACAGCCGGCCGGAAGTGAATGAGCGGCACAGGCACCGTTATGAATTCAACAATAAATATCTTGCCGAGTTTAATAATGCCGGAATGAAAACTGCCGGCATCAATCCGCAACGTGACCTGGTGGAGATCATGGAATTGTCCGGACATCCGTGGTTCGTAGGAGTGCAGTTCCATCCCGAATACAGAAGTACGGTGGATAATCCGCATCCGCTGTTCGTGCACTTTATAAAGGCTGCAATCGCATACAGGCACAAACGACTGGAGGCTGCAAACCATTAGGAACTTTTTACGACAAAGATTCTTCATTTACCAGTATCTTTGCTCACTGTTTTGACTGATTAAAGCATTTTTTATGGATAATACCAGGAATACAATTATAGGATTCGTTTTGATCTTTGCCATCCTTGTCGGATATTACCTGCTTACTGCCCCGTCCAAGGAAGAATTACAGGAACAGCGCAGAAAACAGGACTCCGTCATGATGGCCCAGCGCTACCGGGATTCGGTCGACCAGGCTCTACAGGCTGCCCGGCTTGACCGTGAACAGCAACAAGCCCTGCAGGATTCTGTCAACACATCTGTGGCTAAAACCGATGAAGGCAATATCGCCCTTCTTCAGGACCGATACGGTTCCTTCGCAATGGCCGCAAAAGGGGAGCCAAAGACTTATTACCTGGAAAATGACCTGGTCAGAATCGGACTTTCTTCGCTGGGAGGCAAGATCGTATATGCCGAGCTGAAAAATTACAAAACCTGGGACGGATTGCCGCTTGTGTTGATCGACGGGGATACCAGCAAGTTTGGTTTTTCATTTTTTGCAAATAACAGGACCATCAATACGGATGAATTCTATTTCCAGCCTGAATGGATCGACGGATATGGCGCCGGGCAGGAAACGATCCGCGTGACCGGCGATCAGGAAGCCCGGTTTGCCATGCGGCTTTACACCTCTTCCGATTCGGTCTTCAGGAAAGATCAGTATATCGAGTACCTTTTCTCAATAAAGGGAAATAATTTTATGCTCGGCTTCGCTGTCAATTTCAGGAATCTGGATAAGACCATCGACGCCGGAAGAGAATACATTGATTTTGAGTGGAGCACCGATTTGAGGAAGCAAGAGAAACATGTCGACCAGTTTAACGGCTCCACAATTTATTATAAAATAAATGAAGATAAGGTTGAGTACCTTGCTGAAAATAAGGATGATAATGAATCATTGCGGGACCAGATAAAATGGCTTTCCTTTAAAGAACAGTTCTTTTCAACCGTCCTGATCGCGGATAGTTATTTTGTCGATCCGATCATGAATGTGGCTGCGTCAGAAAACCCGCCCAATGACAGGTACCTTCGGTCGGCGTTTTTTAAGATTGGGGTTCCCTTTACCGGTAAAGCGGAAGAAACTGTCGGCATGTCCTTGTATTTTGGCCCGAACAAATATAACGTCCTTAGAAAATATAAGCTGGACCTGGAAAAACAGATACCACTGGGATGGAGTTTTTTCCTGATGCAATGGATCAACCGGTTTGCCGTGCTCCCGGTATTTAATTTCCTGGGCAGTTTTGGCTGGAACTACGGCATCGTGATCCTGGTGCTTACGATATTGCTAAAAATAGTACTGTTCCCCATTGCATATAAAACTTATCTCTCCTCGGCCAAAATGCGGCTGCTGAAACCTGAAATTGATGAGATCAGCGCCAGGTACCCGAAGAAAGAGGAAGCGATGAAAAAGCAGCAGGCCGTTATGGCGATGTATAAGAAAGCCGGGGTCAATCCTATGTCCGGTTGCATACCGATCCTGCTGCAAATGCCAATCCTGATCGCCATGTTCAGGTTCTTCCCCGCGTCCATCGAATTGCGCCAGCAACCGTTCCTCTGGGCTGACGACCTTTCATCCTATGATTCCATTCTGAACCTGCCTTTTACTATTCCTTTCTATGGCGACCATGTGAGCCTTTTCACCCTGCTGATGACCATCTCAACCATCTTCTACACCTATCTCAACAACCAGATGATGGGCTCTACCAGCCAGCAGCTTCCGGGCATGAAAACTATGATGTATATTATGCCGGTCATGTTCCTGGGGATCTTTAACAACTATTCATCCGGGCTGAGCTACTATTACCTCCTGGTCAACCTGATCACTTTTGCCCAGATGTATATTTTCCGCTGGTTTGTCGATGAAGGTAAACTGCATAAAAAGATCCAGGAAAACAAACTGAAACCGGTCAAGGTGTCAGGTTTTCAGAAACGCCTGGAGGAGATGGCAAAGAAAAGAGGATATAATCCCGGCAAGAAATAGGTATCTATGGAAGAAGAGGTCAGGATAGCGGTCAATTTTCTTAAGAGCGGCAAGATCATCCTGTATCCGACTGATACGATCTGGGGAATCGGATGCGACGCCACCCAGGCTAAACCTGTCGACCGGATTTACAGGCTGAAACGGCGTGTGGAAAGCAAGAGCATGATCGTTCTCCTGGAAGATGCGGAGAAGCTGAAATTATACGTCAAAAATGTTCCCGCCCTGGCCTATGACCTGATCGAGCGCTACACGGAACCATTAACGATCATCTACTCGGGGGCGATGAACGTGGCAAAAAATGTGGTAGCCGAAGATGGGACCATTGCCATCCGAATTGTCCGTGATGAGTTTTGCAAAAAAATGATCGCATCTTTCAAAAAGCCGGTGGTCTCCACTTCCGCTAACCTTTCAGGCCAGCCTGCGCCGGTGGTTTTCAGCAAAATTCCGGAGGAGATCACGCTTGGAGTGGATCATATCGTAAATCACCACCGCGATACGATAATCCGCACAAAACCTTCAACGATCATCAGGATGCTGCAAAACGGCGAATTTGAAGTGATCAGAAAATAATCTACCCCTGATATTCCTGAATTGTACTCCATATTTAGAATTTATATAAATAATGGCTGATATTGTGTAATTTTGCAAAACAAACCGGTGCTGCGGTTTGTTATTGATTTCAGTTTATTTTAAACATATGAACCAGAATAAAAGGTTAAGGATTTACAAAGAAGATAAGACTTTCACCATTAAAAACGTCGATAGGGAAACGCTGGGAAAATGGTATTACCTCATGACACTCGGCCGCCAGCTCGATGATAAAGCCCCGAATTATTTGAAACAAGCCCTTGGATGGTCCTATCACGCTCCTTATGCCGGCCATGACGGGATACAACTTGCAATAGGCCAGACATTTGACCGTGCGAAAGATCATTTGTTTCCGTATTACAGGGACATGCTTACAGCAATTTCTGCCGGCCTTACGGCTGAGGAGGTCATTCTGAACGGGCTCTCAAAAAAAGACGATATCGCCTCCGGTGGAAGGCATATGTCGAACCATTTCGCCAAACCGGCATGGAACATTCATAATGTGTCTTCAGCAACGGGAAACCATACGCTGCATGCAGCAGGGGTGGCCCGCGCAATGAAATATTATAAATCCGGGGGGGTGGCCATCAGTTCCCAGGGAGAGTCCTCTACGTCCGAAGGCTATGTCTATGAAGCCATCAATGGCGCAAGCAATGAGCAACTGCCAGTGATCTTCGTCTTCCAGGACAATGGCTACGGTATCTCTGTTCCCAAGGAAGACCAGACCGCCAATTATTACGCGGCGACCAATTTTGAAGGATTTAAAAACCTGCGGATCATATACTGCAACGGCCTGGATGTTTTTAGCAGCATGAACGCCATGGCCATGGCAAAACGCCATGTACTTGAAAATGAGCAGCCTGTTATAGTGCATGCTCATTGCGTCAGGATGCATTCTCATTCCAATTCCGACCGCCATGAATTATATCGTGATGATCAGGAAATCGGGGAAGCCCGCGTGCGGGATCCCTTGCTGAAATACAGGAAGAAGCTGATATCCAGCGGTATATTTGCGGAAAATGAATTGGATGAACTGAATGAAAAGGCAAAGAAGGAAATTTCTGCAGCCCACAAAAAAGTCATCATGATGCCCGATCCTGATCCGGCTTCGATCTACGATTTTGTGATCCCTGAATCCTATCAGCCGGCGAGATTCCCGGATGGCACTCATCATGAAACAGGCCCGGCGAAAAAACTGATCCAGGCGCTCAACGATACGCTGAAGGAAGAATTCCGGCACAACCCCGACACGTTCATCTGGGGACAAGATGTGGCCAACAAGGAAAAGGGCGGCGTGTTCAACGTGACCAAAGGCATGCAGCAGGAATTTGGCCCGGAACGTGTGTTCAACGGCCCGATCGCGGAGGATTTCATTGTTGGAACAGCCAATGGCATGAGCCGCTTTAACGATAAGATCCGCATCGTGATCGAAGGGGCTGAGTTCGCCGATTATTTCTGGCCTGCCATGGAACAGTTCGTTGAAATGACGCATGATTACTGGCGTTCCAACGGGCAGTTCGCATCCAATGTCACGATCAGGCTCGCTTCCGGTGGTTATATAGGCGGTGGCCTTTATCATTCGCAGAATATTGAGGGTGCGTTATCCACATTCCCCGGCATCCGGATCGTTTACCCCAGCTTTGCCGATGACGCCGCCGGTTTGCTGCGCACCAGCATGAGGTCGAAAGGCCCAACCGTGTTCATGGAACCGAAAACGCTTTATAACGATCCCCTTGCGGAAACCTTTGTACCTGAAGGCTTTGAAGTGCCCTTCGGCAAGGCCAGGATCAGGAGGGAAGGGACCGACCTGAGCATCATCACCTACGGCAACACAACACATATGTCGCTGCAAGTGGCGGAGAAAATATTCCAGGATACCGGAAAACAGGTGGAAGTGATCGATATCCGCTCCCTTATACCGCTGGATAAGGAAACGATTATCAGATCGGTCAGGAAAACTAATCGCGCACTGGTGGTTCATGAAGATAAAGTATTTGCCGGTTTTGGCGGGGAAATAGCTGCTATGATCACCGAAACTGCTTTCGAATACCTCGATGCACCGGTGAGACGAGTGGGCTCAACCTTCACACCCGTTGGATTTAACCGGATCCTCGAACGTGCCATCCTGCCCAATGCGGACAAGATCTATAATGCTGTCAGGGAGTTGCTGGAGTATTGAGGTGGTCAGGTGGTCAGGTGATAAGGTGTTAAATTATGACAGTAACAAGTTAACAATTTAGCAGTTTAACAATTTAGCAGTTTAACAATTTAGCAGTTTAACAATATAACAAAGGTTAGTATTCAACGTTTTTAAACTGTAATAACCTTAGAATATGAAAAAGTTATTTTTCCCCCTTATCCTGACTGTTTTGCTGGTTTTGGCGATTAATCATGGGGGTTTTGCACAGCACCCTTCTTCCAACCAGGAAATACAGAAGATCATTGCTGCCATGCAGATCATCGAACTGGCTTATGTCGACAGTGTTAATATGGATGAGGTTGTGTCAGGGGCTATCGTGGAATCGTTGAAAGAACTGGATCCGCATTCGGCTTATCTTTCAAAGGAAGAAGTGAAAAAAGCAAACGAACCGCTGGAGGGCAGCTTTGAAGGCATTGGCGTGACTTTCCAGATATATAAAGATACCATCCTTGTCATTTCACCCGTCCCCGGCGGGCCATCCGAGAAACTCGGCATTCTGTCCGGAGATAAAATCGTCATTATAAATGGCGAGGATGCAACGGGCGACAAAATCACCAACGAATGGGTCATGGAACGGCTCAGGGGAAAAAAAGGCTCGGTGGTCGATGTTTCCATCTACCGAAACGGAAAAAAGGACCTGCTCGACTTTTCCATTACGAGGGATAAAATTCCGCTTAATTCTATTGACGCCAGCTTTATGGCTACCGGCAATATTGGGTATATCCGCCTGAACCGTTTTTCCAAAACATCCGTGGATGAGTTCAAGGAATCGGTTGCCAACCTGAGATTCCAGGGCATGACTGAACTCATACTGGATCTGCGTGGTAATTCCGGCGGATACCTTAACATTGCCGTCGACCTTGCCGATGAATTTCTCACTTCCGGTAAGCTCATCGTATATACAGAAGGCCTGAACAGCCCGAAACAGGACTTTTATTCCACCTCCGTCGGCAGTTTTGAAGAAGGCAGGCTGGTCATCATTATCGACGAAGCTTCCGCTTCCGCAAGCGAGATCGTTGCCGGGGCAGTGCAGGACTGGGACAGGGGACTGGTCATTGGCCGCAGGTCGTTTGGTAAAGGGCTTGTCCAGCGACCTTTCAACCTGCCCGACGGCTCGGTGATCAGGCTGACCACTGCCCGTTATTACACCCCGACCGGGCGCTGTATCCAGCGACCTTATGAAAACGGATCGGAAGAATATTATGAAGATCTTGCCAAAAGATATGAGCACGGGGAATTTGTTTATGCTGACAGCATAAAGTTCCCTGATTCACTGAAATATGAAACCCCAAGGGGCAGGATTGTGTATGGTGGCGGCGGTATTATGCCCGATGTGTTCATTCCATGGGATTCAACCATGTTCTCCGATTATTGGGTCGAACTCAGAAGAAAAGGTGTGCTGAATACCTACACCCTGCAGTATGTCGATAAGCACAGGGCTGATCTCATCGCTGATTATCCGGATTCCTGGAAGTTCAATAAGGATTTCACTGTATCCGGACCTGTCATTGAAGAATTCAAAGCACTCGCGGAAAAGGAAGGCGTCAAATTCGACGAGGAAGGCTGGAAAACATCGGAACAACTGATACTTACCCAGATCAAAGCGCTGATTGCAAGAAACCTCTGGGATATCAATGCATTTTATGAAGTCATATCCGTCATCGATGACGAATACGGCAGGGCAGTAAGCATTCTCGAAGATGAGCATGAGTTCAGGAAATTAAAGATAGGATAATGTCGATTTTGCTTGCATGAAAAGATAAATCCTTAAATTTGCTGTAAATCTTTATTCATGCCAGACCTTTCAACATCCTTTATGGGATTGACCCTGCGCAATCCGATCATCGCCGGAAGCTCCGGCCTGACCAATTCGGTCGATAATATTCAGAAAATATACGAAAACGGTGCCGGTGCCGTGGTATTGAAATCCTTGTTTGAAGAACAGATCAACAATGCGATCCACAAGACCTACCAGCAAAATGAAAGTAACTACGGCTACCCCGAAGCACATGATTATATCAGTCATTTTACCCGGTCAAACGACCTGGAGAATTACCTGAACCTTATCCGCGAAGCGAAACGCAAAGTGGACATCCCGGTCATTGCCAGCATTAACTGCCTGTCTTCAACCGAGTGGGTGTCGTTTGCGAAAAATGTCCAGGACGCGGGCGCTGACGCATTGGAGCTCAATATTTTTATCCTCCCGTCCGATCCCATGAGAAAATCGGAACAGCACGAACAGGTTTACATGGACATCCTGCAGTCGGTCATCAAGCAAGTGAAAATACCCGTGGCAGCCAAGATCAGCTACTATTTCTCCGGGCTGTCCAATATGGCGTTACAGTTATCCTGGACCGGGATCAAAGGATTGGTGCTTTTCAACAGGTATTATTCGCCTGACATCGATATCGACAAAATGGAGGTAACCACCGGCAATGTATTCAGCTCTCCGGGCGAAAGCACGCTGACCCTGAGATGGGTGGCGATGCTATCCGGGAGGATCCAGTGCGATATTGCCGCCTCGACCGGTATCCATGACGGCAAATGTGCCATCAAGCAGATGCTGGCAGGCGCCAAGGCCGTTCAGATCGCCAGTGTGCTCTATCAGCGGGGCTTCGAGCGGATTGGCGTTATGACCGGTGAGATTGAAAATTGGATGGAGAAACACGGATTCGCCACGACAAAAGACTTTATAGGCAAAATGAGCCTGCGGGAAGTGGAAAATCCCGCCGCCTATGAACGGGTGCAGTTTATGAAGCACTTTGCAGGAATAGAGTAGGAAACTTTTTCCTATCTTTGTATCCATTCTAAACAAGCAATCTCATGCCGCATTATCACAAAATCGGGCAAGTCCCGCCCAAACGCCATATCCAGTTCCGTAAACCCGACGGTAGCCTCTACCAGGAGCAACTGGTTTCCACTGAAGGATTTTCAGCCGAATACTCGCTGGTTTATCATTGCTATCCTCCAACGGTCGTAACCCGGATCGATGAACCGTTTTCCATCGCCCCGGAGATTGCCGTGGAGAAAAACATGCAACACCGCAGCTTCCAGGGTTTCAAAGTGAAACCGGCACCAGATTATATTTCAAGCAGAATCCCTGTACTTGTAAACGACGATTGTTATATCATTCTGGCCGCCCCTACCTCCTGGGAAACACCATCGACCATCGACAATCGACAATCGACAATCGACAATCCATATTACTTCAAAAATTCCGACGGTCATGAAATGATCTTTGTGCACGAAGGTGAAGGTGTGCTCAGGACGATGTACGGGAACATTGACTTTCGGTATGGCGACCATCTCATCATCCCAAGGGGCGTCATTTACCGGCTTGATTTTAAAACTGAAAATAATCGCCTTTTTATCGTTGAATCCTTCGGCCCTTACCGTTTCCCTAAAAGATATATCAACGATTCCGGGCAGTTGCTCGAGCACGCCCCCTTTTGCGAACGCGATATTCGCGCGCCTCAAAACCTGGAACCACATGATGAAAAGGGGGATTTTATCGTATTGGTGAAGAAACAGGACATGGTTTATCCATACCACTACGCATCCCATCCTTTTGATGTGGTCGGGTGGGATGGTTATCATTATCCCTACGCCCTTTCTATCCATGACTTTGAACCGATCACCGGGCGGATCCATCAACCACCTCCGGTACACCAGACTTTCGACGCCAACAATTTCGTTACCTGCGCTTTCGTGCCACGGTTGTTTGATTATCACCCGCTTGCGATCCCGGCGCCATATCACCACAGCAACGTGGATTCGGACGAGATCCTGTACTACGTCGACGGGGAATTCATGAGCCGCAAGCACGTCGAGCGCGGCCAGATCACCCTGCACCCGATCGGGATCCCACACGGACCGCATCCCGGGGCCATCGAGAAAAGTATCGGGAAAACGGAAACCCGCGAACTGGCCGTTATGGTCGACACGTTCCGCCCGCTGAGGATAACACGCCAGGCGCTGGAGATCGAGGACAGGGAATACTTCAGGAGCTGGGCTGAATAATTTTGAATGTTAAATTTTAAATTTTAAATGATAATGATTAATGATTTTCTTCCATTAAACGGTACCGACTACGTGGAGTTCTATGTCGGAAATGCCAAGCAGGCCGCGCATTATTATCAATCGGCCTTCGGGTTCCAGCCGCTGGCTTATTCAGGACTTGAAACAGGCAATAAGGAAAAGACCTCTTATGTGCTGGCCCAGGATAAGATCAGGTTTGTACTGACAACTTCCCTGGTCCCCGACTCAGAAATAGCGGATCACGTTAAAAAGCATGGCGATGGCGTGAAAGTGGTCGCCCTGTGGGTCGATGATGCCACCAGCGCGTTCAATGAAACGGTAAAGAGAGGCGCAAAGCCTTACCTGGAGCCTGTTGTCGAAGAGGACAAGCATGGGAGGGTAGTGCGTTCCGGCATCCACACTTATGGTGAAACAGTGCACATCTTCGTGGAGAGAAAGGATTATAAAGGACTGTTTCTTCCCGGATTTGTCAAATGGGAGCCCGATTACCGTCCCGAACCGATCGGCCTGAAATACGTCGATCACATGGTGGGAAATGTCGGATGGGGAGAAATGAACACCTGGGCCAGGTTTTATGCTGAAGTGATGGGCTTCAATCAGTTGATATCATTTGATGACGCGGACATCTCGACGGAATACACCGCCCTGATGTCAAAAGTGATGTCGAACCACAACGGCTACATCAAGTTCCCCATCAATGAGCCGGCGGAAGGGAAGAAGAAATCCCAGATCGAGGAGTACATTGATTTTTACCAGGGACCCGGTGTACAGCATGTGGCCATGGCTACCGACAATATTATCCATACGGTGAGTGAACTGCGAAGGAGAGGAGTTGAATTTCTTTATGTTCCGGATGCATACTACGAAGATGTGCTGGACCGTGTCGGGCATATCGAAGAAGACCTGAAGCCGCTGAAAGAATTAAATATCCTTATTGACCGCGACAATGAGGGTTATCTTCTGCAAATCTTTACAAAACCGGTTGAAGACCGCCCGACAGTGTTCTATGAGATCATCCAGCGCAGGGGAGCCAAATCGTTCGGGAAGGGAAATTTCAAGGCGTTATTTGAGTCGATCGAGAGGGAACAGGAACGCAGAGGCACGCTCTGAAATGTTGAATGTTGAATGTTGAATTTTGAATTCGGGAATTTTTTGTCTTTGCGTTACTTTGCGCCTTCTTTGCGAACCTTTGCGTGATAATTTTTAAAAGATGACTAACAGGGAATTGAATAATTTGAAATCGTGGATTACTATAACCGAGAACAGTGATTTCTCCATTCATAATATTCCATTCGGGATTTTCAGCATTGGAAACGAGCAACCCAGGCCGGCTACCAGGATAGGTGACACAGTCGTCGATCTTTCGGTGCTGGCTGATTTCGGTTATTTCGACGACCTGGGCATTGATGATCTGACGGTCTTCTGCCAACCCAGGCTTAACGATTTCATCGCCCTGGGAAAACCGCTTACCGGCAAAGTGCGCACCCGGCTCGCCGACCTGTTTCTTGAGTCGAACCACGATCTGCAGGATCACCGGGAAGCCCGTGAACTGGCTTTCTTCGACCAGGCTGAGGTTACTGTGCATATGCCCGTAAGGGTTGGCAACTATACCGATTTTTATGCCAGCGAGCAGCACGCCTACAACGTGGGAGTGATGTTCCGTGATCCGAAAAATGCGCTGCTGCCAAACTGGAAACATATCCCGGTCGGTTACCATGGAAGGGCCTCTTCGATCGTGGTCAGCGGTACCCCGGTTCGCCGCCCCAAGGGCCAGACCAAAGCCGACGACCAGGAGAACCCGGTTTTCGGCCCGACCAGGCAATTGGATTTCGAACTGGAAATGGGCTTCGTAATTGGTAAAAGCAATAATTTAGGTGACTCGGTGAAAACCACTGAGGCAGAGGATTATATATTTGGATTAGTCTTGTTCAACGACCTTTCGGCAAGAGATATCCAGAAGTGGGAATACGTTCCCCTGGGCCCGTTCCTGAGCAAGAATTTCGGCTCGGTGATCTCCCCCTGGATTGTCACCCTGGAAGCCCTGGAGCCATTCCGCGTTCCCGGCCCCGTCCAGGTGCCAGAGGTGCTTCCGTACCTTAAGTACCAGGGCCTTCATCACTTTGACATTAACCTGGAGGTAACCCTCCAAATCGAAAATCGAAAATCGACCATCGAAAATCGACCATCCATCCAACTTGCAGAATCTAACCTCAAACATCTCTACTGGAACTTCCCTCAGATGCTCGCTCATCACACTGTGAACGGCTGCAACATGGAAGTAGGGGATATCTGTGCTTCCGGTACCATCAGCGGCCCGGATGAAGGTTCGTACGGTTCCATGCTGGAACTGGCATGGAGAGGAACCAAACCCATACCTATGCCTGACGGGAGCACAAGGAAATTTATTGAAGATCACGATACTATCGTAATGAAAGGGTTTGCTGAAAAAAACGGGGTCAGGGTCGGATTTGGGGAATGCAGCACTCAGATATTACCGGCATTTCCTTATGAATCTGAAACTTAAAGTTGAGTCCCAAGTCTTTAGTCTTAGGTCTTTAGTCTTAGGTCTTTAAATTATTGTTTTTGTTTTAGATTTTTGTACTTGAATTTGAATTTTGTTTGGAATTTGGAATTTGAAATTTGGAATTTATGCTCAAAGTTGTTCCCTCCGAAATACCCCATCCCAAGCTTCACCAGTATCTCCTGGCGAGCATTGCACCTCGGCCAATTGCATTCGCAAGTACCATGAACGCAGAAGGTGAGCCTAACCTTTCTCCATTCAGCTTTTTTAATGTTTTCGGCGTAAATCCCACCACGCTGATCTTTTCACCTTCACGCAGGGGTCGTGACGGAACAACAAAAAATACGCTCGAGAATGTGAAAGTCATTCCAGAAGTGGTGATCAACGCGGTAACTTACGAGATGGTCAACCAGGCCAGCCTTGCGAGCACAGAATACCCGGCCGGTGTCGACGAGTTTGTGAAAGCCGGACTGACAAAAATTCAGTCAGAAATGATCCGCCCGTTCCGGGTGAAGGAATCGCCGGTCCAGCTTGAATGCCGGGTGCGCGATATTATTGAAACCGGTAGCGGGGGAGGAGCGGCCAACCTGGTCATTTGCGAAATCCTGCTGGTGCATGTCAGCGAAGATATCCTGGATGAAAATGGCACGATTGACCAGAATAAGATCAGGCTGGTGGGAAGAATGGGTAAGCAATATTATGTGAAAGCTTTCGGCGATGCGCTTTTCCAGGTTGAAAAACCCCTGCAGAAACCGGGAATAGGAATTGACGCCCTGCCGGAGCATATCCGTTTCAGCAAATTCCTGACCGGTAATGAACTCGGACAACTTGGAAATGTGGAAAAAGTACCGGTGCCGGAAGAGATTGAGGAGATCCGGCAAAGTCCTGAAATACAGGCAATTTCCGAATCATTTTGTGATGTGCATGGTGAATTGCTCAAACTGGCTAAAGCATACCTTGAAACAGGCCACACTTATGAAGCATTGAAGGTCTTGATGATCAATACTTTATAGATTCCATCCCGTTTTCAACCAGTCTTTTGATATCCGGATCCTTTCCTTTTTTATTTAACAGATAATCCAGGATATCCTTCTCCAAATACTGATAATCAGGCTTTCCTGTTATGATCTCCAGGATCTCCAGGGGAAGGAGCCATTCTTCCGGATAAGAATACTTAACCTCATTCCAGATTGCGTCAAATTCGGGGCTGCCGGTTCTGTTTTCACGGCAATCGCGGACGGCCTGGTAAAGATTATGAAGCCGTTTTGCCTGATCGGAGTGGATGATCTTATGGGTCTTTTCTTTGGGCACCGGGTACTCAAGTTGAAAGGCGAATGGATCGGCAGGGCCGGAATAGGCCGAAATGATCTGCTCGCCGACAGCCATATCAAAAGTGCCCCAGGATGGATCAAACAGGATCTTTTCACGGAAGGTGACGCTGCATCCGGAAAAACTCATGAGCAGCAGCTTGCCTTTCATCCTGGTAAGGTTCTCCAGCCTGCCTTCTACAACGACGCCGGATTCAAATTCCAGTTTTGAAATTTCACCGGTCCTGATACCGGTCTCCTGTAAGTCCCCGTCTGACATCAATTCCAGGGGTGTCGCGGAATCTTTCAGCTTTCCAATCGGGGAACTATAGCCGTGGCAATGATATTCCTTGCCATGGCCTGGTAATTGCCTTTCTTCAAAGCAAAGCTGCGTAGGACCGTCGGTTTTAATGTAAATGGGTGCATCACGGTGGATTTTCACTTCCTGGAAAGTGCCCGAAACCTGCAGCCCGGAACTGAAAACACAGGTCCCGGTGTACCCCGATTCGATCGCTTTCACAACGCCTTCGGCACCTCCTGTGCGCAGGGCCATTGTATTTGCATATTCATTCAATACATCGGTAAGATGCTGAAAATCAGGCGTAACAAATAGCTGAGGCTGGCGGGTGGTAATATCAAAACCGTAATTAACTGCATCGATAGAATAAGGAAGCTTTATAACGGACGGTTGAAGCGAGGAATAGCTTTCTCCGATGGATGAAAGCAGCCCGGCGCCATAGATTTTCGGGTTTTTCAGATCCCCGATCAGGCCATATTCGACGGTCCACCAGTGAAGGTTCCTGATCTGGGCCATCTCGGAGGTGGCCTCCTGTATGGCTTCAGCCGCGGCCAGTTCCTGTTCGGCCCGGGCGATGGCTACCGCCGGGGTATACGGATCTGCTTTGAGGATTGATAAATGACGGACTGCTTCGTAAATTTCATAGTCTCTTGCCGATGAAAAGGCCTTTGCTCCGATCTCCCCGAACAGTCGAAGGTATTCGGCATACACCGGATCGGCGATGATCGGAGCGTGGCCTGCCGCTTCATGAATGATGTCAGGGGCCGGCGTATATTCGATCTGGTCGATGGGGCGGATATCGGCTGCAATGACCAGGACATTGTATGCCTGGAATTCCATAAAAGCGGCAGGCGGAATGAATCCATCCACGGCTACGGCAGCCCATCCGATCTCCTTTAAGATCCGGTTCATCCCGTACATGTGCGGTATCCGGTCTATTGAAATTCCAGTCCGGCTCAGACCGTCAAGATACGATCCATGTGCCACTTTGCTCAGGTATCGCACATTCTGACGCATCACATAACGCCACAGCGCGTGGTCTTGTGAGGTATAATCATTATAAGGCTGATCGATCACCAGTTGCATCAGGTGGTGGGGCAGGTTGTCCAGTATTTCGTTCCGTTCAATCATGTTTCAAAGATACCATTTTTGAGCGATATCTATTTTCAGCAGATTTCAATTAACGAAAATTTAACGAAATCACAGCCTCACCCCCTGTCCCCCTCACCATATTGGAGAGGGGGATTAGGGGGCAGGGGGTAAAGGGGATGAGGTAAAAAAAACCGACGGCTTCAGTCGTCGGTTTTTTTAAAAATAGCAAGAACCAACGACTAAAGCCGTTGGTTCCGTGCAAGTTATAAAAATATAACCGACGGCTTTAGTCGTCGGATATTCTAAAAAAAGATTATTTCTGCACTTTTACATCCATGGTCATCGTGCCTGCTGATCCGGTTTCAATTGCTTTAACCCTAATCAATCCATACTTGTTGGTAACGGTCTTGAAAGCGATCACCTGGTCAACAGCCAGGGTTCCGATACGGGTCTGGTCGGCGCCGGTTGCATTGGCAATGATCTCCGTATCATCTGTAATGGCTTCAAAAGCTGCCGCTGTAAGCGTGGTGGTCTTAAAGCGTGTTGCATTCTTGGTAGACCAGTTAGCAAGCTGATAATCGCCGGTATTGAATACCAGGGCAGCATTCGGATCGTCCGGTGCGCCGATGGTCGCGCTGGTTGAAGCACCCCACCAGTACATGTAGTCGATAAGGGCTTGGTTAGCAAATGCCTGGTCAAGCGTGTAAACCATACCGTTCACCGAAGCAAATGAGCTTCCGGTGAGATTGTCCCATGAACCCAGGATCTTTTGCGTCCAGGTGTCGATCTCTCCGCCGGCAGCCGCCGTGGTGGTGATCTTCAGTGTAATCTTTTTGGTCTGATTGTCTTTATCCACGGCTTCGAATTCGATATTCTCAACTCCAACCTGGGGATAGGACATGAAGGTCACTTCAAACGTAACAGTCGCGTCATTGAATGTGAAGGTAGTGTCGCCAACAGTTTGATTGCCGAAAATCCTCGTAATGTTTATCTTTTCAATTTTAGCTCCGGAAGTTACATTGGCTTCAGCAAGAATTTTCACAACAAACGGGGTGTTCACCTCAAGTGTTGCGTCAGATGAAACATAGCCGGCACCGGAGACAAAACTGATCGATGGTGGTAAATTAACAGGATCTTCTTCCTCGGTACAAGACGTGAACAGGGTCACGGATGTAATCACAAAAGCTAGTAAAACAAAGAATACTTTTTTCATTTTTAAAATAATTTTAAATTAATATTAATACATTTTAACGATATATATACTTGTTTAGTATTTCGAATTGCAAAATTAAACAAAACTATTTTAGTTCAAAGTTCAAAGTGATGATCAAAACTTGTACCAAAAAGATTTCTTAGTCTTTCGCTTTATTTCCCAGCATCGGCACAAAGCGGAACTGCTCGTGTTCAGTGAGTTTTGTTTCTGATTCACTGATTTTTTCGACCGTGAACATAGTCTGGACCTCCGGTGGTCCCATCGGAATGATCAGGATCCCACCGGTTTTCATCTGCCTGATCAGTTCCCCGGGAATCTCAGGGGCAGCGGCAGTGATAATAATTTTATCAAAAGGAGAAAATGAGGGAAGGCCTTTATACCCGTCTCCATAAAACATTTTTGGGTTATAGCCGATCGTCGGCAGAAAATCCCTGGTCTTTTCAAACAACTTCTTCTGGCGCTCGATCGTGTAGACCTTTGCACCCATTTCAAGCAATACACAGGACTGATAACCCGATCCTGTGCCGATCTCAAGTATCTTGTCGCCCGGTCTTACATTCAGCAACTGGGTCTGAAAAGCAACCGTGTATGGCTGAGAGATCGTCTGCCCGGAACCGATGGGAAACGCTTTATCCTGGTAGGCAAATTCAAGGAACGAGGAATCCAGGAAAAGATGCCTGGGAACCCTTTCCATAGCCTTTAAAACCTGCTCGTCACGTATGCCCTTTTCACGGAGCGAATCCACCAGTTTCTTTCTTAAGCCTTTATGACGATAAGTATCCTGTAACATTCGTATTATATTACAATAAACAGTTGATTTCAGGTGGCGAAAATAGTAAATCAATTTTCCTAAAAAAACTACATTTGCACAAAATTCTGAAAGATGGTTAAAATTGGGGTTCTGGGAGCCGGTCACCTTGGTAAAATACATATAAAATGTATCCGGGAAATAGGAGAGTATGAATTTACCGGCTTTTACGACGCAGATGTAAAAACCGCGGCCCAGGTCGAGAAGGAATTCGGGATCAGGCATTTTGACAGCATCGATGAACTGATCGACGCAGTGGATGTGGTCGATATCGTCACCCCCACGATCTCTCATTTTGATTGTGCTTCAAGAGCCCTGAGAAAAGCCAGGCACGTCTTTATTGAGAAGCCTGTAGTTACAACCCCGGAAGAAGCCAGGCAGTTGATGGTTTATGCTGATGAAGCGAACGTAAAAGTACAGGTCGGCCATGTCGAAAGGTTTAATCCTGCCTTTCTGGCAGCCCGCCAGCATATCAGCAAGCCGATGTTCATCGAAGCCCACAGGCTGGCGCAGTTCAATCCCAGGGGCACCGATGTGCCGGTGATCCTTGACCTGATGATCCATGATATCGACATAGTCCTCAGCGCGGTGAAGTCAGGGATAAGGAAAATCCATGCCAGCGGAGTTGCGGTGGTCAGCGAGACGCCGGATATAGCCAACGCCCGGATCGAATTCGATAACGGATGTGTGGCTAACCTTACCGCAAGCAGAATTTCAATGAAAAATATGCGCAAGGTCAGGTTCTTCCAGCGCGATGCCTATGTTGCCGTGGATTTTCTTAAAAAAGACGTAGAGATCATCCGCATCGATGATCCTCCCGCTGAAAATGAGGATCCCCTGGCTATGATCATAGACCTGGGCGGGAAAAGAGGGAAGAAGCGGATATCCATCGAAAAACCGGAAATATCCACCCTGAATGCCATCAAAACGGAGCTCGAAAGTTTCTACAATGCAATTGTCAACAATACCGTGCCTCCGGTCACGATCAACGATGGCTATGAAGCGCTGAGCGTTGCCTACCAGATCCTGGACAAAATGAAGGAACTGCCAACAGGTCTTTCACACTGAACATGAGGTATTTCGGATTCCTCATAGCATGGATACTGATCACCGGCTGCGATCCGTTTGAAGGGGACCAGACAGTACCCTCTTACCTGCAGGCCGATACCCTTGGATTTGTGACTGATCCGGATGTCCAGGGCTCGCCTTCCCAGAATATTACGGATGTGTGGGTCTACGTCGACGACGACCTTATCGGAGGCTTTGAACTGCCTGCTCTCATCCCGGTGCTGGCTGAAGGCGATCACAAACTGGAAATTCGGGCAGGGGTCCTGCTGAATGGCATCTCCGATACCCGCGCCCCAAATCCTTGCTGGAAGCCCATCATCTATGAGTCGTTCAGGTTTACCATTGACAGTGTCACCAATGTCACCGGGACAACTACTTATTACGAAAATGTCACGTTCGCCTGGATGGAAGACTTTGAAGACGCCAGCCTTGCCATCCGGCCGAGCCAGAACAGTGACACGGGAATCATAAGGACACAGCCGGCCAATGCCCCGGAAGCATTCACTGATGACTTCTCCCAGTTTTCCGGAGTGAGTTACCTGGATAAAACAAATCCCTACCTGCAGTTGGTTTCAGATAACGGTGACGGGAGCGGGTTTGCTTTTGACCGGGGGGATTTTATTTTTCTTGAATTGAACTACAAAAACAATATTCCGCTTGTGATTGGAGTTTATATTACACGAATGGATTATACGGTGGAAGAAAGGTCTTTTCTGATCCTTCCCCCCAAAGAAGAGTGGAACAAAATCTATGTTAATTTTACACCGATTGTAAATGAAACGGTTGAAGCATTGACCTATATGTTTTATATCGAGGCGGATTTGCCGGCAGGTATAGACAATGCGTCGCTTTTTATAGACAATATTAAACTGGTAACCAGACCTAATCTTTAATGAATAAAAAGCTACAGGTTTTTAAATACATCGTAGCAGACCTGCTATCGGCAATGCTGGCCTGGACTTTGTTTTTTCTGTACAGGAAATATTCAATTGAAAAAACTGTTTTCGACAGCCTTTTAGAAGTGCTGAATGATCGCAATTTTTACCTTGGAATTGCCGTAGTACCTGTATTCTGGCTGATTCTGTATTATATCCTTGGCACTTACAACGTAAACAAGATTTACAGGAAATCGAGGTTGCGCGAACTCAGCCAGACCTCCTTTATATCCCTGGTCGGCGTTATAATTATCTTTTTTGCGCTGATCCTCGATGATGTGATCGTCACGTACAAATCCTATTACCAGTTATTTATCATCCTTTACCTGTTCCATTTCGGGCTTACCTACATGTTCCGCCTGATCCTGACCTCGGGAACCGTCCGGAAAATACACCGCAAAGAGCTGGGATTCAACACAGTTATCGTAGGCAGTAATGGCAACGCGGTGAAGATCTTCGAAGAGATTGAGCGCCAGGAATTTCCATCAGGGAATAAGTTCGTTGGCTTTGTCAATGTTGTGGATTATGATACGTTCAAAGTCGCCAAGTACCTGCCGCACCTGGGCAAATTCCAGGACCTGAAGCAGATCATCCAGGAGCATAAAGTGGAGGAAGTGATCCTTGCCATCGAACGCTCGGAACGCGAAACGATCCGCACGATCCTGACCATGCTCGAAGAAACCGAAGTGGTGATCAAGATCATCCCTGACATGCAGGATTACCTGATGGGGATGGTGAAAATGACCTCCATCTGGCATTATCCGCTGATCCAGGTGTCGCAGGACCTGATGCCGCCCTGGCAGCAATCCATGAAACGCCTGATCGATATCATCGCCTCCCTGGTAGCCCTCACGCTGTTATTCCCGGTTTTTATCATTATTGCAATTGGCGTCAAAGCCGGTTCAAGAGGACCAATCATTTATTCACAGCAGAGGATAGGGTTGCATGGCCGTATTTTTAAAATGCACAAATTCAGGTCGATGTACTCCGATGCTGAAAAAGCCGGACCACAGCTCTCTAAAAAGGACGACAGCAGAATCACCCCGATCGGCAAATATCTGCGCAAAGTCAGGCTCGATGAAGTACCGCAATTTTATTCCGTTCTGAAAGGCGACATGTCGCTGGTCGGCTACCGCCCTGAAAGGCAGTTCTATATTGACCAGATCGTGGAGAAAGCGCCTGAGTACCGGCTGCTGTTCAAGATCAAGCCGGGGATCACTTCCTGGGGCCAGGTGAAATACGGCTATGCGGAAAATGTGGACCAGATGGTGGAACGCCTTAAATACGACCTGCTTTATATCGAGAATATGTCGCTGGCCATGGATTTCAAGATCCTGATCTATACTGTGCTGATCGTCGTGCAGGGGAGGGGCAAATAATTACAGCGCCTACAATTGCCCGTTCTCGATCATTTTTACAATGGATTCAATTTCCCGGTCTTCGCCTTCAGGGTTGTACCGCAGTTTCATATTTAAACCGAAAATCCTGGCAAAAGTCTGATAAAAAACAGCCCTGAACTCACCCCTGAGGTCGGAGACCAGGTCATAGGATGAATTCCCGGTTTCGCGGTCGACGAGCTTCAACAATATCTTGCCCTGGCTGATGGTCAGGTTGCGCAGATCCTTCCCGTATTGCTCCTCCAGCTGGTCTTCGACCTGCTTCATAACCTGCCTCCTGGCCTTATCATCCGGACAGGCTTCCAGGATATCCCGGTATTCCTCCAGCATAACCCCGGCAAGGTGGGCGTAAGGATAGGTGATCTTGACATTTTTAATGAGCCTTGTCATCTGACGGGCTTCCCGGGCGCTAAGATTAGCCCATGATATGATGTTCACCTCCTTCAGTTGGATCACCGCGACGGTGTCACCGTCAATGATCGCGCCATTGACCACAGTCATTTGCTCCTCCTGGGCAAAAGCACTGAGGTTCAGTAAAATGAATGCAAGTATAAAAAGACGTCTGAGCATAATCATGCATGGAAAATCCAACAATTATGCCAATTTTACACTCAGGCTACTTTGAGCCTGGACAAGCCTGATTTGCTGAATTTTTCCTCGGCGTACTTACGGTTGATCGTAAGTTTTGTGGTTTTAGAACCGGTTTTCGACGGAAATTCAAACATAGCGTCAGTGAGGATCGCCTCGATGATGGACCGCAGTCCGCGTGCGCCCAGTTTGTGTTCCGTAGCCTTTTCAACGATGAATTCCATGGCGTCATCTTCAAATTTCAGGTCGATCCCGTCCATTTTGAACAACTTGGTGAACTGTTTCACCAGGGCATTTTTCGGTTCAACCAGGATCCTTCTGAGGGCATCGTGGTCCAGCGGCATCAGGTAAGTGAGCACCGGGAAGCGCCCGACGATCTCCGGGATCATGCCGAACTTCCGGATGTCAGAGGGGGAGATGTATTGCAGCAGGTTTTCCCTGTCGTAGGATTCCTGTTCCTTCGACTGGTAACCGATCATGTTGGTCCTGAGTCTGGAAGCAATGATCTTGTCGATATTGTTGAACGCCCCGCCGGAGATGAAAAGGATATTCTGGGTATTGACCTGGATGAATTTCTGTTCCGGGTGCTTTCTTCCGCCCTGGGGAGGAACGTTGATGATGGCGCCTTCCAGCAGTTTCAGCAGCGCCTGTTGGACGCCTTCACCGGAAACGTCGCGGGTAATGGACGGGTTGTCGCCTTTGCGGGCGATCTTGTCGATCTCATCGATGAAAACGATGCCGCGTTCTGCCGCAGCCACGTCGTAGTCGGCAGCCTGCAGGAGCCTGGCCAGGATGCTTTCAACATCTTCTCCCACATAGCCGGCTTCGGTGAGCACGGTGGCGTCGGCAATGGCGAAGGGCACACGCAGCATCCGGGCAATGGTCCGCGCCAGCAGGGTTTTGCCGGTCCCGGTTTCCCCGGCGATGATAATGTTTGATTTTTCGATCTCCACCTCATCATCTTCCTTTACCTGGCTGATCCGTTTGTAATGGTTGTAAACCGCCACGGAAAGCACTTTTTTGGCTTCTTCCTGGCCGATCACATACTGGTCAAGGTAACTTTTAATCTCGGAAGGGGGCTTGAGCTCGATTTCCTGGGCCGGAGACTTCTTTGTGCTGATCAGCTCTTCGCTCAGAATTGCCTGGGCTTGTGCCACGCAGGCATCGCAGATATGAGCGTCAATACCTGCGATCAGCATGTTGACCTCCGACCGGTCACGGCCGCAGAATGAGCATTTTTGTGCAGCCCTGGGCATCTTAAGCGGGTTTTTGTTTGGTCTTCTCGAGCACCTCGTCGATCATACCGTATTCCTTGGCTTCGTCGGCCATCATCCAGTAGTCGCGGTCGGCGTCTTTCCAGATCTTCTTGTAATCCTGGCCTGAATGAAGTGCGATGATCTCGTACAGTTCTTTTTTGATCTTCTGAATCTCCTTGGCGGTAATTTCAATATCTGAAGCCTGGCCTGACGCACCGCCCATCGGCTGGTGGATCAGGATCCGGGAATGTTTCAGGGCGGTCCTTTTGCCTTTGGCCCCTGCGCAGAGCAGCACGGCGCCCATTGAAGCCGCGACGCCGGTGCAGATCGTCGCCACGTCAGGGGCAATGTACTGCATCGTGTCATAAATTCCCAGTCCGGCATAAACCATGCCACCCGGGGTGTTGAGGTAGATCTGGATGTCCTTCACCGGGTCGGCCGACTCCAGGAAAAGCAGTTGCGCCTGGATGATATTTGCTACGTAATCGTCGACCGGGACGCCCAGGAAAATGATCCGATCCATCATCAGGCGGGAAAAAACGTCCATGGTGGCGATATTCAGTTGTCTTTCCTCGATGATGGTAGGGGAGATGTAATTCCCGACCATCGAGCTGTACTGATCCACGGTGAGGCCGCTCAAACCGTGGTGTTTGACGGCATATTTACGAAATTCGTTCACTTTCATCTTATACTTTCTTTTGAGTGATCATCTTAATGAATTCATCATAATCAACCTCTTTATTGACAATTTCCAGGTTGGATTTGAAGAACCCGAGCAGTTTCTGGTCATACAACTGGTCATGCAGCCTGTTTGATTCTTCCTTGTTGCTTAACACGGAGTCCACGATTTTGTTCAGCCGCTCTTCCTGTTCCTCGTTGACCTCCGCATTGACCATGTGGCCGGTAAAATAACCCCTGACCACATCCCTCATTTCGCTTTCTTTAATATGCAGTTCATGGTCCCTGATCAGTTTGGTTTCGATCAGTTGCCAGCGGACGGATTTGACGAAATTATCGTACTGTGCTTCAATCTGTTCTTCGGTGAGCTGCGACTCATCGTTTTCCCGGATCAGTTTTTTAAGAAACTCCTCCGGCAGGTCAAAATCAACTTTTCCCACGAGTGTTTCCACGGCCGCATTCATGAAAAAGCGTTCGCTTTCCCTGGCAAGGGAATGTTCGATGGAATCTTTGATCTTGGCCCTGAAAGCCGCCTCATCCTTGATTTCCGCACCGGGGAAGACCTTATTGAAAAATTCCTCGTTCAGTTCCGGCAGTTCCTCGTGCTCGTGCTGATGTTCTTCGCCTTCCGCCTCATCATTATGCTCATGATCGTGATGGACAGCGCGGTGGCAAATATCATTGATCTGATCGTCGATCATTTTTTCAGTAGCCGTGATCTTGTAATAATCGACAGCAATATTGTTTTTCAGGTCCAGGTCGATTTCCGGTGCGAAGCCCAGGTCGAAATAAAAATCAAACTCCGTCTGTGTTTCCAGGTCGATCTCCGGTGCTTTTTCCTTGTTCGGCAATGGGTTGCCGATCAGCCGCAGCTCATTCTCAGCGATGTAATTCTGCAGCTTTTCGGCCATCAGGTGGTTCAGCTCATCCAGCACCAAACCTTTGCGGTACATTTTAGAGATCATTCCGAAGGGTACTTTTCCCGGCCGGAACCCGGGAATACTGGCTTTACGCTGATAGTCCTTCAGCGTTTTCATCACTTTTTCCTCATAATCCTCCCGGCCGATGGTCAGTTTGACGGTAGCAGTAAGCTTCCCCGTGTCTTCTTTTGATATATGCATGCAGCAAAAGTAGTTTGAATAAATAACGTATTGAATTTCGGGCAAAATTAACCAAAAAGGAGATTAGAGCGGGTTGTTTTGGAAAGTTTTTAGTGTACGTTGAGGCAATGTGCGCTTTTGTCGATTTTTGACCCTGTCAGGTCACGCCTGGGGGTGACGCTGACAGGTCGGTCAGAATCTGTTCAAACCTGAAAGCGTCCGCAGGACTTGTCAGCGTTTAAAAAAGAACCTGTGCGGATGAAGGGATTCCCAATTCGCACTTTTTTCCGTCCTATCTATTTGATTGTGAATTCACTATAAATGTTAATTTACTATATATGATGCCATTTTTGGCGCATATTTGACGCATTCTGGTGCGAGTAAAGCCATCCGCACTACCCTAGAATTGCCGTTTTTGTCCATTTTACTGGCGCAGCAAAGGCGCATCTTTGGCTCATTATTATTT
>CAYUQP010000008.1:0-112954 GCA_964447005.1 uncultured Bacteroidales bacterium
TTCGTTGCAGGTTGCCAGGCTATAGTCGGCCAGGTCGGTGATGACGGGTGCCTGGGTGTCATTCACATTAACTATTTTTTCGCAGGTCGAACTGCAATCATTGGCATCTGTGACCGTCAGCTGAAGCGTAAATGTCTGATTGCAACCGGTTCCGGCAATCACATCTACATCTTGTAAGTTTGTTGGACTGTCTATGCTTCCATTACCTGATATGGACCAGGCATAACTATAACCTGTTCCGGCGGGACCGCTATAAGTTTCTTCTTTTAAAGGACAAAGCGGGCCGGATTCACCGGTTATGGTGCATGAAGGATCAGTATAAACCTCGATGTGAAATTCGCAGAAATCATCACATAGATTATTATCAATATAGGTATAGGTTATGGTATGAGTTCCAACACCAGCAACAGCAGGGTAGAACACACCGGCAGTCACTCCGGTTCCGCTATAAACTCCTGATAACGGGGTTGCACCACTTAAGGTAACCGGACTTGCACTATAACAAACCCCAAAATCATCCGGGCAGTCCACTGCCGGTAAATCATTGACCGTTATAGTAAAGGTACAGGAGTTGGTACACCCATTAGGCCCGGTATAGGCATAAGTAATTGTTTTTTGTCCCAATCCGGCATTGGCAGGCGAGAATACTCCGCCACTCACCCCGGGCCCGCTGTAAGTTCCTCCTGATGGTGTTGCCCCTGTCAGACTGAATGGCACTGCATCAATACAAACTGAGGAATTGCCTGGACAGTTAACGGTCGGTAAGGCCTTTACAGTAATGGTGAAGAAACAGTTATTGGTACAACCTGTTCCTCCATCCGTATAAACATAGGTTATCACATGATTTCCTACACCCGCCGTTGCCGGATAAAATATTCCTCCGATGACGCCGGTCCCGCTGTATGTTCCTCCAGTGGGGGTAGCTCCTGCCAGCGTGACGGGACTGGCATCCACACAAACCGAGAAATTTGCCGGACATGTAACGGTTGGCAACCCCGGTGCATTAACAACGATACCGCTGTTAGATAATAATGTACAGGATACATCATCATATACTTCGACAATATAAGTACCGGCATCGAGGTTAGTAAAGGTATATACAGTTTGAACCGTTGAAAAAGAAGAAAGCTGATTTCCATCAGGATCCTTTAAAACATAAGTGAAATTGAATAAATTAGTAGGCGCCTCAAGAGTTAGTCTTACTTCGATTGACCCATTTGGTGTAGAACAAGATGAGGCTGCGGTAGGGGTAATGGTGTTAAATACATAGGTTTCATAGAGTGTTATGGTTTTTGTAACGGTGGTTCCGGCACAAGGACACCCTGCCGGCGTATTCACAATGATGGTTGCTGTCCCGCCAGGCAGGTTATTATTTAACAGCGAATAGGGTACATCTACGTAAGTTTGATTGGCAGGAATGGTTACAGTCTGTGATTGAAGGTTGTGATGAGTGCCATAAACTGCAGTGCCGCTGACCGTCAAAGGAACATCAAGAGGCTGGGATAAATCCCCTGTGCCCGGCCTTGAAACCCTGAGGGTATTTGGATTACACACCATGAAAAGTGTATTGGTACTTATTCCTTCATAGTTGAAGTTTTCAAGGCTGACTTCAGCTTCTTCCCCGAAACTTCCGGCTTCCAGGAATACGCCTGAGTCCCATTTGGAGTCGACAATATCTCCAACGACGAACTTCATCGTGTAAGTGGAGCATGGCTGTAACCCTGTCAGGGCTGCAGTCAGTTCAACGGTCCTTCCGTCCCATTCAATGGTTGTACTCCCTGGAGCTACAGTCACATAATAAGTGATATTTTCATCACTACAACAGGCTGGTGGTGGGGGCGTATCGCAACTCGATAAAAGATCATAACCATCTTTCCTGATCGTATTGATCTCAACTGCTGTGCCGGTACCTGGAATCAGTGCTATATTTTGCCGGGTAATTCCAGGTCCGCTGATAAAGAAGCCAAATGCATCGTTGTACTGACTGCATGCCCATTCGGGATACTCATCGGAACCAAATATGTACCTGAAACTGATTGATGTTGAGTTAGGCACAAAGTCAAATGTCAGACTGGCTGCATCATAAGAGGTACCACCTCCTAAATTGGCGATGTCTGAATCCCCGGCAGTACCGAATTGGGTGGTTTTACTCGTACTAATATTCGGGCCTGCCGCATCGGTAACCTGCCCGGAAGATAACACAATACCTTTCGCAAACGGGAAATCGGGATTATCGGTCCGGCGCTCAAAAAAACCAATGGCCCGGTTATCTCCTACATAGGATATGTTTGAAACAGTTGCACAACCTTCAATGAACTCATTGACCATATCCTGCACTGTTCCAAACACCGGGATCTGGTAACCGAACCGTATATTCGGGCGATTAGTGCTGTTCCCAAGTCTCGCCGGATTTGCACTGCTCCCGTAACCGTATATCACCCGTTCCTCCGGATAAATTCCAGAAAGAACCGATCTGGAAGTGGTGCCGGAAGTTCGCGGCCCCCAGTTTATTTCCACGACCAGGTTGTCTGTCCCGTTATAGACAAAGTTGGTGGAAAAGTTGATCGTCATCCAGGTAAAGGTATTAGAACCACATGTCCCGCTTCCGTCTGGTATTGTGAAGGATGAAGAATTAAACACGGTGGTTGCGGTAGACATATCAACGTAATTGGTCAGGCCTGTAAAGGTACTTGCAGAGGTATGCATGAGCTTTACAGTGAAGTTACTGACAACGCTGGAGCCAGTTACATGCCTTGCCAGTTCCATATAATTGAATGTTTTTGGCGACGGGCCAAGTTCGCTGGCCAAAAACAGCATCTGAGTTCTCTCATATGATGAGGCTGTTCTAAAAGGCCAATCTGTGGCACATTCATAGTCGCTGTTGAATACTACACCTGCCAATATCACAAACTGGCTTGTGATTCCACGAATATCTACGGCTGACTGGTCCGTAAGATTGCCACTCCTTGTATCATCGTATAATTCGGCATATGGCACATTATACCTTCCTCTCTCAGGGGTATTGTCCCCCGGTTGTTCGGTAATGATTCCCTGATTATTTCCTGATCGGTCAATGACCTGGGTCAACCCTTCTGAAGGAATGATCATAGCCCAAAAAATTAATGCTATGGATAGAAGGTTTAAGACTCTGTGCAGCAAATTTTTGTAATTATTTGCCTTTCCGGCATCCTTTGAAGCGATGCCAAAATTGAAGAAAGTAGAAATACTCATTTGCGTATGGGTTTATTGTGGTTAGTATTATTTCTTAGTTTAAGCTTGTCCGCATCAAAAACAATATCAACACCTTGATTATAAACTGTTTGGTATTGAACTAATACAATTGAATTCACGGTGGAGGCAATGCTCTATGTGGCTGCATTTGTTCAAAACTTGACAGAAATGTAAATTTACAACAAGAATAGAAAAAAAACAAATATTGTGATAATAATTTGTAGAAAAATAATTAAAATATAATAACAAATAAGCGTTGGTATAAATAGTTTTTCGGATGATTAGATTGCTGTCGATCGTGTTGATAAAAAAAGGGTGCACTCTGATGAGGCACCCTCTGACTGTTTTTTAAAAATATTAAACGGAATGAAGAAAGATTAAGGCTTCATTTAATAATGAATAACTTTTTATACTCAGTATAATCGCCGGCTTCTATTTTCAAGATACAGAATCCCGAAATGACTGAATCCAGTTCAAGTTCTATATTGTTATCAAACGATACCCTTTCTTTTAGCATAATTTGCCCGTTTGGCGAAACAACCGTAATCTCTGCATTGCCTTCAGGCTTAATTGAAGCAGCAATGGTGACCCTGCCGGAAGTTGGGTTGGGAAACACACTGAAGACCTGACTTTCAACGACGTCAGATAATTCAAGTAAAGTCAATGAAGTTTCTGCCGGTCCGTTTGGTGATAACACGCTGCCGGGTATAACCTGGGAAGGTGAAGTGCCTGTCTGCCCCGGTTTTAACCAGCCTACTGCCATGTTATCCGTGCCAGAGCCATGTTTCATGAGGGCTTCAACGTAGTACGACTGACCCTGCACCAGATTGATATAAACAGATTTCTGTGTACTGTATTTATTCCACTGCCTCGAACGTGTATAACCTGTGTGATATGCTATCTTGATTTTGTTTGCTTCAGTATTGTCGGTGCTTAACCAAAGTTCTACGTTATCATCCCCGGCAATCCAGAACCTGTAGATGCCTGTCAGTGGTGCACAAATGTAACCACTCACCTTAACCCCGTAATTGTTCGCGACATTATACGGAATTTCAAACGAAGTCAGTGTGGAGGTAGTCGTTGGATTATCCGGATAATTTATATTCTTAGTCAGATCAATTACTGCATTACCGGGTATATTATCCCATCGCTCGAAGGTAATGTTTCCCTCCGCGGTACAGGACGAATTTACGTTTACTTCACAATAATCGGTGAATCCGCCATCAGTTGAAGTCGCTGTAATATAAGCAAGGCCGCTTCCTACACCGGTCACCAGGCCATTTGTGCTCACAGTGGCTACTTCAGGATTTGACGAACTCCAGGTATAAGCCGGAGTGGAGGCACCGGAAGGCATTATGGAGGCTGAAAGCTGACATGTTTCGTTTATGTATAAGGTGGAAATACCTGGTGTGACACTGATGCCTGTAACAGGTACTGTCACAGTCAATCCGCACGTGGCACTAAATCCTCCGTCAACAGTGGTTGCGGTAATAGTGGCATTTCCACCACCTGTCGCAGTTACCAGCCCAAACGCATCAACCGTCGCAATGGCAGTATTGCTCGAAGTCCATGTCACTTGTTTATTGGTGGCATTTACAGGTAAAACCGTCGCAGTGAGTTGGCATGTTGTATTCAATACCATATTCATTGTAGCAGGATTGACACTGATCCCGGCCACCGGTATGCCTGTCATAGAGTAATGAACAGTTACGGTCCAGGTATTGTTATTGATGTAATTGTTATAAGTCTGGCATCCGTTATAACCTACAGAACTCCATGTTCTCCCGCTGTGAAGCTCGAACAGGATCTCTCCTCCGCCGGTAACCCCGTTGGCAATATCCAAACCAGTTCTTTCATAATTAAAGGTTCCGGTAGAATTGCCAGAGCCGGTTGTCAGAATGGGTTCTGCAATTCCCCCGGTTGAAGTGCATTTTAACTGTGAACGCTGATCGGCCATATAGCCGTATTGACTTGCGGTCATGGAGTATGTAACATCCACACCGATGATGAAAGCGTTAGCAGGAATGGTTACTGATAGTGTCCCCGGGCAGGCCGAAGATCCTGGTAATGAAACGAACTGGTCATCCGTAGGAATATCACCGGTTGAATAGGTTGCCGAAACTGAACCGGTCCCATTAATAACGGCGATGACAGAGTTTGCCGTGAATCCTCCATCCTCCGTTGTTACTGTAATCGTAGCGTCGCCTTCGCCTGTAGCGGTTACCAAACCCGAATCATCTACCGTCGCAACCAACGGATTACTGGATGCCCATATTACGTTCTTGTTGGATGCATTAGCCGGCGATACCGTTTCAGCCAGGCTTGCTGTATCATTGATGTAGAGATTCATTGTTATGGGATCTACTGTGACTCCGGTCACCGGAACATTGGGTACGGTATAATAAACCGTCACGGTCCAAGTGTTGTTGTTGACTCTATTGTTGTAAGTGCTGCATCCTGAATAGCCACTCGAACTGTATGTTCTGCCGGCATGCAGCTCAAACTGAATATCTCCTCCGCCGGTCACATTATTGGCAATGGTCAGATTCGTCCGGTTATAGTTATATGTTCCGGTTGAGTTGCCAACACCGACGGCCAGGGAAGGCTCAGCAATTCCTCCGGGAGAAGTGCACCTGAGCTGCGACCGTTGATCCGATTTATAGCCTTTATTACTGGCCGTCATGGAATAACTGACATCGACCCCGACAATCACGGCTCCGGTTGGAATGGTTACAGTCAGATAACCGGGGCAGCGGGAATAAGAGGATATGGATGTGAATTGATTATCGGTGGATATATGTCCCAGGGTGTAAGTGGCTGAAGCTGTAAGAGGTGTAGAGCTAACGGTGACTGTTATATTGCTTGCTGCAATATATCCTCCATCGTTTGTAGTCACAGTGATGATGGCAGTGCCCGGATCGATTCCGGTCACCAGGCCTGTTGTGCTGACTGTAGCCACGGATGCGTTGCTGGTGCTCCAGGTTACGGACTTGTTGGTGGCATTAGCTGGCAGGACCGTTGCCGTGAGTTGCAATGTCTGTCCTTCTTCTATACTTGCCGATACCGGACTGAGTGTAACACCCGTTACAGGCACTGGTTCGGGTATGATATGGAAAGATCGTGCTCCCGGTGCTCCGATCAAAGGCCAGTTTTCCCTGCGTCCTGACTGGTCGGCGGCGAACAAATAATAAGTGATAAGCGTATCGCCGACTGTCACAGGTATGGAGCCCGTGTAAGTATTTCCCTGAGAAAAAGTCAGTGGCACCGTATCATAAGATCCCTGGTTGGCTTTATAGATTATGAACAGGGAGTCGGTCTTCAGGGGCTGGTCGCTATGCGCGATAATATTCGCGTTGACCTGGAAAGTGGGTTGATAGGCGAATGAGCCATTTACAGGGATATGAGTTATGCGGAGCATCCCGGCATCTGCAATCTCATGGACCCGGCAGTGAAGGGCATCCGTTGATGCCCAGCTGCTTGAGTAATACCCGTAGACCTCATATCCGGGCATCGCATTTTGATACACCGCAAGCGCTGCCGCATCATAGGATGAATTCGTAATGGGCACATATACTTTATTATTCAAAATGAAAGAATTAGTATAGGGTTGCCCGTTCGGTTCATACACCCGGAAAACCTGGTAAGGCGTACCGTATGAGCTGATCTGGTTGGCATAATAAGTTGCTACCTGCTCATAGTAACTGTACCTGGAATTATTTGTTGGAACCTGAGCGATAAGAATCTTGTCCACATCGAGGAACTTGGCCCAGCAATCCACATGTCTGATATAATCTCCAAGCGGATCAAGTGTGACATGGTAGTTTTGGATTCCCAGAAAATCCAGGACCTCCTGGTCAACATACAGTGAATCAAAATCGTTTTCCTCATAGACCAGGTCGGTCGAGGCTGCGATACCAAAGCCATCGCTCATATAATTGCCTCCGGTATGGATCACGTCCATTCCATAGGTGCTCATTCCAAGATAATTAGCCACTACGCCGGGAATGGCATTATCGTTAGGCCTCGGGCGGTTGTAGGGAAAATCAACCACTGCAATGTCATTGTTGCCCGTTGTAATAAACATTGGGCCATAATCCCGGGTCCAATAAGAATCCGTAGGAGCAAAGATCCATTCGCAATTACTCATATTGACTCCATTATTGGAATAATTGGTTATTGCAGAATTTTGTTGGGAAGTATTGGCAACAATCGTGTAAACTTTGCTTTGTTCCGAGATTTCTGCAACAACGCTGTAAGGAATACCCAGTCCGTTATTGTACCGGATCAACGCTCCTTTATGTTTCTCGAATTCCGCGATGCTTTTGACCGGGCCGGTCGGCTCTCCGGTTCTTACAAAATTCAATCCGATTTCCTTTTTGCGGAGTTCCTCTTCAGGGGTCATCCATTGAGGTAAACTGTTTGGATCGTCCCAAACAGGATATTGAGCTAATGCTGCCTGTGAGGCTAACAATACCGCCAGAAAAAGGGTGGGTTTAAATAGTTTTTTCATGACTCTTTGATTTAGTTAATAGATAGTTCAGATAAGGATAATATTTCACATTAATCATTAAAAAGGCAAATAGTTATATATTTATTTCGATATCTTTTCTTGTCAGGAAGAAATAAATAATAACAAAGCAAGTTTGAGAACCTGACAAAGTCAGCTTTTGATTAATGTTGATTTACCCGATTATGCCGGGTGGATTTCTGAGAGGTAAGATAATCAGCACAATAGTTGCTTTCAGAGTCGTTGTCCGTTATGGTTAAAAAAAAAGAGAGTGTTTAAAAAAACACTCTCTTGATCTATAAGAGGTAAGATGCTTTTAAAGCAGGATCATTGCATTACGAGAATTAAATCACTCGACTAACTTTTTCCTGGCGTCGTATATTTTTTTGCTTCCATATCCGGCAGCAAGTGAGAGCAGGATGATAAGCCCGCTGCCAATCGGTGCATAGCCTCCTACAGGCGGATTAACACCACCGCTGGAGGGATCGCCGCCTGGCATGGGCTGTCCCAGTACACTGTTTAATGCCACTGTGAAGGTGATGAAGAAAACTGTCAGGAGAACTATTTTTATCGCTTTTTTCATAGCTTTTATTTTTATCGTTTACAAATTTACTAATTAATTAAGCTTTTCGCGTTAAAATTATTTAACGAACACTTTCTTCGTCACAGTGGAGTTATCAGAAATAACTTTCACGATGTAAACAGTATTTCCATAGGGAACGGAAATCTTATTCAAACCTAAGCCGGCAACGGCACGGTTAATTTCCTGTCCAAGGATATTGTAGATGGCAATTGCTCCGTTAGAACCTTTAAAATCAACATAAATGGTCTGGTTAACGGCATAAATATTATTGACCTCACCTGATGTGTTGTCTCCGATGCCCTGGTATTCAGCGAAGTGAACTACGAAACGCTCAGTAGTTCCTTCTCCTGAGGAGAATGTATAGGTATTCGTTTCACGCAGGTTAACTTTCTGACCGGTGAGCAGGTCTTCCAGGTAAACCGGGGTAGTCGCGTCGAAACTTTCAATATTACTAGCAATAATCGAATATTCACCTTCTTCCGGGGCATTGATGCCCATGGTTACTTTGGGCGTCTGTGGGATATTGTTAAAGGTATTGATTGCCATCAGATCTTCGCCAAGTTTTGTGTAAGCTTGTGGAGCAGCAACTGCCATAAGTTTGCGTGCATCAAACGAGTAATCCAGTTCCGGGGTTGCTGATTCATTAAAATAAATTACCGTTTCGTCACTGATCTGACCGTTGGAGATAGTGAGGCTCAGTCGATTCTCCATCGTTTCATCGCTTTTCCAGAAATCCTGGGTGCTGTGTGTCCTGACTGAGTTGTTAACTCCGAGTGTCCCGGGTGCACCTGCCTGAACAAAGAATCCCTGGGCGGCTGGAATGTAACGGGTACCACCGTTAGTACTGCCACCACCGGTAGAGTATGTGGAGTTGGTAGCGCCGTTCCAAACTACATACATGTCGTTTGCCAGGTTGGTTTTTGTCCAGCCGGCAGCTTCCCAGTCAAGTGCTGAAGGGTAAGGGTTACCGGTGAAATTCCATCCGTCGCCGGCTTTGGTTAAGCTGGTGCTGACAGGACCTGAGTTTGGAGTGTTGTCATAAGAAGTAGTAACACTGCCCAACGGGGGAATTTCCGGATCATATGAATTTAGACTGGAAGTCCAGACTGCATAGCCTTTCATGGTTTCAAGCGGGGTTGTTTCATCCTCTATAAAGGCATCCCATGTGCTTGCCGCTTCGTTGTAAGTATATAACCACATGTGCAAAAACACATCAGCCATTGCATTGGTAACCGGTTTTGAAACATACCAGAAGCGGTCGGCAGCTAAATAACGTTCAACAGTAGCTGTCCCGGTTACTGTTCCATAGGTGATCAATGAACCGTCACCATTAACTGCATCTGATTCGATAGTGAGGCCAAGGTTGCCAATTGTCAGGTTATGCGCGAAGGCATTGCTTCCGTTACTGATCACGGGTGTTATCCCGGAATCAGGAATTTCAACATTATGTCCTGCATCCGGAATAAAACCTTCAGCCCAGTTTGCTTGGGTGCGCCATGAGGCTGATGCTCCGTTCCAGTTAAGGGTTGATCCATGGCTTCCGGGTGTCATATCCGTATTAAATGCATCGCTAACTACCCATTCTGTTCCGGTGAAAGTTGGATTAGGGCTCATGACATCATAATGACGGACAGCATGCTTTCCTGTAAAATCAAAACCGCTGGCCATGCCGTCATATACATCGATTGCATTCCCACTGCTGTAATCGCCGAAGACAGAGAGCAGATACTGCATATTTCCACCGGTTCCCACAACCGTCGAAACAAGACTGGGTAAGAAGTCTGTATTGTCATAACCTACCGTGTATATTGCACCTGCTGGAATTGAACCGGTCAGCATAACGCTTGAGCTTCCATTCACGCTAAGATACCATGGAAATAAGCTCAAGTCCACTGCCGTGGTTCCGGCATTGTAAATCTCCACAAAATTCGTAGTAGTGTTGGAAGGGTCCCCGATTTCAGTGATCATAAGGTCAAAGTTAGTCGGATCAGGGGGCAGGTTGATTAAATTATTTACGGCGGTAACCGGTGTGTAATTTGTTGAAGTTGTTCCACCCGAGGTCAGAACGTAACTTTGCCCTGCGGTCATGTTACCTGAACCGGTCATCTGGAATTGGATCCCAAGATCCCCTGTCCCGGTAATAAGCATTTTATATCTGACAACGCCCTGGTAATCTGTCGTTAAATTGCTAAGATATGCAGTTTCAAATCCACCGCCACTATTTCCGGTATGCGGAGTTGCAAAAGGCCAGGCTTTAAAGGTGGAGGCAAACCGGTTAGAACCTGCCGATATAACATTTGTATTGAGGTTATATCCGCTGGGTGAAGCTAACGCTAGTTTTTGAACAACTACCGGAACAGCGCTGGAACCAAAAGCCGTTGTACTGAAATTTATTTTTAATGTGAATGTTGTTGTATAGGTTGTGTTTACATCGCTTTTCGCTTCTACATCAAAGATCAATGTATCAGGTCCTTCCGCTTCAACAATGTAATAATTGTTGAAACGGTAAAAGATGGATTGCGAGATTCCCGCAAATCCCATAAAAAGCACGGTGCCCAGGATTAAAAGTGATTTTATTTTTTTCATAGCTGGAGTGTTTATCTTGATCATTAATTAATATTTTTCGCAAAAGTAATACTTTATATCGGTATTATTATGGAATAGAAGTGAACAATGGATAATTGTACAGGATGACATCGAGGTCTATGGAGAAAACTTCACCGTCAAGGTCGAGGTCAGAATTCAGGTAAACATCGAATGATGGATAATCAAGTAGGATTAAATCCAGGTCGATTGAGAAGACCTCTCCATCGTTATCTATATCACCTGCAAACATTCCGTAAACAGATCCTAATGATTTCTGATAAGAACCATAAGCTTTTGCATCATCATCAGTAAAATCATAAGTATAAACACCGCCAACCTGTGTCAGCGCATCAGCTGACATGATCCGGACGTGGTTCCTGTGATAAACGACAATATAAACATTATCGTTAAATGACATTGGGAAGAGGACATTGCTTGAACCATCAAGGCCAACCACCGATCCGTCATTGAGCAGGAAACAAGCCTGTTGTGCTACCATGGTGGCAGCAGTGGCCGATTCAACACCACCGGCTGTTTCACGGACTTCCAGCAACACCCAGTCTACAACATTTGCCGGTATAGCTCCAACACTTTCCGCGCCGTTATAGGACCATGGAGTTCCGCTATATGGATGTGATAAGGGAATCAGATCGAAGTCGTTCAAATAGGTATTCATAGTAGCACCGTTAAAAGGCCCTTCCAGGAATACATTGATATCGAAGTATGAGCCGGTGATCACTGCTCCGTCATAATAAGCGACCGGCATGACTGTAAGCATTGCATCGGCAAATTCACATCCCGCGTTGAAAGTCATGTCACATACTCCTCCGTTATAAATAAAATTGAGGGTGAAGAGGACGTCATTGTCTGCGACCGGAATACCGTTTATGTCGAACCACTGAATACCAATTTGTGAGCCCGGCATTTCATTTGCAAATATTCCGCTTAAAATACCATCTTCAGTGATTCCGGTAAATGTAAGAACGCTGCTGTTATAACCTATGAATAAGGAGACTGCTGCGGGTTCATATAATCCGAAATTATTGGCAGTAACAGGGAAGGAGATAGCCTGGCCAATAACACCTGTTATCGAGGGCAGGCTGACTTCAGGGCCACCAGCGAGAAAAGTAATACTACCGTCAGTATAGGTTGTAGGAATAAATTCAAGATTTATGTCTGACACTTCGCAACCACCCTCGAAAGTTACAGCACTCGAACCGAAATGGTAGTCGAAGTTGAGGCTGAAAAGAGTACCATCAAAGGGGAAGAACCCTGGATCAAAATTGGACCACATTATGCTAATAAGCCCGGGAGTGGATGCATTGGCGTATACTCCTGCAAGGTTAGCGTCTGTAACACCGATAAAGGTCATGTGGGCAGGGTTGTATCCGATATTCAGGGTAACTGCCCCCATTACATAGTCAACATCGAATCCTCCGGCGTAAACTTCAATGGCAACTTCATTGCCGGGAACGCCTGTTTTGTTTTCAATCCAGAGATTATAATCAGTCGGATCAGGTGTGATTTTACCATTGTCATAAGAAACGCCGATAACAGTTGCTGATGTGTTGGCTATTTCTGTTCCATCCAGAAATATCAGTTCAGTGATTCCGGTGCCATCATAGTTGAAGGTAAGCGTTAAGAACTCCTCATTGAGTTCATCCCCATTGGTGTTTGTATAGGATACTCCAAGAACACCGGGGCTTTCAAGGTTGACAAAAAGCTGATCGGGGTAATCCAGGGTAGTCGTGTAGCTTACATACTGCATCATTGATTCGTCAAATCCAATATGTAACTCTAATGCTCCTGCAGTCTCCGTGAAGTTTGCCCCGGTAATTCCAAGTGTAACAGGTCCGGCTTCTTCAACCAACTCATCAATTGTGACGGTTGGGAAACCTGCGTTTGGGCCGATTCCTCCATTGATGTAGCTAACCTCAACAGAGCTCAGGTCAGTGAGGGCAAACTCACAACCAGGCCCGAAAGTTACATCGCATGAACCGCCCAGAGTGCTATACTGAAATTCGAGCGATAAGAGCACATCGTTAAGTTGTGCCCCGTCAGGATTTGTCCATTGAATACCCACCATTCCGGCTCCACCCATATCATTGGCGATGTAGCCGTCAAAGTCCGCATCCACAAGTGTTGATCCCACGTAAGTGAGCACATTCGGATCATACCCAATAAACATGGAAACTGCACCGACATTTGCCGGTAAACCACCGACTGTGATATCAAAAGATACCACCGATCCGGGGTTCGCTGTGAGTGATTCAATTTGAGCTGTCTGTGCTTTCAAATTAAATGACCAAGCCAGAAGTACAGTTAGTAAAAGGTAAATTTTCTTATTCATATCATTAAATTTTAATTATTTTCTTATATCTTAATGCTTTAATAATCAGTCCATTTTAATCACTTTCTTCTGTTTGCTGTAAATTAAACCGTGTTTCATGCCCTGCAACTGAAGAACATAATATCCTGGTGTAAGTGATGATACGTTAAGTTTTATGATTTTATCATCACCATTACTATATAATAAGGTATTGTAGTAACATTCCCTACCATCTATGGTATAAATGCCCACTGAATGATACGCTGCTGATCTGTCGGGTTCAATCGTCAGAAAATCCTTGAAAGGAACCGGGAATAGTATTATATCATTGTTAATTTCCTGGTCTGATATGCCGGTGAGGGTGTCTACTGTTAAAATAGCCCCTTCAGAACTCAACGTGCAATGCTCACTCGACAAGCGGCAGGCAAAGCGGTAGCCGTTCATATCATACACAGAAGGTGTTATTGTAAGTTCAGGTGTAGTGACATTAAAGTAAGGTGGCTCTTCGGCCAGTTCATTCCAGGAAACCCCATTGTCGGTACTCAGCATCCAGTGATATTCTTCCGTTCCTGTGGCAGTGACGCTGAACTGCGCCTCTCCTGGTTCCATCACGGTGAGATCGGACGGCTGCTCATTAATATTAGGTGTGCTGAATTGAGTTAACAATCCGTTGCTCAGCGTAATATTGACAAGGTTCTGGCTGGAATTAAGAACATAGGTACCGGTTCCAAATGATATTAATTGATCCTGGTTGATATAATCAAACACCAGGTCAAATAGAGTTGCGCTGGCCAGGTTGATTGGAATGTCATCTTCCCAGTGAATTGCAACACCTGGAGGATTTGCTGATGGTGTGACATCAAGCGTGCCATTGGCAAGATCAGGATGAACATCCGACAAACCTGAAAAGTCTAATGCTTCAGTATTATAGGTAATGTTAAAGTTAAATTCAATAATGTCGAAGAAGTCTCCGACCAGCACCGGTTCCAGCACCTGCTGATCAGGGCAGGAGCTGATATATCCGAGGGTTGCTGCCGGAAAAGCAATAGCTACTTCCAGGAGTGCCGGGTCGGAAATCACGGTACATGGATCAGCAGTGAGCACGCACCGGTAAGTGTTGCCGTTAAAGCTGACAGGTACATCATTAATGGTGAGGGTATCATTGGTGACCCCTGAATATCTTTCATTATTTTGCAGGTCAGCCCAGACGCTTCCGCTGTTTTCCTGCCACTGATAAGTTATATTGCCCGTTGCGGTGACCCTGAAGATCACGTCATTATCCGGGTAAGATTGTACGCTGTCTGGTTGATTAATAAGGGTTATGCTATTGGAAATACTTCCGGGGAAGGTATCCAGCGGGATAACAACAAGCTCGATGTCGGCGATCTCGGTACCAGGGAGGAAGGTAAGATTGGTCGAGTCGTCCTGGAAGGTAAAGCTCAGGTCAAAAAGTTTTTCGCCGGTGATAAAGAAAGGTTCCGTATAGGAATATGCAATATTGATCTGGTTGCTGTTTGTAAAGAATGCTATACCACCGGGTATTGCAGGATTGATGTTTTCGATGGATAAAAATTGTGCGGCATTGGTGTCGTAGCTGATATAAATAGTCATAGCCCCGACATTATTGAAATCCATAACGTTGAGCGGCACCAGGGTATTTTCACCCGGGCAGGAGGTAACATCTCCTAAGGTTGCTGTGGCGTTTTGGGACTTCATGATTGTTGGGTAAAGGATCAAGATCAATATGACTAGTTTAAATTGCATTCCTGACTGTTCGTGCCGATATCTTTACGGTTTCAATTTCAATGAGAAAAAACCCGAAGAGGGGAAACTTGTTCCCCTCTTCGGAATATTTATGAATTAATGGGATACAACCATACGTTGTGTGGAGATAAAGTCACGGGTTTCGCCGTCAACTGTAATCTTATAGAGGTACACTCCGGTTGCGAGGCCGGCAGCGCTGAACTCGACGGTGTAGGAACCGGCGTTCTGGGTAGCGTCGACGAGGACAGCGAGTTCCTGGCCGAGCATATCGAGTACGCTCAGTTTCACCTTACCGGTTTCAGGCATGGTGTATTCTATAAAGGTTGAAGTGCTGAACGGGTTAGGCCTGTTGGAGCTGAGGAAGTAATCCAGAGCAGCCGGTTCGGTGGTGACACCGAAGGTTTTCAGGGTAACCGGTTCGATCACCTTTGCAGTCGGATCGGCAAATTCAGAGCCATAGCCAACGGTCAGGGCGGATTCGGTGGAAGCGATCTCACCGATAGCTTTCGCTTTCAGTGTGATCACCACATCGTTATCAGCCAGGGCCATCGGGTTGGTGTTGCTCCATGCGATGGAAACCGTGTTGCCGCTGATGTTGCTCAGCATACCTTCCATTGCAACCACATCCACAACCTCGATCATAGCCGGGTTGTAGTCGAGGTGCAGCGTCATAGCGCCAAACACATCGGCTTCAGCGATACGGACCGGGAGTTCGAATTCCTGTCCGTTCACCACGTTCATCATACCGTCGGTGATCATATCCACAGACAGGCTCTTGAAGTTGGAGTTCGGGATATTTGACCTGTTGGCATCACCCATGCTTAGCGCATAGACATCATATCCAACGGTTGCAGTAGTCTGCATGGTCTGGTCAAATGCCCAGTTACCAGCCGGGAAGTAGTTCACCATGTTAATGGCGCGCTGCTTGATCCACAGAGCATCCACGGAAGTGATCAGCGGTACAACGCTGTTGTTGACGTTCATTGCTGCTTCTACCACATCGTCATAGACAAAGCCTACGGGCAGGTAGCTCATACCGAGTGACCTCAGTTCGACAGCAAGAGCGTCGGTTGCGTTGGCACCGTACCACGGAGCACCGTAAGAAGCGGTGACACCGAACGATGTAGCTGCGCTCAGGTTGGTGAATTCATAGTAACCAACACCGTTTCCACCTTCGATATCATTGAATGAAACCGTCGACATAACCGGCACGTTACCGTTCCACAACTGGATCTCAACACCGTTCAGCGGGGTATTGAAGTTGTTTTCATAATAGACATGACCTGACAACACTGCGGTTCCGAGGGTACCCGACGGGTAAACCTTAACCGGGTAGGAATCGTAGTTGCAGCACCCGGTGCAGGTGTCAAATACTGTCAGGGTGATTTCGCCCCAACCGTCGTTGATCACGTAGCTATCCCATTCAACACCGATACATGGAGTTCCCTGGCCGTAGACGATATGTCCGCACGGTTCGGCAGTCCAGGTGTAGAGCAGGCACGGATTCGGAGGACAGTTGTTGCAATATTCATAAGGTACGCCTAATTCTAACAGGCCTACTTCAGCAACTTCCGGTCCGACGATATCCACACACGGCTTGTGGTATACGTAAACCTTGTATTCGAGCGTCAGTTCGCATTGCTCATCGGTGGTAATGGTGAGGTAGATGCGAGCGGTGTCGCAGCATTCGCCCCAGGTGACATACAGGGTTGGATAATGCCACATACCTTCATCGAAGTCATAGTATCCATTAAATGACCAAACATCAGTTCCAGCCGGGCCAGTTAAAGACCATTCGAAGGTCCATCCATAGTAAAGAGGATTGTTCCAGTCAAATCCAGGCACGCATTGGCAATCCGGACCCATAAAGAACACACTATTACCTTCGGCGCAGGCGTAAAGTACATCATCTTCAGTCAGACATCCCTGAGGATCTATTGGAGGTGGTCCGGGATCCGGTCCGCACTCATTCGCGAAATTTTTGTAGCAGATCGCGACCGGGTCGGGCAGATCCTTGAACAGGATCGTTGCGGTTGCTGTTCCTTCACACTCGCCATTGAACTGGTGCAGCACGAAGGTATACAGTCCGTAATTTTCCGGATAATCTTCAATACAAACTTCCGGATCGATTTCATTCGGATCAAACGTGGGTGTTCCGGGTCCGCTAATGAATTCCCAGTAGAAGGACGGGTTAAACCCGGCATCCAGCGTACCGTTGAGGTCGAAGCAGTTGCCGCAGATCTCTCCGCCTTCTGCCTGTGGTTCGGGTGTTTCGTTGAATTCAACATACACATCCACGTAGTCTGAACATTCGAGCAGACCATCTACAGACTTGTTGATTTCATTCCACCTGAAGGTATATCCGCCATAAGCATCCACGCAGATATCGGCATCGGGTGCGGTTTCAGCCGGGTCGAAGGTAACGACGCCAGGTCCGGAAACGACGGTCCAATGTGCGAAATCCTGGTAGTTCGGGCATTCACCCTGATCAGTTCCGATATAGACATATTTGTTAACGCCGGCCAGTCCGAGGTCGACACAGAGGGTATTACACTCCGTGTAGATCTCTCTTGCATCAGCACTGGCGACAGGCTGTTCGAGCAGGTCGAAGATCACTTCGTCTTCGTCTTCGCAACCTTCGGCAGCATTCCACACTTTCCAGGTGAACTTGTAGCGTCCCGGTTCTTCGAAGCAAGCTTCGGCATTCGGATCATTGACATCGGAGAATACGACATCGCCGGGTCCGCATGATTTGGTCCAGAGGCCCATCATGCTGTAGCAATAGTCGAGTTCAGCGGTCATATCATAGCACAGGTCATCATTCGGGCCGACGCATTCCGCAACATCCGCTCCGGCGTCTGCATCAGGCATTTCGAGAATAGTTACTGTTACCAGATCAGTGGAGTAGCAATCTTCCAGTCCGTTCCATTCGGTGAAGCTGAAGACATACTCCCCATAGGCACATTCTCCGGTGCAGCCTGATACTTCAACGGAAGTTGCTGGGCTGGTCTGAGCGGAGAAGGTGATGGTGCAGGTTGGGTCAGGGGTTGAAACCACTGCCCAGGAATACCACGGGCTGTTTGCTCCGCAATAGTCTTCGCCGAGGTCGGCTGCGAGGTCGAACGTAAAGTCGTCGCAAAGCAGCTGGGGATCTCCGGCGTCAACCTGGTCAGGATGTTCGTAGATGGTCACGGTGACCTGGTCTTCATCGAAGCAAACCGTTTGCCATTCTTGCAACTCGTTATAGAAGCCTGTTTCGGCTCTTACCATGAACACGTAATCGCCATATGGGCATGCGTTGCAGTTAGCGATATCAACCATTGGGTCGAGACCGCCCTGAGGGGTAAAAGTAATATCGCAAAGTGCGGGTGAACTTACAACTGACCAGATTATTTGAGTCTGGAAAGCAGTATTACAAAGCGGTTCAAGGGAACCATCCAGGTAGAATGAGAACTGATCGCAGAATGCGAGGTTTTCACCGGCGTCAACATCAGGTTGCTCATACATATAGATTTCAACTTCGTCCCAGTCGGAGCAGCCCTGGAACGGTGTTCCAAATCCATTATATTCGGTCCACTTGAATTTATAAACACCATAAGGACATTCATCCATATCATCAATGGTTATTGTTGAGTTCGGGTCATTAATATCAGTAATGATCACATCGGCAGGACCACTGACGAATTCCCACATGCCCCAGGTGAAATAATTCACGCCGGCGGTTCCGCAGAAGTTGGTCGGGATTGCACCCAACGTGACTTCGAAGGAGTAGCAGATATGCTGGTCGGGACCTGCATCAGCAGCGGCTTCTTCAAGGATCCAAACTTCTTTGGTATCGGTTGAGCAGCAAACATCTTCGAACTGGTCATTGTCACCGAGGTATCCGTTGCACTGGGTGAACTCGAAGCAATATTTACCATAATCACAAGCAGTTGAACCTGTAATGGAGATGATCTCAATATCCGGGTTGGCAGTATTGCCGTCGGTAATGAAAACTTGCGCGTCACCGGGCTGGCAGGTCTTTGCCCATGAATATTCCACAACAGTTCCTTCGTAGCAGGGCTCATCGCCAATTCCCCAAAGGGAGAAAGCAAAGGTATTGCAGAACACCAGGTCGGGGCCTGCGTTGGGAGCCGGGTCTTCATAGATGAAGATCGACACATCGTCTGAGGCGGTGCAGCCTTCCTGCGGATAAGCCGAGTTGACTTCCACCCATCTGAAGGTGTATTCGCCGTAAGGACAATCAGCAGTGCTGGTTATTGTCACGACTGCATTCGGGTCATTTATTGACGGGACAAAGGCAATAACAGCATTTGGATCAGCTTTGGAAACAATTTCCCAGTAGCTGGTAGCCCAGAAGTTCACTCCTTCAGTACCGCAATATCCGAAAGGAACAGCGGCAAGCTGAGCAGTGAAAATGTTGCAAAGGTGCTGGTCAGGGCCTGCATTGGAGGTCGGCTGCTGGTAGAATCTTACCAGGGCGTTGTCATCGGCGTAGCACAGTCCGTTCTGCACCTGTAATTGAACCTCGTATTCACCATAGGGGCAGGGAGGATCACTGATGAACTCATCACGGCATGCTTCAACATCTGTTTGCATAAAACCGCCATCTGGTGAGAAGGTCAGTGTCTGGTCCTGCGGTCCGCTGATATTGACCCAGGAATACGCGAATGAAGGTGACTGGATTGCAACGGTAACATTTCCATCGAGGGAGACGCACATGTCGTTGCATACAGCGATATCCGGGCCTGCATCGGCTAACGGTTCGCAGTCAAACCAGATCACGATTTCTTCGTACACCGGGGGACAGTCTGTTGGGTCAACTGTTACACCGAGAACATACGGTCCGCATTCGGGTACTGTAAGGGTGAAGGGGCCGGATACAGTTGGTCCGGCGTAAGGTGCACCATTCAAAGTCCACGAAATAATCGTGCCGGGTTCCGGGAACGCACTGGACCAGGCGAAGTTAACTGTTGTTGAAAGACCGTCGGCTTCGCAAACATTATCAGCGGTCAGGTCAATAGTGACCGGCCCGTAATAGATGTACTGGGTTTCAACCAGTGAGTTAAAAGGTGCAGGCCAGCTATACCTCAAAATATATTCACCAGGTTCATTGAACCAGAAGGTTGTAGTTTCTAAGGCAGGTGTGTCAAAAATAACATCTGCCGTAGGCGAGGGTTTGGATGTAACTGACCAGACAGCTCCAGGATAGTTTTGAAATGGAGGACAACAGTTACAGCCGGGGAAGGGTTCGATGAATCCTGCCTGTGCAGTACCTACATCATATCCCGGATATGGGTCATCCAGGGGCTCAAAGCATCCTGTTTCTCCAATAATATAATAGAGACACAGCACGTCACGGTTTCCGCCGTCTTGTTTTGCTTTAGCCACCCAGGCACCATCTTCCGCCTGGTAATTCAGGTACGCATAGTATCCAGCCTGGAGTTCGATGCGACCAATCGAAGGATTTTGCATGGCCTCGATCAGCTGCTCGTTGGTAGCCACTCTCACTGATTTGCCCGACTGGGCATAGGTTGTGAACCCAACCAGGAGCATGACTAGAACCAGCAGTACTGCCTTTAGAGGCACCAGCAGGCATTTGTGTTTTAACTCGTAGTTTGTTTCCATAATAATAGAATTTTAATTAATAATTAGTGTTTCAATATCCAAATTGTTTTAAGTTATTGGCAATAAGAGTAATCTCTTGTCATCATAGGTTTAATTACTTTTAGCATGAATTAAACAAAACACTTTTACACATCCAAGCACAAACTTATAACAATTAAAGATAAAAAGCAAATATTTTATTAAAATATTGGCATAAATTAAATCAAATAGTATAATTTGAGACCTGGTTGCTCTGATCTAAAAATTTCAGATCTGAAATCAAAATTAAAAAATCATTTCGGATTATTGAAAAAAAAATTGTTAAATCTTTGTTAACACTGGTAATTGCCGCGATCTTATAATATAGTCCTTCTCAATGTAAGATATATAATAAGGTATAGACCGATCATCCCAACAAATGAAAAGCAGCACCACCGGAATGATCCTGCCGGCTGCCTGTCACTGAAGCCAGTACATTTGTTTCACCGATAAATCTTAATACACCCAGGAAAGCAAACACAAGAGCTTCTTTAAAATCAGAGAGTTCAATGGGGGCTGATATCCAATTATAAGGACCTGACCTTCTTATACATTCCATCAGGAAAAGATTATGGGTTCCTCCGCCGGTTACCAATACAGTTGCCCGATCCCTGTCGCCGACCGATTGGTTGATTTGGAAAGCTGCATGTTCACAGAGGGTCCTGAGAAGATCTTTTTCCATGCATTGATAATTATTAATCAGGGGCATGAAAAAGTTTTCAAGCCACTCACGACCTAATGACCTGGGACCCTTCTTTTGATAGTAATCAAGGTTGTTCAATTGTTCCAGCAGTGAAGAGACTATTGAACCTGACCCGGCAATAGTCCCGTCAGGGTCATATTCATATCCGAGTTGTGCTGCAATTTTATTTAGAATAATATTTACAGGGCAAATATCAAAGGCGATTCTTGACCCGTTCCATTCCATGGAGATATTAGCAAATCCTCCGAGGTTCAGGCAGGCGTCATAATCGCCAAAAAGAAGACGGTCACCGATGGGTACCAGTGGTGCTCCCTGTCCGCCCAGGGCAACGTCAAGAGAGCGGAAATCGCAAATAACAGGGATCCCGGTTTCTGCAGCAATTGCACTGCCGGCCCCAATCTGGACCGTAAGGCCTCTGTCGGGCTGGTGAAATACTGTATGGCCGTGTGAAGCGATGAGGTCGGGTTTGAAACCAGTGCTTTCAAGAAATGACTTTGTCAGTTTGCCGAGCAGGTGTCCATATTCGACATGAGTGAAAGAAAAAGAAAGGGCATTACTCTCGGGCAATCCGGCCAGTTTCTCTTTCCATTCGTTCGTGTAAGGATAGGTGTGGCTGTGCAGGATTCGGTAATTCCATTTCTCTTCATGCCTTGTGAATTCACAGGCTGCCACATCAAGGCCGTCAAGCGAAGTGCCTGACATCAGGCCGACCGCGTTGTACTTTTCCATTTAAAGAAGATTGATAAGGGTTTCAAGACGCATTTTCCTTGAGCCTTTCAGCAGGATGGTCCTGTTTGAGACCGGGTTGGACGCGAGCCATGAGATGAAATCATTAATTTCGGGGAAGCAGGTCGCCCTGTTCCCGGAGCAGGCCTGGCAGAAATGATCACCGATATAAATCACCTCATCGAAGGCAAGTTCTTCGACCAGGTCAATAATGTTCCTGTGCTCTTCCATGCTTTGATCGCCAAGCTCCATCATATCTCCGAGGATGACCATTTTATTCTCTGCCGGTTTTTGAGAGAAGGTTTCAAGCGCCGCTTTCATACTCGATGGGTTGGCGTTATATGCATCCAGGATGATTCTGTTCTGACCTGTATTCAATACCTGTGAGCGGTTGTTTTCAGGAATATAGTTTTCAATCGCTGAGTTTATTTTTGCCTGATCCACTCCAAAAAAAAGTCCGACAGCTACTGCGGCCATAATATTTTCAAAATTATAATCGCCGTAAAGGCGGGAGTTTATCAGTCCGCTTGTACTGCCTTTCCTCCATTCGACAGACAGGAATGGATCCCTGTTTTTAATAGTTCCGGTGCAAAGTGCTTTATTGTCCGATCCAAAAGTGACAGTGTTCATCCCATTGGCAAGGTTTACAAGCAGGTTGTTATCGCTGTTAAGAAAAACCAATCCATTATTAAGCCGGAGAAAATCATAAAGTTCTGATTTAGCCTTAATCACACCGGGGAATCCTCCAAATCCTTCCAGGTGAGCTTTGCCGATATTGGTGATGATTCCGTAACCGGGTTGAGCGAGACGGCATAATTCAGCTATTTCGCCAATATGATTGGCCCCCATTTCGATCACGGCGAATTCGGTATCAGGTTTTACCGTGAGCATGGAAAGCGGGACGCCGATGTGATTATTGAGGTTTCCTGCAGTGATGACCGTATTAAAGGTTGATGCCAGCACTTTGCCAACCAGTTCTTTGGTGGTGGTTTTTCCGTTAGACCCTGTTATGCCGATGACTTTAGCTTTAAAATGCCGGCGATGTATTTCTGCAAGTCCCTGCAATGTCTTCAAAACATCCGGTACAAGGATGAACCGTTTGCCTGCGACAACCAGCGGATCATCCACTACGGCAAATGCAGCACCGTTTTGAAGTGCGACAGAAGCGAATTGATTGCCATCGAACTGTTCGCCTTTAAGGGCAAAAAAGATTGAATTTTCGGTGGCTGTTCTTGAGTCAGTAGTGATTTGCGGGTAATTCAGAAAGATGTTATAAATTTCTTCAAGGCTCATCATAACAGGTCAGGCTTTAGGGCAAAGATATAAAAAACCCCATGCAGTTGCTACTGCATGGGGTTCTGGAACAAAGTACAAGTTCTTTATTTACCTCTCATCGGGTCTCCAACCCTGATCATAGCGCAACGGAACCCTACCCAGTTAGTGGACATTCCTTCATCGAGGAAACGGCGTGTACCGGGGCTGAGGAAATAGGGGCCGTCTTTCCAAGAACCTCCCTTTACCACGCGGGATTTGTCGGTGATCATTGATGTTGCACCATATTCATACATTTCTGAAGTGGTATTTTTTCCGGGATCTGTAATCCAGTCGTTGGAAATGTTGGATTGGAAGTCGCCGTCTGCATAGTTGATATTATCCGCTTTCCTGTAGTTTGTGCGGTTCATGCTTTCTTCGACTGTAACCGGGACGCGGGGCATTCTGCCAAGGCTGTCGGCTTCGAGGAGGAATCCATCGGCATCCGTAGCGGGTTTAGTGAACACGTTACCACGGAAGGGGGCATAATCTTCAACGAATTCAGGGGAGAGGGGACGATACACGTCGAGTGTCCATTCGGCCACATTACCTGCCATATTGTAAAGGCCATAATCGTTGGGCCAGTATGAGCCGACGGGTGCGGGGAGGTCGGCGCCGTCGTTGAGGTTACCGGAGACACCCATATAGTCGCCATCGGCTCTTTTGAAGTTGGCGACGAAGCTGCCGTAGTATTTTTTCTGATCGGTACGCATAATATTGCCGTTCCAGGGATAGATCCTTCTTTCGACGACTCTTTCATAGACTGTATTTCCGATCAGGCCAAGCGCGGCGAATTCCCATTCGGCCTCGGTCGGGAGCCTGTATTTGGGCAGGAGAATACCATCCTGGAGCGTAACGGCCCTTTCACCGGTACTTGAAGGGTCGAGATTCTGTTTCGGTTTATTGACAAGGCCTGTATACTGGCCAGCCAGATAGGCATCCGTATTGAAGTTATCCCTGTTTTTCTGGTCGGGATCAAAATCCAGGATACCTTCGCTAATAAGGATCATTTCGTTGACACGGTCGGTTCTCCAGAGGCAGTAATCATTTGCCTGCACCCATGACACCCCAACGACCGGGTAATCATGGAAAGAGGGGTGGCGGAGGTAATTTTCCACCAACGGCTCGTTGTAAGCCAGTTTTTCTCGCCATACGAGGGTGTCCGGACGGGCATTTCGCGCAACGACCGGGAAGTCCTGTCCGAAAACACGGTTCAGCCAGTATAAGTATTCCAGATAATCCAGGTTGCTAACTTCGGTTTGGTCCATGTAGAAAGATGGGACGGTAACTTTGCGCGGGGTATTGTCCCATTCATAAGTAAGGTTTTCATAATTAGCGCCCATGGTGAACGAACCTCCTTCAATGAGGACCAGACCTGGTCCTGTTGCTTGTTCTCTGGTAGAAGCCACCTCAAAACCGCCGAGTTCGGGATTATTGTATTCCCAACCGGTTGTCCGTGACGCTTCTTTTTGACAGGAGGCAAGCAGGGCAATTAAAACGCCCAGTAAGAGCACTGATCTCAGAATATTGAATTTGATCATATCAGGTTAACATTTATTTTCAACGACTATAACTAGAACCCGGGGGCATTTATTGCACGAAGCCTTCTCTTTTTTTCTATACAATTGAACTGCCATGCCAGGGAGATCTCATGAGACCCGCCGGTATTACTTTTTAGTTTAGAAAGGGTAATATCATAACTATAGCCTATTTTAAGGTTTTTATAGTTAATTCCGGCAAGAACGATCATGGCGTCGGCATTTTCGAAATTATGCCTGAACCATGTTCCAATGATGATCGGAAGGCGGATGACATACAAGCCTGCATTGAGCTGATGAAAGTCGCCCTGCTGCTGGTAAAGAACATTTGGGGAAATATAAAAACCAGGGTCGCTGTCTTCGGTAAATCCTGATCCGCCGGATTCCAGGCTGATATTGAAGCCGGCATGCCCGGTGATCTTCATAGGTAATTTATTGGTGTTCTCTGTATAGAATGCCATTTCAGGTTCGGTCAGGTGATTGGCTGCAACTCCGCCGTACAGGATCCCTTTCCACCCGAAAGCGACACCGGCGGAAAAATCAGGCTGAACAACAGAAGTATTGGCGGGGGGTGTTTCCATAGTGGGGACGCCGGGGATAAATCCCTGTTGGGGGTCGATCTGGTCCCCGAATTTAAGCAGATCCCAGTTAAGGCTTTTTTGCAGGAAGGTTGCCTGCACGGACATGTTGATAAAAAGATTTTCCGAGGCCTGCAGGCTGTAAGCGTATATCAGGCTGGCCTGGGTGGTCTTCAGTATTCCGTCGCCGGCATTGTCCAGACTGACCAATACGCCAACGCCGCCATGCAATTTGTTCACGTACTGATCAAATGACGCACTGTATGTGACAAAGCTTTTAGCCAGGCCGGGCCATTGATTCCTGTAATTCAGGACTGCCCTCGGGCAGATTTCAGATCCGGCGAGTGCGGGATTCAGGTAGAGCGGATTAGCATAAAACTGAGAAAACTGAGCATCCTGTGCGTTTCCCGGAGTGTTGAACAAAACGATTGTTACAACGGTTATTACAGTTATTAATCTATGCAACATCAATCCTGCCTTAAAATGAGGGTACAAGTATACAATAAATTTTTATTCCAAGAAATTTTTTTTACATTTATTATTTTGACAATAACAACCATGAAATTACGTTTTTAAAATCAAAATTGAATTATTTTCAGGATGTCTTTTAGCCATTTAACCAGAAATATAATCATAATCATGAAAAAAACCGCATTGGTCATAGCATTGCTCTACGCCTGGGGTCACTCCTATGCCGCGGAAGAGGCTTACCACAGGACGATTTCATGGAAAGGGGTGTCATCGATCACCACGGATGATGGCATCACTTTCACACGGGCTGAATTTCCGGATGCCCGCTATGAATGGCCCCATATAGGGCTGCCGGTCTTCAGCGAGGTATTTCCATTGCCGGGGCAAGTTCTTTCATTTACTGCAACAATCGCAAGCCCTGTATATGACATCGCGCCGGAGGGGATAGAAATGATAGAGGGTATCCAGCTTTTAGGGACAGAACCAGGTATCACGTCAGTACTCAGTTACGACCGAAAGAAACCCCTGGCCCAGTGCTCCTTCATCCCGATCCGAATAAATCCCTACAACGAAAATTACGAGATCATGGTCTCCTTCGACCTGGTGATTCACTACACAATTGAGGAAACAGTTGTTGCTGATTTGAAAAGCCAGTATGCATCCAATTCGGTCCTGGCTTCAGGGGAATGGTACAAGTTTTCGGTTCATCAGACCGGGATACACCAGATCACGTATAACGATCTCCAGAATATGGGAATAAACCCGGCATCAATTGATCCGCGGAACATAAGGATTTATGGTAATGGTGGGGGCATGCTACCGGAATCCCTGAATGAATACAGGCATGATGACCTGGCACAGAACAGTATTTTCGTCGCCGGGGAAGCAGACGGCAAATTTGATCCGCAGGATTACATTCTTTTTTACGGGGAATCACCCCACACCTGGAAGTATCAGGCGTTTAGCCTGGCTTTTCATCATGAACAGAATATTTACAGCGACTCCACCTATTATTTTCTTAATTTTGATAAAGGTCCCGGGAGAAGGATATCCTCCCTTCAATCCAGTATGGAGCCGCCTGATGTTTATGTGAACAAGTTCACTGATTACGTATTTCATGAAAAAGAGCTTTATAACCTCTCCAATATCGGGAGGGTCTGGTACGGTGAAGTTTTTGATGTCACCACTTCATATGATTTCCGGTTCAGTTTTCCGAATATTGATCTGTCCGGCCCGGTATATTTCAGGGCGTATATCGCTGCAAAGTCGGAAGTTACCACCACTTTCAGATTTAGTTACAACAGCGGTGAGATCATGACTGCCAATATAAGCGGAATACCGTCCTCAGCGAATTCCTATGCACGTCCATACATTGGCAACACTACTTTTCTGCCGGTTTCGGACGAAATCGATATCCGGATCAATTATCAAAAAAACGTTTCCAATTCTGTCGGATGGTTGAATTACCTGGAGCTGAACGCAATAAGGGGTCTTGTATTCAGCGGTGACCAGATGTCGTTCCGGGATCCCCAATCCGTTTCTCCGGGAACCATTGCAGAGTTTACTCTCGGGAATGCCGGGCAGGATGTCAGTATCTGGCATGTCTCGGATCCCACTGATGTTCATAAGGTTGTGACGGTCCAATCCGGAAACAGCCAGGTTTTCCGTATTCCACAGGACACGCTCCAGGAATTCATTGCATTCAATGATAAAAGTTACCTGCCTGTCAGGTTTGTTAAAAAGATAGCCAACCAGAACCTACATGCGGAAAGTGCCCGTGATATGATCATCATCACGCATCCATCCTTCAGGGAACAGGCCGACCGGCTTGCCGCATTCCACAGCAACCATGACGGGCTAAGCGTTTTTGTTACGGAGATAGAAAAGGTATACAATGAATTTTCTTCCGGTGCGCAGGATGTAACGGCGATCAGGAACTTCATGAAGTTACTTTACGATACTGCACTTCCGGGTGAAGAGCCCAGGTATCTGTTATTGTTCGGCGACGCTTCGTTCGATTACAAGGACCGGATAGAAAATAATTCCAACTATGTCCCGACCTGGGAGGAAGAAGAGTCGCTCATTATAGTTTATTCCATAGCATCTGATGATTATTACGGGTTCCTTGACGGACCCGGAGACAACCTGCTGGACATCGGTATCGGGCGCTTACCGGTTCAAACGCCCGAACAGGCGGCCATTGCCGTGGACAAGATCATACATTATGCCACCAATACGGCCCAGGTCATGAAAGACTGGCGCAATGTGATTTGTTTCGTTGCGGACGATGAGGATGGCAATCTGCATCTCAGGCAGGCTGAGGAGATGGCTGCTTTCCTGGATACAAGCTACGGGGCGTACAATATTGATAAAATTTACGTTGATGCGTTCCCACAGGTTTCAACTCCCGGCGGCCAGCGGGCACCGGAGGTGAACCGTGCAATCAACAACCGGATCGACAAAGGATGCCTGGTCATGAACTACACCGGTCACGGGGGAGAGGTCGGCTGGGGTCACGAGCGGTTCCTGGAGAATTCCGACATCAATTCCTGGGCCAACTATCATCATATGCCGATTTTCATCACAGCGACCTGTGAATTCAGTCGTTATGATGATCCGGAGCGCATTTCAGCAGGGGAATACACCTTCCTGAACCCAAACGGGGGTGCGGTAGCCATGTTCACTACGGCCCGGGCTACTTTCGGAGGATCCAACTTCAACCTGAATACTGCACTTTTCGAGTATATGTTTGAAGAACAGGATGGTGAATACTACCGTTTCGGTGACCTGATCAGGCTGGCCAAAAACAAAGGGGGAGTGGACGGTAATGACAAGAAATTCATCCTTCTTGGCGATCCCGCGCTGCACCTGGCTTACCCGTTGAATGAAGTGGTCACCACCCGGATCAACGATGAGGAGGTTTCATTCAATCCGGACACCTTGCAGGCCCTGAAGAAGATAACGATTGAAGGAGAAGTGATCAACGCGTTCAGTCGCAGTATGGATTTTAACGGTACCGTTTATCCGATCGTTTATGATAAGCCCTCCACGATCACTACACTGGCTGCCGATCCGACCAGTTACCAGAGTGCATTCCAGTTGCAAAACAATATTTTATACAAAGGAAAAGCACAAGTGAAAGATGGCAAGTTCAGCTTTACCTTCATCGTGCCAAAGGATATTGCTTACCAGTATGGTTTCGGGAAGATCAGTTATTATGCCGCCAATGAAACGGAGGATGCTCACGGTTTTTACCGTAATATCATTGTAGGCGGGCTGGACCAGTCCATGAAACCGGATTATACAGGGCCTGAAGTCGAACTTTTTATGAACAATGAATATTTTGTTTTCGGGGGGATCACGGATGAAAATCCTGATATGCTGGCTTTTGTGCATGATTCCAGCGGGATCAACACGGTTGGTACCGGAATCGGTCATGATATCGTGGCCATCCTGGATGGCAATACGGATAAACCAATCATACTCAATGAGTTTTACGAATCAGACCTGGACAGTTACACCAATGGGGCCGTGAGGTATCCATTTTATGATCTTGAAGAAGGATTACATACCCTCTCTTTTAAGGTATGGGATGTTTTCAATAACAGTACTGAAGCATACCTGGAATTTTTAGTGATCCCTTCCGATAATTTTACCGTTACAGACCTTATCAATTATCCCAATCCGTTCAGTACGAGCACATATTTTGCTTTTTCCTCCAACCAGGCTGAAGGTGAACTGGATGTAAAACTTGAGATTTATAATTTAAGCGGGCAGGTTGTGAAAAGAATGGAAACCCGCCTTTACCCTTCGGGTTACCGTTCCGAGCCCATTTACTGGGATGGCAGTGATGACGGGGGATCAACCCTTGCGAAAGGAATGTATATTTACAAAATCAATGTCAGAAATGAAAGCGGCCAGGTCGATCAATCAACCGGGAGGCTGGTGCTGATCAAATAATTTTTTTCATTTTCAGGCAACTATTTATCACGTTATTATGTCTACATGAGAAATGATTCATGCGAAAGATTTACTTATATAAGCTGTTTTTTCTTATCCTGATGTGTCTTTCCATGCGCGTTTCAGCACAGGAAAAGCAGTATGTGATCAGGGAGGACCTGGACTGGCAGGGTTACAAATCCCTTTACCCGGGTCATTCCGTCATGATGTTCGACGGCGCGGTGAATCATGACAGTCTTGGCTTTTTGCCGGTTTACCAGTGTTTTATCCCGGAAAGCGTTTCATTTCATGATGCTGACATCCACCTGGCCGAAGCGGAGTATGAGCCAATTGAGATCGGGAATATTTCAGAATTCCCTGATCTTCACCTGATCCGGAACCAAGCCCGGATATTCACCAATACTATTACTGCGCGCAAAGAGTCCCTTCGTTCCTTATATCTGCTGCCGCTCAGACAAAATTCGGAGAACGGAGCGATTGAGAAACTGGTTTCCTTCAAGCTCGTCATTCAATATGATGAAAGCAGGGCTGTTCATGATCCTGCTATCACCGGTGGCCGGGAATATGCCAGTCATTCTGTGCTGAGGGAAGGGGACTGGTACCGGATCGGAGTGAGCGAGACCGGCATCCATAAAATCTCTTACTCAGACCTGGAGGGAATGGGGATCAGCCCGGGAGTGATTGACCCGAAGCGTATCAGGTTGTTCGGCAACGGCAACGGGATGCTGGAGGAAGCTAATTCTGCGGACCGGATTGATGACCTTATCGAAAATTCCATTTATGTACATGGAGAGGACGATGGGCAATTCAACCAGGAAGATTATATTCTTTTTTACGGGGAGTCACCGGTTGTGATCAGGTATAACCCGTTCTACCTTCAGTATGACCACGAGATCAACATTTTTACAGAGCAGACTTATTATTTCCTGACCGTGGATGACCAGGCCGGTCTCAGGATCAGCGAAGGGGTAACCCTTTCGGAATCTGCGACCTATGAGCTTTATAGTTTCCAGGAATTCGCGTATCATGAGAAAGACAGCGTGAACCTCATAAAATCGGGTAAAACCTGGTACGGTGAAGTTTTCAATAAGAAAACCGAATATAATTTTCCATTTGAGCTTACCGGTATTGACCTGAGCTATCCTGTTTATCTGAAAGCCGGTATGGCAGGAAGATCTACGGTCAGGACGGCATTCAGCTTTTTTACGGAGGGCGACTTTCTTACCGATGTGGAAGTGCCATCGGTGCTCCTCGGATCACCCACCATTTATGCCAGGCAGATCCTGTCCAATTATGAGTCGTTCTATGCAAAAGACGAAGCGGTTGATATCAGGATCAGTTTTGAAAAAAACGGCAGTCTTGATATCGGATGGCTTGATTTTATTGAGCTGAATTACATCCGTGATTTACGTTTCACCGGGGGGCAGCTTGATTTCAGGGATGTGAGGAATGCAGGGCCAGGTCGTATTGCACAATATCATGTGAAATCCTCAGTGCCGGATATAATGATCTGGGAGGTAACCGATCCGACGGATATCAGCAGCCGCCTGTTGACCGATGAAACGGGCGGAGTATCTTTCAAGGCCTTGTATGATAAGCCCAGGGAATTCATCGCTTTCGACGGAAGCCTTTATTACTCGCCTGAGTTCCTAGAGAAAGTCGAAAACCAGGATCTGCACAGCCTGGAACCCGCGGACTATATTATTGTTACGCATCCGCTTTTCATGGACCAGGCACGGCGGATTGCCGATCATCACCGGCAATACAACGGGCTGAGCTCGATTATTGTAACTCCGCAGCAGATATATAATGAATTCTCATCCGGTGCCCAGGATGCCACGGCAGTAAGGGATTTTGTGAAGATGCTATACGATCGTGCGCCGGCCGGCCAGGAGCCGAGGTACTTATTGCTCTTCGGTGATGCGTCCTATGACTACAGGGGATTGCTGGGAGGGGGGAATAATCTGGTTCCGGCGTATCAATCGAGGGAATCGCTGAAATACAGCGGATCTTTTGTAACCGACGATTTTTTTGCCTGTCTGGATAACGATGAAGGAAGCGGTGGCGCAGGGACCATGGATATGGGAGTCGGCCGTTTTCCTGTCAATACGGTGGTGGAAGCTGAAGCGATGGTATCAAAAAGTATCAATTACATGCTCCCGCACCGGGATAATTTCGGCCCATGGCGCAATGAGATCAGTTTCATCGGTGATGACGAGGATAACAACACCCACGTAAAGCAGGCTGAAAGCCTGGCCGATATCACGGATTCTCTCGGGACGGTGTATAATGTGAACAAGATCTATATTGACGCTTATGTTCAATTAAAAACGGGCAGCGGGCCGAGGTATCCTGAAGTCAATAATGCCATCAACAACGATATCAGCGACGGATGCCTGATCATGAATTACACCGGTCATGGCGGCGAGGTTGCCTGGGCCGAAGAACGCATTCTTGATATACCCGCCATACAATCGTACCGCAACCAGAACAGCCTGCCGGTTTTTGTCACGGCCACCTGTGAATTCAGCCGTTACGACGATCCGCTGCTGGTCAGTGCCGGGGAACTTGTGTTTCTCAACCCCAGGGGAGCAGGCATCGGTTTGTTCACAACAACCCGCCAGTCTTTCTCGACTTCCAACTTCGTATACAACAAGCGCTTTTATTATGAGGCATTCAGGGTCGACAGCGCCACCGGGGAATACCCGCGCTTAGGGGACCTCATCATGGCTGCAAAAACTCCTTCCAATACCAATATCAAGAACTTTGTCCTGCTTGGCGATCCGGCCCTCATGCTGGCTTATCCCAAGATGCAGGTAAATACAACGGCCATTCGCCTGGAAAATCCGGAACGAATTTCGGATACCCTGTATGCACTTTCAAAAGTAACGGTCGAAGGACAGATCGAGGACTTGTCGGGCAACCTGCTGGATGGTTTCAACGGGTTGGTTTACACTTCGGTATACGACAAACCCGTGGTTTACCAGACCCGGGCCAATGATCCTGCCAGCAAGGTTGCAGATTTTTATATCCAGAACAAAAAGATATACAAAGGTGAGGCAACGGTGACTGACGGAAAATTCAGCTTCACCTTCATTGTTCCGATTGATATATCCTACCAGTTTGGCCTGGGAAAGATCAGTTACTATGCACTGGACACCGTCAACCTGATTGACGCTCACGGTTACGAGAAGGTCTGGATTGGCGGAAGCGACGATGAACTGGTCACTGACGACACCGGACCAAGTATTGATCTTTACCTGAACACCACATCATTTCAGTCGGGAGACCTGACCACCCCGAGTCCTCTGCTTATTGCCAACTTGTTTGATGAGAGCGGAATTAATACGGTCGGAAACGGGATAGGCCATGACCTGGTGGCCATTATCGACGGCAATTACCAGTTGCCGGTCATACTGAATGATCATTTCAACCCGGAGACCGACAGTTACCAGGAGGGACTTATCCTTTACGGGCTGGGGCCTTTCTCAGATGGGTTGCATACAATAACCTTAAAAGCATGGGATGTGATGAACAATTCTTCTGAAGCGACGATCGAGTTCCATGTCAATCGCGATGCCCGTCTGGAGCTTAGCCAGTTGAAATGTCAACCGAATCCTTACCGGGAGACTTCCTCGTTTTCTTTTAGCCATAACAAGCCCGGAGCATTACTGGACGTGGACATTTACATTTACAACCTCATGGGACAACGAGTGACCACTTTACACTATGAAGTCGCAACAGAAAGCACCGATTCCGGGCTGTTATACTGGAGCGGAAGGGATGACAGCGGAAATGAACTTTCGGAGGGCATATACGTTTATACCATCGTGGTTACGTCGGATGATGGATTTACAGAATCCTTATCTCAAAAAATAATACATTCCAGGTAATAAGTTTTTTCATTCAGCGTTAACTATTGTAATACAATATTGTTATCAATATTTCGTTACTTTTGCACCTTCATTTTTTAAATGATCTATTAAACCAAAAATTGGTAATGAAAAGAGCCTTTTTATTTTTATTATTTGCGTTAGCGGGAATCAGCTTATTACAGGCACAGACTTATTATGACGAAGTTGCAGGTCAGGAGGGTACCAGGGTTATCACCACCGCGGTCCCGTTCCTGATCATCGCTCCTGATGCTCGTTCCGGAGGAATGGGTGAGGCCGGCGTGGCTTCAGAACCCGATGCCAATTCCATGCACTGGAACCCGGCAAAGTACGCTTTCATCGATAAGAAATTTGGTTTCGCCCTTTCTTACAGTCCATGGCTAAGGGCACTTGTCAATGACATAAACCTGGCCTATCTGTCCGGCTTTTATAAGATCGATGACCGGCAAGCCGTAGCAGCCTCACTGCTATATTTTTCACTCGGAGATATTACGTTCACCAATGATATAGGGCAGGAACTGGGGACCTACAATCCGAACGAGTTTGCGATCGATGCGACTTATAGCCGTAAGTTCAGCGAAGTGATCTCAGGAGCAGTTGCAGCACGGTTCATTTATTCAAATCTTACGCAGGGACAGTTTGTCCAGGGCGCCGAGACCAGCGCCGGCACTTCCATCGCAGCCGATGCTGCCGTTTATTACAAGAAGGAAGTGGATATGGGCAGCTTTAACAGTGATGTGACCTGGGGGATCAACCTGTCAAATATCGGTAACAAGATCTCCTACAGCAAAACAGCGATCAAAAAAGACTTCATTCCTACCAACCTGAGAATTGGCGGTGGATTGAACATGCATTTCGATGATTATAACTCACTGGCAGTTATGATCGATTTCAACAAATTGCAGGTTCCCACGCCTCCGATTTATGAGCGTGATTCGATTACCAACCAGCCCATTTATGACCTGGAAGGGAACCCGGTCATTGAAAAGGGGATGGACCCCAATGTTTCACCGGTGGCCGGGATCATCCAGTCATGGTATGATGCCCCATACGGATTCAGTGAAGAGATGCGCGAATGGGCTATTGCGTTCGGGATGGAGTACTGGTACGCCAAGCAATTTTCATTACGGACAGGCTTTTTCTATGAAGACAAAACCAAGGGAAACCGTAAGTTTGTCACGGTCGGAGCCGGTTTGCGCTACAGTGTGTTCGGTCTTGACCTGTCGTACCTTATCCCTTTCGCACAGCAACACCCGCTGGAAAACACGCTGAGGTTCACCCTTCATTTCAATTTTGAGCCTGCCAGGGAGAGCAGCCTGCCCGCTAAGTAACAAAGAACCTGTTTAAAAAGCCCAGCAGGTACAATTTCCGGGTTGCCCTTGTAAGGGCGGTGTAGAGCCATCGCAGGTACTCCGTATCAATCATTTCTTCTTTCAGATAACCCTGATCTACAAAGACATTCTGCCATTGCCCTCCCTGTGTTTTATGGCAGGTGAGCGCGTAGGCAAATTTAACCTGGAGCGCGTTGTAGTAAGGGTTGGTCCTGACCTTTTCAAACCGTACCGCACGTTGCGGGATATCTTCATAATCCGCCATGACTTCAGTAAAAAGCTTTTTTTGGGATTCATCAGGGAGGGCAGGACTTTCGGACATCAATACATCGAGAAGTATTTTGACATCCATCACAGGCTCATCCGGATAGTCTACCAGGCTGACGGTAGCATCAGCGAAGCGGAAACCATATAATTCTTCGATATTCCGGATCTGCCGCACTTCGATAATATCCCCGTTGGCAATAAATCCCGGGCCGGATTGCGGATCAAGCCAGAAATAGTTGTTTCTGACTACCATCAGGTAATCGCCTGCCGAGACCTCATTCTCAAGGAATAGTATCCTGCTGCGTATCTCCCTGTTGTACATATTTGCCCTTTTATTGGACCTGCATATGACTACCGTTTCGTCCGGTTCCGCCAGGTAGCAGGTTGTCAGCAGGTCTTCCAGGTCCGGGCCGCTTACCCGGACAATGTCATTCCGGTTGTTGGTATCAAATAGCGGGAGTTCTGTTTTTCCCGAGGCGATCAGCCTGCGAAGCTGTGTCGCGTTGGAAAGTATCCCCGATTCAAGGGATTGCCGCATGACTTCCGTCAGTTCATAACTGTAAATGTTCAGGTTATATCTGGATTTCAGGTAATCCAGGTCCAGCGCAGGGCTAACCGGTAAGCCCACCGGGGGAAGCTGGGCCGTATCGCCGATAAGAAGGAGCCTGCATGATTCAGCGGAAGAAACGTAATCCATGAGGTCGTCGAGCAGGTTGCGGGTTGAAAACAGCTGGTCCTTATCAATGAATGCCCCTGCGATCATCGACGCTTCATCGACAATGAAGATGGCGTTCCGGTGAAGGTTCTTCTGGAGTACCAGTGAAACACTGCCATCGCGTGCGACCCGCTGGAAGTAGATCCGTTTATGGATGGTCCAGGCCGGCTGGCCGGCATAGGCTGACAGGACCTTGGCAGCCCTTCCCGTTGGGGCCAGGAGCATGGTTTTTTTCCGGATCAGCGGAAGGACCCGAACCATGGCGCTGACAAAGCTCGTCTTGCCTGTGCCGGCGTATCCTTTCAGGACGAAGACCGAGTTGGCTTTATTATCCCCGACGAATTCCCCGAGCATTTCGGCAAGTTTCTTCTGGCCTGCTGTGGGCTCGAACGGAAATGCTTTTAATATTTCATCATAAAATGCCAAAACGGGAGTGGTGAAAATTAGAAAATCACAACCTGTCAAAATTAGCAAAATCCAGTTCGGTAAAAACACATCAATATTCCTGGATGTGTCATTATGGCATGGAAACGGAAAAACCGGTCAATGGTCTGCTTATTGATCAGATCAGAACCATTATTAATCTTAAATCAGCATATCATGGAAATTTACTTTAACGGTAACAAACAGGTTTTCGCCGATTTTAATGGGTTTACAGTAAAAACCGACCAGGCGGTGCGCGGTGGGGGAGATGGGGCTTATCCTGAACCATTTGCCCTTTTCCTGGCTTCGCTTGGCACCTGTGCCGGGATCTATGTCAAATCGTTCTGCGACCAGCGTGGTATCCCGACCGAAAAGATCAGGTTACACCAGGAGCCGAGATTTGACCCGGTGCGCCATATCATCGGGGAGATAGACCTCACTATTCATGTCCCGGCCGATTTCCCGGAGAAATATGACCAGGCGGTGATCCAGACGGCAAGCCTGTGCGCGGTCAAGAGGCATTTGAGGGAGGATGTGAAGTTCAATGTGGTCGTCAGCCGGCAGTAGTGGTCTTCGGTCTTAAGTCTTCGGTCGATGGTCAATGTTCTGCGGAGGCCACCGGATCCGGGCCGGAACCGAGTGAGGATAATTTTACCCGCACAAAATGGTTGTGCGGGTTTTTTTCTGCTTTGAATTCAACAGGAATGTAATGCTGGCCATACCCCCTGGCGAGTTTAGTTCGGGGATTGTACTTTTCGACAAGGACCACCTGTTCGCTTCCGAGCATTGACTGGCGGTATTTTCTTTTGTTATCTTCTGAGATGTTCCGGATGATCAGGCTTCTTTCCTGTTTTACGGCTTCGGTTACCTGGTCGGGCATCCGTTCAGCGCGGGTTCCGGAGCGGGTGGAGTACTTGAAGGTATGGATGTGTGAAAAACCGATCTCTTTCGCGGCAATGCATGTTTTTTCAAAGTCTTCTTCGGTTTCCCCGGGGAATCCCACGATGATATCGGTCGTCAGGTTGAAATCCGGGTAGCGGCCCCTGATCTTATCCACGAGGTTCAAAAATGTGGCCATATTGTAAAAGCGGCGCATTTGCAGCAGGACCCTGTCGGAACCGCTCTGGAGGCAAAGATGCAGGTGGGGCGTCATTTTCGGATGGCTGAAGAGGTCAAACAGTTTATCGCCAAATCCTTCCGGTTCGATGGATGAGATACGGAGCCGGAAATCGCCGGGGAGACTGACGATTCTTTCCACGAGGGATTCAAAGTCCGTGCCTTCATGCCGGTATCTCCCAATATTAACTCCGGTCAGCACAATTTCTTTATAACCGAACCCGATCACCGTATTGATGTTATCCAGGATATCGCCGACCGGCCGGCTGATGGCACGGCCCCTGACTTTCGGGACGATGCAGTAGGTGCAGAAATTATCGCAGCCGTCCTGGATCTTGATAAAGCTGCGGGTGTGGAATGTTTCATCGGCCGGCTCGAAACCGAACAGGTCTTTGGAGAAGTTATCCGGGCTGACGGTTTCGCCGTGGAAATGCGCGTCAACCAGCTGGAAGATTGAGGTCTTGCGGGCATTCTCAACGAAATAGGTCACCCCGTTGAGTTGCTGCAGTTTTTCTTTCTGGCTGCTGACCATGCAGCCGGTCACCACGACCACCGGGTCATTTGCTTTCCTGATGGCCTGGTTTATGGCTTTGCGTGATTTATTGTCGCCCTGGTTTGTGACCGTGCAGGTATTGACGATATAAATATCCGCGTCGTCCCCGTAGTCCACCACTTCATAATCGTGACGCCTGAACTGGGCAGCCAGTGCGTCGGTCTCGAACTGGTTGAGCCTGCAGCCGAGGGTTTTGAAAGCGATTCTCCTTTTAGTAGTCATTGGTGGTCATTGATGGTCATTGATGGTCATTGATAGTCATTGATGGTCAGACGGTTGTATCGTTACTTATTGTCGACCGCTGACCGCCGACCGCTGACCGTCGACACATTCTCCTTCTACCGAGAAGGCGGTGGCTGATTTAATGGTGACATCGGTAAACTGTCCGATCAGGGATTCGTTGGTGGATTGGAACCGCAGTACGATCTTACCTTCGGTGAGACCGGAGAGGTATCCTTCTTTTCTGTCTTTGCCGGTGACAAGGACGCGATATGTTTTCCCGATCATCTGCCGGTTCAGTTCCAGGGAATATTTCTGCAGTTGACCGGTAAGCCTTCGGAAGCGGTCTTTTTTGACTTCGTGGGGGACGTCATCCTCCCATCGCGAGCTTGCGGCGCCCGGTCGCGGGGAATACTGGGCGATGTAAGCCATGTTGAACCGGAATTCCTCCATGGCCCTGACCGTGTTCTGAAACTGTTCTTCGGTCTCGCCGGTGAACCCGACTATGATATCGGTGAAGACGGTGGCCTCCGGCATGGTTTCCCTGATTTTTCGCATGATTTGCCTGAATTTATCCAGGGAATGTTTCCGGTTCATCCGGATCAGCACTTTGTCGTCCCCTGACTGAAGCGGGATGTGGATTTGCTTTCCCAGGTGCGTATACCTGGCCACTGTTTCAATCACTTCATCCGACATGTCGCGCGGGTGCGGGGAGGTGAAATAAACCCGGAATTCCTTGCCGGAGGCCAGGCCCAATTCACCGATCTCTTTCAGAAGGTCCGGGAAGAGCATTTCCGAGCCTTTTTTGTCGAGACCGTAAGAATTCACGTTCTGACCAAGCAGGGTAATGGATTTATAATTCTTCCCGATGAGGTCCCTGACTTCTTCCAGTATCTCTCCGGACGGCCTCGATATTTCCCTTCCGCGGGTATAAGGCACGGCGCAAAAGGTGCAGAACTTGTCGCATCCGTTCTGTATCGGGACGAAAGCCTCGAACGCGGAATTGTAATGAGGTGTGATATGCCAGAAATCACGGATGCTTTCATTGAGTTGCATCGCTGAAGCCATTGTCTTCAATGCAGCCGGGGTGACCACACCGTAATGGCTGAGCATTTCGGAAAGCTGGTTCAGTTCACTCATGGGAAAGACAAGGTCGAACAGTTTCAGGAACCGTTCCCTGTCGGCCGGCAGGATACAGCCGGAGATGAAGGTGACCAGGTTCCTTTTATTTTTCATCCGGTTCCATTGATTGATCCTGGAATAGACCTTATCGATGGATTTCTGGCGTACCGAGCAGGCTATGATGCCCAGCAGATCAGCATCTTCTTCGTTATCGGTCCAGGTATAGCCCATATGATCGATGACGGTCCGGGTCCGTTCACCGTCGGAAAGGTTCATCTGGCAACCGAGAGTTAATAGATTATAGTTCAAAGTTCAATGTTCAAAGTTGCCCCTCCCATACTCCCTCCCCCATTTGGGGGAGGGAAGGGGTGGGGGTGGTTCATTAAAAATACACTTCTGCAAACAGGTTTTCCGAGGGAACACCCTGTTTCAGCATGATATCGTAAGCTTCGTGGATCATTTCGCAGTTTCCGCAGAAATAGCACAGGGTATTGGTATCGGCGATGGAATGGGTCCTGAGGTAATCTGTTACCCTTCCCCTGAAATCGCCCTTATCGTCGCGGGAGGTGCACCGGACCAGGCGTTTTTTGTCGTAATGATTGTTTTCATAGGCTTCTGCGGCAAATCTCACACCATGTAGCAAATAATAATCAAGGCCGGGATACGATCTCACAAAACTGTGGAAGGGCGCTATGCCCGTTCCGCTGGCGATGAAAAGGAATTTCCGGGACGCTATATCTTCATCTTTTAAAATGAAATAACCCACCGGGTTTTCAAAGTTGACCGGATCCCCCGGTTTCAGCTTTTTTAATTGTTTGGAAACCATTCCATCCCTGACTTCTTTGATCAGAACTTCAAAGAAATCATCCTGTTCAGCGCTGTAAACCGAGTACTCCCTGGCCTGCAGGTCGTCTTTTTTGCCGAGCAGGATATGCTGGCCGGCACGGAAAGGTATACCGTTCCTTTCGAACCGCAGGACGTAGGCGGTAGGGGTCAGTTCCCTTACACTGATCACTTTCAGGGTGGTATTTCCCGGATTTATATTATCATGCATTTTATAGTCTGTAGTATATTGAAATACAGTTTTTTAACTTCTTATGTAAAATGAATTTAAATAATTTGCAAAGAAACGAAAATTATTTGTATCCTAAGTATTTACTCAACCTCACCCCCTTTACCCCCTGCCCCCTATTCCCCCTCTCCAATATGGAGAGGGGGCCAGGGGGTGAGGTTATCGGTTATAATAGAAATGTTATAATTGATTACTTTTGCATGAAACTTATCTCAAATACTTTCATGACATTTAAAGATTTCGGCCTGGATGAAAAGCTGCTTGAAGCTATTTCGTACATGGGCTTTGAAAAACCGACCCCGATACAGGAGGCGGCGATCCCGGAGATCGTCAGGGGTCGTGACCTTATTGCCGGGGCTCAGACCGGAACCGGAAAAACGGCAGCTTTTTTACTTCCGATCCTCAATAAACTAACAAAGAAAGAAACCCACGCAATTAACACCCTGGTAATAGTGCCTACCCGGGAGCTGGCATTGCAGATCGACCAGCAGATCCACGGGTTTGCTTATTTTCTTGGGATCAATTCGATCTCGATATACGGAGGCGGAGGGAATGCAGACTGGGAGACCGAGAAGAAATCACTGACCGGTGGCGCAGACATAATTGTGGCGACCCCGGGCAAACTGATCGCCCACCTGAACATGGGTTATGTGAAGTTCGACACCATTGAGCACCTGGTGCTTGATGAGGCGGACCGCATGCTGGATATCGGTTTTTTCGACGACATCATGAAAATTGTCTCCTACCTGCCGAAAAGCAGGCAAACGTTGATGTTCAGCGCCACGATGCCGCCCAAGATCAAGGAACTGGCCAGTAAAATTTTAAAGGATCCTTTTATCATTTCCAGGGAGCTCGCCAAGCCGCCGGAAGGGGTCCTGCAGGCAGCTTACCTGGTTTATGAGCCCCAGAAAACGGCCCTCATCAACAGCCTGATTGCCGGGAAACCCCATTGCAGAAGTATACTGATCTTTACTTCCACCAAGGCGAAGGTCGGGCAGATCGTGAGGTCACTGAGGGGGAAAGGGTACCAGGTTGAAGGGATTTCATCTGATTTTGAGCAGCAGGAGCGGGAGGAAGTGCTGTTGCGCTTCAGGTCAAGACAAACACGGGTGCTGGTAGCGACGGACGTGATGAGCCGTGGCATCGACATCAAGGATATCGACCTGGTGATCAATTTTGATGCGCCGCACGATGCGGAGGATTATGTTCACCGGGTGGGAAGGACGGCCAGGGCGGAAGCCACCGGCATTGCCCTCACGCTGATCAATCCGGATGATATGGAGAAGTTTAACCGGATCGAGAACCTGATCGGCCAGATCGTTTATAAAGTGCCGCTACCCCCGGAACTCGGGGAGGGACCAAGGTGGGAATTAAAAAAGAGGCATGGCGGACGGGATTTCCGGAAGAAAAGGAAATAGATCCTGGTGTTATTTTTAACAAATCATCCGGATGATGTTCAATACGAGAAGGGACATACTTTTTTTAATCCTGGCGGGATTTTTTATAACCAATGCCTTCGTGGGCGAGCTGATCGGGGGGAAGCTGATCATCGCGATCTGCTTGACCCCGATGATCTATTTCGGTCATTTCCTGGTTCGCCGCCGACGCTGGTCGGCCATTAAGACTCCGCGCCCCTGCGCCCCCGCGGTGAAATGGCGCACATAACAACAGATTATAAACAAGAGTGGTCGGAGAAGTTAAATTATAACCTTTATAAATTATTGCGATAAATATTTGATATGCAATCTTATAAGAAGATTTTTATTCAGATAAAGATATTGATATAACTTCATATTGTTTTCGGAATTATTTTTGCAGTGAATTTTAATTGATATGAACAAACAGGTCAGGAACCGGGATAAAAGGATCGCAATGCTGCTGATTGCAGCCTTCGCCTGGCTTTTCATCGGTTCACTGATCATATTTCATCAGGAACATGTTCTTGGCAGGCATATCCTGATGAACAACCATTTGTTCATTACCCCTAAATCAAAGGACAAGCAAAACTTAACCGGCGAGTGGAAACCGATCGCCCTTTCATTCCATCATCTCAGCGGGTTTGAAGCGGTTTCAGCTTCTTCGGGCAGCCTGTCATTATTTTCATTTTACACAGAATTAAAATTCAATGAACCATCATCTGCAGACACTGATGATGTATACCTGACATTCAGTCCGTTACGGGCCCCGCCGGTGGTGTAAACATCCCCGATTCATTTCTCATTGAGCATTGAACGTTGAGCATTGCTCAATCCATTTTTCAGATTACAATTTACATTTTACAGTTTACAATCTTTTAATTATTGATTTTACGTTATGAAAAGAATTACTCTTGTTTCACTCGTTTTAGTACTCGTATTTACAGGAATTACCACTTCTGTTCTATCACGCGCTATCAATGGCACACCGGATTCGGTCCAGATGGGCCCGGGATATGCCAATGACATTTACTACAGTTTTGAGGACGGCGTTGTAGCTTCCGTGTCCCGTATGAACTGGGATATCGGGATCCACACCACGGTCTGGAGCGCCACGCTGATCACCAATGGTGGCGGTGGGGTCAATCTTTACACCTATCCCAATGCAGATACCACAGGATGGAATAGTGTCGATACCGTTGGAATGGCCGGATGGACCGTTCTTTACGACAATGAAGACATATGGGAAGACGGGGCTTTCACGCGCAATACTACCGGGCATCCCGACTATGGCTGGGGTAAATACAATCCCATTTCACATGATGTGGTCGGCGATTCGGTTTATATCCTGAAAACCCTTGACGGAACCTACAAGAAGATCTGGATCGTCAAGAAAAATTCTGCCAATAACAAGTATTTCATGCGTTATGCCAACCTGGACGGAACGGATGACCAGACGGTTGAATTGGAGATCAATCCATACCAGAATGTGAATTTTGTTTATTACTCGTTTGCAGCCAATTCGCTGGTTGAAAGAGAACCTGAAGCGGCGAACTGGGATATCCTGTTCACCCGTTACATGGCGATACAGCCCAATGGAACACCCTACCCGGTTGTAGGGATTTACAATAATTTTGAAGTCCATTCCAATAAATTTTACCCGGTGGCACCGGATTTCACCGATTATGCCTCCATGCCTTTTGATTCCACTAAATCACCCATTGGTTGGGAATGGAAGACCTTTGACATGGGCACTTTCACATGGACCGTCGAAGATTCCACCGCCTATTTCGTCCATACCCGCAAGGATAATGTTTATAAACTGGTTTTCACCAGGTTCGAAGGCACCAATACTGGAAATATCGTATTTACCAAAGAACCGATGGCAGCCGGAATTTTTGATAGCGGAGACGCCGGTCTTGCGGCAAGGGTTTATCCTAACCCGGTCAGGGACATGATGTCGGTCGACCTGGGTAAAGCGATCCATGGCACGGCTACTGTGTCCATTTTTGATATTACCGGAAGGAAGATCTATTCTGCAACTCATGAGACGGATGGTCATGTGATCTCGGTAGAATTACCGGATACCATGAGGGCTAAAGGTCTGCACATGCTGACTGTTGAGACCGGGGAAGGGATTTATACCTCTAAATTCCTGGTTTACTGAACCTGATGACTTTTTTTATTCGTATAGCGTTGTTTTCTTTGACCCTGCTGCTGGCCGGACTGAAAAGCTCCGGTCAGCATGCGGTGGTCAGGGTACTGGATGGAAAAACGGGCAAGCCGGTCAGCTTTGCGCATGTTTGTTTTGAGTCGATCGACGACAGCAGGCAGTCGCATGCCATCACGCAGGAGAACGGAACTGCTCCGAACCTGGCGGAAAAGCGGTCGGTTGTGGCCATTTCATATATCGGTTATGAAACGCTTTATGACACGTTAAACCCGGGAGAATCTGTCACATTAGCATTGAAACCCAAAGTGCAGGAGATGGATGAGGTGGTGGTCACGGCGCAATACGCACCGCAACGAGTGGATCAGTCAATTTACAAGGTCAAGGTTATTAACAGCCGCCAGATCCGGGACAAAGCAGCCAACACGCTTAACGACATCCTGAACACCGAACTGAACATCAGGATCTCGAACGACGGGGTTTTCGGAACCAGCATGAGCCTGCAGGGGCTTTCGGGTGAGCATATCAAATTCCTGGTCGACGGGGTGCCGATCATCGGGCGCATGAACGGGGAGATCGACATCAGCCAGCTCAACCTCTATAATGTGGACCATATCGAACTGATCGAAGGCCCCATGTCGGTGGTGTACGGCTCCAATGCACTGGCGGGCGTCATCAATATCATAACCAAAGAAAACAAGAACTCGAACGTGAATGCCTATGCCAGGGGTTACCTTGAGTCGGTCGGGGTGTACAATTTCGACCTGGGAGCATCAGTCAAGGAGAAAGACCATGTGTTTTCATTCAGTGGCGGGCGCAACTTTTTCGCCGGTTATTCCACGGATGATTCGCTTCGTTCATCAGGTGGTTCGGATGCCGGCTACAACTGGGACCCGAAGCGCCAGTATTTCATGGATGGCTACTACCTTTATTCGAAAAGCAAAATTAAATTCAAGGTATCTTCCTCATGGTTCAATGAGAAGATCCTGAACCGGGGAAATCTCATTGCCCCTTATTATGAAACCGCCTTTGACAATTATTTCCTGACTTCGCGTTCCACCAACAAGATCGAGCTGAACCAGAAAGTCAAAGAGTACCGTTACATCAACCTGATGGGTTCCTACTCATTTTACAGCAGAAAAAAATCGACCTATTACAAGGATCTGACCACGCTGACGGAAACGCCGACCACTAACCCGGAGGACTGGGACACGACCCGGTTTCACAATGTTCTTTTAAGGGGGACTTTCAGTAAGAGCAACCAGGCGGGCAAATTCAACTATCAGCTTGGATTTGATATCAATTCGGAGATCGGGACCGGAAAGCGGATCACCGATAACCGGCAGCAGATCGGGGATTATGCACTTTTTCTCAGTGTGCAGTACCAGCCCCTGAAATGGTTCGACCTGCAGCCGGGCGTTCGTTTCATTTACAACACGAAGTACCAGGCGCCGCTGGTATATTCCCTGAACCTGAAATTTGCCTTCAGCGGGCATTATTTTATCAGGGCCTCCTACAGCAGGGGTTTCAGGGCGCCGTCGTTGAAAGAGCTTTACCTGTATTTTGTGGATGTCAACCACAATGTCCAGGGCAACCCGGACCTGAAGTCCGAAGACTCGCACAATATCAACCTGAGTTTCCAGTACAACCGGGAAACACCTAAATCATTCATCGGTTCGGAGTTGAATTTCTTTTACAACAACATCAACAACGTGATCACGCTGGCCCAGTCGGTGGGTACCCTTTACACTTATATCAATGTTGACAAATACATAACCCAGGGGTTCCAGGCCGCGATCAACTACCGGTTCTACCCCTGGTGGAATGTTAAGACCGGTGCCGGGCTTACAGGACGTTACAATTCGCTGGCAGAGGAACAGACAGGAAGCGCCGAATTTTACTACAGCCCGGATGCGATGGCCACCTCGACTTACCGCTGGCTGAAGCATGAGCTGGATTTCATCCTGAATTACAAGTTTACCGGGCGCCTTCCGCAATTCTACGTAATGTCTGACGGCCAGGTGATTGAAGGCTATGTGAGTGCTTATCAAAACATGGATTTTACGGTGCAAAAGCCATTTTTCAAGAACAAACTGACTATCGGCGCCGGCATTAAAAATATTTTCAATAACACGACCATCCCGGCAGTTTCGGAAGGTGGCGTCCATACCGGGGGAAGTTCTTTTGCCGCAGTAGGGTATGGCAGGACATATTTCATCCAGGCTTCCGTGAATTTCAACAAATTTTAGTTATGAAGCTCTTAAGGTTGATATATATCTCGATCCCGCTGCTCTTGTTATCATCATGCTTTAAAGAAGATGAGAAGATCATTCCCCATGATCCCGGCGAGTCAAAAACAGCGACCATCGAGATGATGAATGATTACCGCTACCAGGTGTATTTCGATCTCGGTTCGGGTGAAGCCGTTTCCAGTAATCTGAAGAAAGCGTGGGACTTTTCCTTCGACTGCTCGCGTGATGGCTGGCTGATCCTGCTGAACACGTCCAATTTTATGCTGGCTGCCCGGACCGGCACCACTGATTTCAGCATTCCGATCGATACGGCAGGAATGGATTTTCAGTTTGATGCTTCCAGCGGCAATATGGATACACTGGCTATTGGTAAGTGGCTTGATTTCCAGGGGGAAGATTCTTTGAAAGTCTATACCAACGAAGTATATGCCATTGACCGGGGTTACGATGAAGCCGGAAACCTGCGGGGAATGCGGAAAATTGTATTCCAGGAAGTTACTGACACCTCATACTCTTTCCGTTACGCAAACCTTGACGGCAGTGATGAAAACAGCTTCACGGTGATCAAGGACCCGGAGGTCAATTTTATCAATTTTTCTTTCGATAACGGGGGCGAGCAGCTGAAACTGGAGCCTCCGAAAAAAGACTGGGACCTGCTTTTTACCCAGTATACCACGCTGCTTTACACAAACGAAGGCGATCCCTATCCTTACCTGCTGACGGGCGTGCTTTCCAACCCGGTGTTTGTCAGTGTGGCGCAGGATACGCTGTATGACTTTTCAGCTATCGACAGGGACGTTGCCGAGACCATGCTGTTTACGGATATCCTGGATGAGATCGGCTATGACTGGAAAGACATTACCGGTGACGTTTCAGGGGGCAGCATCACTTATGTGATTGTCCCGGGGCTGAATTATGTGGTGAAGGACACGGACGGGTTCCTCTTCAAACTGCGTTTTGTTGGATTCTACAGCAATACCGGATCGAAAGGGTACCCTGCGTTTGAATACCAGAAGCTTTGAGATTTTCGATTGTCGATGGTCGATGGTCGATGGTCGATGGAATTTGTCATTTTGAGATTTTTGCCATCTGGAGGAGGAAGAGGTCGCGTTTGCCACGGGAGATGGGAACGGTTGAGCCGTCGGTCATTTCGATATAGCCTCCTTCGTGCCGGATGAACTTTTTCACGTAGATCATATTGATCAGGTGGGAGTTGTGGGTGCGGAAGAAGTTGAGATCCTGCAGCAGTTCCTGGTATTCTTTCAGGTTCCTTGATACAAGGTATTTCTTTTTGTCGGTGAGGAAAAACCAGCTATAGCTCCGGTCGGCCTCAATCCGGATAATCTCTGAGGTGTTCAGGTACTCGATCCCGTCGTTGGTGGGAATAGCCAGTTTGCTGGGGACCGGGGTTTTCAGATTTTCCAGCAGGTTGCTGTAATCGATGTTATGATATTCCCTGCTGGCCCTTTTTTGTTCCACTTTGTTGACTGCTTCGATGAATTCGCTGATATTGACCGGTTTCAGGATATAGTCCACCGCGCTGAATTTGATAGCCTGTATGGCGTAATGGTTAAACGCAGTGATGAAAATGACATCGAAGGATTTCTCAGTGAAGCTGGAAAGCAGGTCGAAGCCGCTGCCATGAGGCATTTGCACGTCGAGAAACACCAGGTCGGGTTTTTTCTGGGTTATGACCGAGACGCCATCCCTGGCAGAATTTGCCGTTCCGGCGATTGCAAGGTTCGGGCAGTATTCCTCAATGATCCCCTGGATAAATTTCACCGCATCGGGTTCATCATCAATAATGACAACATTCAGCATTGTTTTATTTTTTTAAGTAATGATCGGGATATTGATTTCAACTTTTGTACCGGCCGGGTCACCGCTGGCATCCAGCAGGTCGGTATAAATGACTTTCATCTTTTTTCCATAGAGTTCATTGACCAGTTTTAGCCTGGACTCCGTGATATTAGTGCCCATGCTCTCATGATTGCCATTTTTTTGTTGTTTGATCTCCATGGCCTTAGCCCTGCCAATCCCATTATCTTCAACGATACAGAGTATCTGATCGTTTTGTAATTGTAACTCCACATTCAGAAGGCCTTTGCCATTTTCTTTGTACATCAGGCCGTGTGTAATTGCATTCTCAACATAAGGCTGGATAAGCATAGTCGGAATTTTATAGGCAAGAGTGTCGATCTCCTCATCTACCCTGACAGTCCATTCGAATTTATCCTTGAACCTCAGTTCTTCCAGTTCCAGGTAAAGCCGCAGGGCATCCAGTTCTTCCCTGATCGATATTTCCGTGTGTCGGCTGTTCTCCAGGGTCTTACGGATCAGCGAAGCAAACTTTGTCATGTAATTATTTGAAGCGATCTTGTCGTTCTGGAAAACATAGTACTGGATCGAGTTGAGGGTGTTGAATATGAAATGGGGATTCATCTGCTGCCGCAGGTTGGTCTGGGTCAGTTCGGAGATGGTGTGGTACATGGCTGCGATCCGTTGTTGCGACCTGAAACGGTAACGTGTGATAAGCAGAGCTGTAATCGTGGCGATCAGTGCAAATCCCCCGATAAGCACCCAGGTCAATAACCTGTTGCGCTGTAATTTTACCGAAAGCAACTCAAGTTCTTTTGCTGTTTTTTCCGCTTCATACTGGGCACGGGCCCCTGCAAGTGTTTGCTGGTAATTCAGGGAAGCGAGGGAATCGACATACTTCGTGGCAAGGGCCTGGTGCTCGTAGGCCAGGCGGTAATCTCCGGTGCGTTCATACAGTTTGCTGATATCATTGAAAAGCCATGACAGGTTATAGATGTCGCCGCTTTTTTTCGACAGCTCGATACTTTTATTGTAATTATCTATGGCTTCAGGATATCTTTCCCAATCTCGGTAAATGTTCCCGATGTTGCCGTAAACATTGGCAAGGGCATTGCTGCCTTCGCTTTTATAAAAGCTGATATTTTTTTTATAAAGTTGCAGGGATTTCTCGAGGTTGCCCATTTCATAGTAATACCATGCCATATGATTCATCGCGGCGCCCATGAGCAATGAATCATTGATCGCCGAAGCAATATCATAGGATTTCTGATTGGCGTCGATGGCATCCTGGAACTCTCCGATGCCACGGTAATAAACTCCAAGGAGCCTGTATACATCGGAAAGCCTGCGCTGTTCTTTTTCCGGGTCCGCGTAAACGAGGTATTTCATAATCGAGGAATACATCCCGGTAAGTTCCTCAAAAGTGTTGTAGGTCAGGACCTTGCCCAGCCAGGCATCGGCAAGAATGAGCGTGTCATGGATTATTTCCCCGAATTCTATGGCTTTATTGAATTCCAGCAGGGCGGCCTGTACATTGTTTTGATTGTAATAGTGAAACCCGGTTGCATTATGCACCCAGCCGAGAGCGACCGTGTCCTTTTGTTCTGTTGCCAGGCTGAGCGCGGTTTTATAGGCAGGAAGGGCTTTTTCGAGGTCGGGGATCCTTCCGTAAGCCCTGGCCATGTAAACATAGATCATCGGGTTGACCGCCATCTCATGCTCCTCAGCGATTTGAACGGCTTCCCGTGTAAGATTCACCGCCTGGCGGGCATCCTTGTAAATGTAAAGTTTCGCGAGGGATTTCAGAACGCTTATTCTTGCCGTATCTTTTACCGGAAAACTAATAAGCATCTTTTCCAGGCTGTCTATTCCGGACTGGTTCATGGTCACCTGCGGGAACGCACAACCGGCTATTATGACGAACAGCGCACTGATGTAATATTTCCCGAAAGATCTGACAGGCAAAAACATGGAGCAGAATTGATGCGATTTTTAATACTAACAGATTAAGTTATCCTGATGCAAAGATAAAACTGATTCTGAAGTTATACAGGCTGAACTTTCCGGTATGGGGTACGGGAAGATGAATTGCCGGTTTGAGGTTATAATTTGCATTGAAAACCCATCCGATCTCTTGATTTTCAAATTAAATAAGTTATACCTTTAACCGAAAATTGAATATCTTATGAAAAGCCTTGTTATTCTTCTATTCCCGATGATTTTCCTGTCCTGCGGCACACCACAGAGCCCTGCACCTGCCGGAGTTAAGGAAAGCAGTGAATCCTTTCAGCAGATCACGGTTATCAATAAGGGCGATGTTGCTTTTGATGATTATTTCACGGATAAGACCATGCGTTTCGATTATTTTCATACCGGAAACGCAACGGAAGAATTATTTGCCCCGGACCGGGCCGTTTCCGACGGCCCCTGGGGAGGAAGCAGGAGCATTCTGATCGATCCGCTGGAACTCGGGCCTTACCTGTTTGAGATAGCTGATAAAGAGTCAGGTGTTTTGCTTTATTCAAGAGGATTTGCGAGCGTTTTCGGGGAATGGCAGACAATCCCCGAAGCCGGAGAAGGATATGGAACGTTTCATGAGTCGATCCGTTTCCCCTGGCCGGTCAGGCCGGTGAACATCATCATGAAAAAGAGGGATGCTGCAAATGGTTTCCAGGTGATCTGGACCACCTCCGTCGATCCCTCGTCACGAAAGGTTAATCCTGCCGATATTATTCATTCGGAGAAGGTCAATGTGATCTATGACCATGGAGCGGCATCGGAGAAAATGGATATCGTGCTCCTGGGCGATGGTTACACGGCTGATGAAATGGAGAAGTTCAGGGCGGACTCGAAGCGGATGGCCGATGTATTGCTGAGACAGGAACCTTTTAATTCCAGGAAGAACGACATCAATGTCCGTGCAATAGAAACGCCGTCTCCTGTTTCCGGGGTAAACCGGCCACATCCCGGGGTGTTCAAGCGTACTGTTCTTTCAACCCACTACGGCAGCTTTGATTCGGAACGTTATGTGCTGGCCTGCGATAACAGGACAATCCGTGACATAGCCTCGGCCGTGCCTTATGAATTCATGGTGATCCTGATCAATGAAAGGACTTACGGGGGCGGAGGGATCTACAACCTTTACACCACGGTGTCGGTCGACAACAAATTCGGGGAATACATCATGGTTCACGAATTCGGCCATCATTGCGGTGCGCTGGCCGACGAGTACTATACTTCATCGATCGCCTATGAGATGCCGGAAATCAAAACGGAGCCCTGGGAACCCAACATCACGGCCTTATTTGATAAAAACAACCTGAAATGGAAAGACCTTGTGGAGGACGGGACGCCAATACCGACACCATGGAATAAGGAGCCTTTCGACCGGTTCGGTTACAGGATCCAGCAGGAGCGTGACAGCCTGAGAGCAGCTAAAGTTCCGGAGGAGGTCATGGAGGCCCTGTTCATGAGGCAGATGGCCCAGGAAGATGAATTCTTCGCCGCTGAAATATACAGGGATAAGGTCGGCGCGTTTGAAGGTGCGGGTTATCTTGCTAAAGGACTCTACCGTTCGCAGATCGATTGCATCATGTACACCCGGCACATGCAGTTTTGCAAGGTATGCAGGCGAAGTATCGAAGATGTGATCGATATGTATTGCAAGTAATGTTGAATGTTGAATGTTGAATGTTGAATTGTTAATGATTGGAATTATATTTAGTGATTATGAAAAAAACACTTAAAATACTGTCAGTTATCATTTTAGCCTTAATTTTAGTCCTTTTGATCCTGCCATTGGCATTTAAAGGAAAGATAAAGGATGCCCTGCTGAATGAAGCAAACAAGACCCTGAATGCCAGGCTGGATGTCGGTAAAATTTCCTTATCACTTTTAAAAAGCTTTCCCAACGTTCACGTCGGCCTGAATGACGTGCATATCACCGGCATGGGGGATTTTAGTAAGGATACCCTGCTGGAGGTCAGTTCATTATCGGTTTCAACCGGCCTGCTTGATCTGTTTAAAGGCAGCCCGTATGAGATTAATAAGATTAAAATTGATCAGGCGGATATCCGGCTAAAGGTCCTTGAAAACGGACTTGCCAACTGGGACATTATGAAACCTTTAGAAGCAGGGCAGGAGGAGACAGGGGGAAAAGGAGAAGAGGGGAATTTTCTTTTAAAACTGAAGTCACTGGTTATTAATGATTCGAGGTTCGTCTATGATGATTCGGAAACCAATACCTATCTTGAACTGGCAGGATTGAACGCCGGTTTGAAGGGTGATCTGACTTCCGACCGCACCATTCTTGAGACCCGGGTGAACATATCAAAGACCTCACTGAGTTACGATGGCATCGCTTACATGAGTGATGCCGTGGCCGACTGGAAAGGCATGATCGATGCGAATCTTTCAGCGTACATATTTGTTTTTAAAGACAATCAATTAATCATCAATGATTTTCCAATAATCTTCGACGGCAGCTTCGGCATGCCTGAAGAGGGTTACGATCTGGACCTGTCTTTTTCCGCACCTGTAAGTAGTTTTAAGGGCCTGCTTTCGCTGGTGCCTGCTTTGTATGCAAAGGATTTTGAAAAGATCAATACCGACGGGGCCATTCAATTTGACGGTTTTGTTAAGGGAAAATATCTTGATGATCAATATCCAACCTTCGGGATCAATCTGAATGTCAGTAATGCCTGGTTCCGTTACCCGGATTTACCGGCACAGGTTGATGGCATTAACATCAGTGCAAAGATTGCAAGCACAGGAGGGGACCTGGATAACACAGTTATTGATGTCAGCAGGATGGAAATGAACCTGGCCGGAAATTCTGTCAATGCCCGGCTTTTCCTGCGCAACCCGATGACCGATCCTTATCTTGACACAAGGGTACAGGCCGGGTTGAACCTCGCCGATGTTGAAAAATTCTACCCGCTTGAAGAAGGTGAGAAACTGGATGGCCAGATCGATGCAGACATCACGCTGAAAGGGAAAATGTCGGACCTGGAGAATGCACGGTACAATGAGTTTGACGCATCGGGTACTTTCAACAGCAGTGGCATTGAATATGTGACGAGCTACCTGGCCCATGAACTGTTGATAGAACGGGCAGCACTTACCATTACGCCGGCTTTTCTCGATCTGTCGGAGTTGAGTGTTAAATCGGGAAAAAGTGATTTCAGCCTCAAGGGTAAACTGGAGAATTATCTTGCATATTATCTTAAGGGTGAGGAAATTAAAGGAAAGTTTGAGCTGAAATCTTCGATGATCGATGTGAACGAACTGTTGACTTTCCCCGAAGAAGATGTCGCTTCTGAAAGCGATACGTCTGATTTGACGGCTTTCGTCGTTCCTCCCGGAGTGGATTTCACCCTAAATCTTTCGGCCCAAAAAGTGGAGTACCTCGATTACAAGCTGAACAACCTGGCAGGAACAGTGATTGTCAGGGAACAGAAGCTGATCCTCGACGGGCTGTCGATGGACGGCCTGGGAGGCAAGTTGAAGATGGATGGGAGCTATGCCGCGATTGACCCTGAAAACCCCGCGGTCGATTTCAGCCTGGGGGTGAAAAATATCAGCATAGGAGAGGCTTTCAGGCAATTTGTGCTTGTCGGCAAATTCGCTCCGATTGCCGAAAAGGTTATCGGGGATATTAGCGGGGATATAAAGCTGGCAGGCCTGCTTGACGGTAACATGATGCCCCGGCTGGAATCGCTGACCGGCCTTGGCGATTTGCTCACTTCCGACATGCAGGTCACTAACGTGAATACCCTTAACAGCCTGTCGAATACCCTGAAAATGGACCAGCTCAAAAATTTGAAAATCGGCGGGACAAAAGTCTTTGTTGAATTTGCCCAAGGTATCATGGAAGTGAAGCCCTTTGATTTCAAGGCCCTGGGAATCGATATGAACCTGGGCGGTCAGACCGCGCTGAACCAGCAGATCGGTTACATGCTTAAGATGAAGATCCCGCGCAGCATGATGGGCGGCACGGCCAACTCGCTGGTCAACGACCTGGCGGCCAAAGCCGGCAAGGCCGGGGCTGATGTTCAGCTCAGTGATTATGTAAACCTGGATGCTTTGATCGAAGGGACGGTCACTGATCCGAAAGTCACATTAAACCTGGCGGGTATGGGGAAAGATCTCGTTGAGTCCCTGAAGGACCAGGTGCAGCAGCAGGTTGAACAGAAGGTAGAAGAGGTGAAGGAGCAGGTAAAAGATGAAGCGGAAAAGATCCTGCTGGAAGCCGATCAGAAAGTCCAGGCCCTCCTTGATGAAGCAAAGAAAAAATCGGATGAATTGATCCGGAATGCGCAGGTATTGGCCGATGAAGCAAAAAAACAGGCGAATGCCAATGCGGACAGGATAGTCCGGGAAGCGAAAGGAAAAGGATTTGTAGCTGAAGCGGCCGCAAAGAAGTCGGCCGAGGAGGTAAGGAAGCAGGGTGACAAGCAGGCGCAGAATATCATGAGCGAGGCGCAAAAGCAGGCTGATTCCATCCTGGTAAAAGCAAACCAGGAAGCGGACCAGATCAGGGCCGCTGCACAGGAGAAGGTCAAATAAAATGATCTTATGAGCAGGATCCAATACATTATTTTCGTGATAATAATGGCCTTTCCAGGCTGTAAAACAGAGCGCAGTGAAATCAGGCTGGCGGTTGAAAAGCAACTGGAGCTTTATCCGGAGTCGACATTACAGGATATTTGCAAGAGTTTTTTCCAGGATGAATATGGTCCGGGGCATTTGCTGGAAAATGTTTCTTTTGCCCGGGAATATTTTGACCTGGAATTGGAAGAGATGGAATCAAAGGGCAGGCATGAGGCTGAAACCTGCGGGGCGGGTAAAAACTTTATCAGGGTGCCTATGGATCTGGTCAAAGATGGAATCATTCCGGAAGATGCTTATTTCAATGCTTTCGTCGAAAGTTCAGCAGGCTTTACAATCCCTGACCTGATGGTTTGGCGCAAAGAATGGGAGCGTATTTTCAACGAGATCAAAACCATGAATCTGAAAATTTCTAATCTTGAGAGGGATAACCAGGAAATCCTGCGAATGATATATCACGGGAATGCCATGGTACACCACAGTGATCCATATATTGATGCCTATGATCCGCATTATAGAATTATGAGCAAGGAGCAGTGGGAGAGGCTTTCCAGTATAATTCAGAGATGAACGCTCTGATTTTCGACATACGCCGTTACACGATCCACGACGGGCCCGGGATCCGGACGACAGTCTTTTTCAAGGGCTGCCCGTTGCGTTGCTGGTGGTGCCATAACCCGGAGAGCCAGGAGACCGGAATAGAACAGGTGAACGTGCAAAGGACACTGGATGGAAGGATCTTTGAATCAAAGCAGTCAGTCGGCAACTGGCAACCGGCAGAGGAGGTCATGAACGAGATTGCTAAAGATGAAGTCTTTTACAGGGAATCCGGCGGTGGAGTGACCTTTTCTGGCGGGGAACCGCTGATGCAGCCAGATGCGCTCAAGAAGCTCCTGGTGCTTTGCAAAGAAAAAGGATATCACACGGCCATCGACACCTCAGGCCACGCGGAGCCTTCGGCACTGAAAAAAGTCATCAACCTGGCCGACCTCTGGCTCTTTGACCTGAAATTGATGGATGATCTGAACCATATTGAATTTACAGGTGTTTCGAATGAACTAGCGTTAAAAAACCTGGAAATGCTGGCCCGGCAAGGGAAAGAAATCATTGTCCGCTTTCCGCTGATCCCGGGAATTACCGATGAAAAGGATAATCTTGAGAAAATTTCACGGCTGATGAAAAAACTGAAACTGGATCGGATTGATGTTCTGCCTTATCATTCCATTGCAAAAGAAAAATATCAACGAATGAAAAGAATTTATCTTGCAGAAAATATTCCGGAACCAAATAACGAAATGATTAAAAAAACAGTCTATTTCTTTACCCAGCAAGGATTCAAAGCAAAAACTCAATAACAATCATACAATTTAACAATTTAACAATTTAACAATTGATCACCTGAAATCAATGAACGAAAGAATAAAAAAGCTAAGAGAATCAAGCCTCAACGCCGAAAACACCCTGACCCATGAAAGGGCCTTATTACTGACGGAATTTCTCCGGTCCGGGGTTGCGGATAATGAATCGGTTCCTGTCCAGCGGGCGCTGGCTTTCAAATATATCCTGGAAAACAAAAAGATATGTATCAATGAAGGCGAACTCATTGTCGGGGAACGCGGCCCGGCCCCGAAGGCAGTCCCGACTTACCCGGAGATATGTCTTCATTCACCGGACGACCTGGAGATCCTGCACACCAGGCCTAAAGTTTCGTACAAATCCGATGCGGAAACAAGGCGGGTTTATGAAGAAATGATCATTCCATTCTGGAAAGGTAAAACTCAACGCGACCGGATCTTTGCAGCGATGGACCGTCCATGGCTGGATGCCTACGAAGCAGGTGTTTTTACTGAGTTCCAGGAGCAACGCGCCCCGGGGCATACGGTACTCGGTGGAAAGATTTACCGGAAAGGATTCCTGGATTTGATCAGGGAGATTGACGAACAGCTTGCCGGATTGCGGGAAGGCATAGAACAAAGAGCTAAGAGCATAGAGCATAGGGCTAAGGGCATAGGGCTTAGGGCTAAGAGCGAGGAGCTTATGGCAATGAAGATTGCGGCGGAGTCGATGATCCGGTTCGCAGAGCGTCACGCTGATGAGCTTCTCCGAATTTCAAATTTCGAATTTCAGACTGTTGAGCGCAAAGCTGAGTTACTTGAATTAGCTGGTATCTGCCAGAGGGTTCCGGCCCAGGCACCGGAGACTTTCCATGAGGCGCTTCAGTATTACTGGTTCGTCCATGTCGGGGTCATTACCGAACTGAATCCCTGGGATTCGTTCAATCCCGGACGCCTGGACCAGCATCTTTATCCTTTTTACGAAAAAGAAACCGCAGGCGGAACCTTGACAAAAGAGCGTGCACGTGAACTGCTCCAGTCGTTCTGGGTGAAATTCAACAATCATCCGGCTCCACCCAAAATCGGCGTGACCGCGAAAGAGAGCAGCACCTACACCGATTTCGCCCTGATCAATGTCGGAGGACTAAAACCAGACGGGAGCAATGCCGTGAATGAGTTGAGTTATCTCATCCTGGATGTGGTGGAAGAGATGCGAATTCTGCAGCCCAGTTCCATGGTGCAGCTCAGTGCGAAGAACCCCGACGAATTCATCGAAAGGGCCCTGCACATCGTCAAAACGGGTTTTGGCCAGCCGAGCATTTTTAACACTGATGCTATCGTTAAGGAACTGGCAAGGCAGGGTAAAAGCCTGGAAGATGCGCGGGAAGGCGGTGCCAGCGGGTGCGTGGAGAGTGGCGCGTTTGGAAAAGAAGCTTATTGGCTCACCGGGTATTTTAACCTGCCGAAAGTCCTGGAGATTACGCTTCATGGCGGAACCGATCCCAGGACCGGTAAAATAATCGGGCTGGAGTCGCCGGGGCTGGAGTCTTTCGAAGCCTTTGACGACTTGCTGGAATCGTTCAAAAAACAGTTGAATCATTTCATCGACATCAAGATCAACGGCAATTTAAAGATCGAGCAGTTATTTGCCGAACACATGCCTGTTCCATTCCTGTCGCTCCTGATCGATGACTGCATTACAAACGGCAAAGACTACAACGCCGGTGGAGCCCGTTATAATACCTCTTACATCCAGGGAGTGGGGCTGGGGAGTGTGACGGATATGCTTGCAGCATTGAAGTATCACTGTTTCGACTCCCTCCCCCGTGATGGGGGAGGGCCGGGGTGGGGGCCTGGACGGGAAGACGGGAGGACTGTAGGACGGGAGGAGATGATGAGGGCGTTGGGGGCAGATTTTGTTGGTTATGAGGATCTCCGGTACAAACTGATCTATGAAACGCCTAAATACGGGAATGATGACGATTACGCCGATGAGCTGGCTGTCAGGGTGTTTGATATGTTTTTCGATGCGGTGGACGGGCGGCCTAATGCCCGGGGAGGGAAGCATCACATCATGATGCTTCCGACAACGAGTCATGTATATTTTGGTAGTGTCACCGGAGCCGGTCCTGATGGAAGAAAAGCCTGGCAGCCGCTTTCCGAAGGCATTTCGCCGTTCCAGGGAGCAGACATAAAAGGCCCCACGGCCGTGCTGAAATCGGCCTCCAGGATTGATCACCTGAGAACGGGAGGCACGCTGCTCAACCAGAAGTTCACCCCACAGCTCATGGCCAATGAGAAAGGGATCACCAGCGTTGCCAAGCTGGTCCGTAGTTATTTCTCGATGAACGGGCATCACATCCAGTTCAATGTCGTGACGGCCGATACACTGCGGGATGCACAGAAGCACCCGGAGAAATACCGTGACCTGATCGTCAGGGTTGCCGGCTACAGCGACTATTTCAACGATCTCGGCGAATCGCTTCAAAACGAAATTATCAGGCGTACCGAGCAATCGGAATTCTAATTACCGACCCGGACTTAAGACTAAAGACCAAAGACCAAAGACCAATGTCGCGCAGTTCCACCATCCGTTCCGACCTGATCCTGCTGCTGGCCGCGGTGATCTGGGGATTTGCCTTCGTGGCGCAGCGCATGGGGATGGACCATATCGGGCCCTTCATGTTCAACGCGATCCGCTTTGCGCTGGGAGCAGGGGTGATGGTGGCGGTGATAAAGGGCAGGGAGGCATGGAGGCGTGGGGGCAGGGAAGCATGGGGGCAGAGAGGCATGGAGGCATGGAAGCAGGGAGATGGGGAGACTGGGAGACAAGGAGACCGACTATCGACTAACGACTATCGACTAACGACTATCTATGGGATTCTCCTTGGCCTGATCCTCTTCGCGGGAGCTACTTTCCAGCAGGCGGGGCTGGTATACACGACCGCCGGCAACGCGGGTTTTATCACCGGGCTTTATGTGATCCTGGTGCCGGTGTTCGGCATATTTTCAGGGCAGAAAGCAGGGGTGAACCTCTGGGGAGGGGCCATCATTGCTACGGTCGGATTATATTTCCTGTCTGTCACCGAAGGTTTTACTATTTCAAAAGGCGACACGCTGGTGCTCATCGGGGCCATTTTCTGGGCGATCCATGTCCTTTACACCGGGTGGGTTTCGCCCAAAACTTCAGCCCTGCATCTTGCAATGACGCAATATATTGTGTGTGCATTGCTCAGTCTTTTTTCGGCATTGATTTTCGAAAATAATACTTTCAACGGGATTTATGATGCTGCTCTGCCATTGCTTTACGGAGGGCTTCTTTCAGTAGGCGCGGGCTTTACGCTCCAGATCGTGGGGCAGAAGAAGGCACCTCCAACCCACGCCGCGATCATCCTGAGCTTTGAAACAGTCTTTGCCGTGATCGGCGGGGTCCTGATTTTATCGGAAACGATGTCCGACAGGAAATGGCTGGGCTGCACAATGATGCTGGCCGGAATGCTTCTTGCTCAAATCAGCGGTCGGCAGTCGGTTGTCGGCGGTCGGCAGTCAACATAAGTAACGATACAACTTAATGACCATCAATGACTATAAATGACCATCAATGACCATCACAACCATTGACATGCACACCTGCGGGGAACCCCTTCGGATCATCACCGGGGGCTTACCGGAAATCCCGGGACGCACCGTCCTTGAGAGGCGGCGTTACTTCAGGGAACATTTTGACAAAATCCGGACCGGACTCATGTGGGAACCCAGGGGACATGCGGACATGTACGGTGTCGTCCTGACGCCACCGAATGACAACGGGGCTGATTTCGGGGCTTTCTTTTTGCATAATGAAGGCTACAGCACGATGTGCGGCCATGCCATGATTGCCCTTGCGAAATATGCTAATGATCACGATCTGGCCGGAAACAGGGACGAGATCCTGATCGATGTACCGGCAGGAAGGATTATAGCTTCGGTAAAAGAAGAGAACGGATGTTACCTGTCCTCCTCTTTCCACAATGTTCCTTCGTTTGTTTACCTAAAGGATGGTATTGTTGAGGTTGAAAAATTTGGAAGGATCAAATTCGATATTGCCTTTGGCGGAGCTTTTTATGCTTTCGTGGAAGCGGAGGACTTCTCTCTTTCAATGAAACCGGGTAACAGCCATCTTTTCATCGATTTGGGAAAGAAGATTAAAAAGTCAGTAAATGAAGCTGTTTCGGTAAAGCATCCTTTTGAAGAGGACCTTAGCTTCTTATACGGTGTGATCTTTACCGGCAGAGCTGAAAATCCGCAACATCACAGCCGCAATGTCTGCATCTTTGCCGATGGCGAACTGGACCGTTCCCCGACCGGGTCCGGCGTGAGCGCCCGGGCGGCTTTGTATCATGCCCGTGGCGAACTTAATACCGGAGAAAAGATCACGATTGAAAGCATTATCGGGACGACCATGAAGGTCGAAATTGCCGAAACCACCGTTTTCGGGGATTTCCCTGCCGTCGTCCCGGAAGTCAGCGGAACAGCATACTATACCGGGGAACATCGATTTGAGTTTGAAGATGATGATCCGCTGGCAGGGGGATTCCTCCTCAGATAAATTCCAAATTCCAAGCACCAAATTCCAAACAAATCAAAAACTCAAAAACTCAAACTCAAACTCAAAACTCAAAACTCAAAACTCAAAACTCAAAACTCAATAACTCTAACTCACGACTCATGACTCAAGACTCAAGACTCATGGAAGTATGCTCCGGCAGCCTGGTCTCCGCCCTCAACGCCCAGGCCGGTGGTGCGCATCGCGTAGAACTTTGCGATAACCTTTCCGAAGGCGGAACCACGCCTTCGGCTGCCACCATCATGCTGACAAAGAAAAAGCTCAGCATCCCGGTTTTTGTGCTCATCCGGCCGCGGGCCGGGGATTTTCTATACTCCGATGTGGAGTATGAGGCAATGAAAGAGGATATCTTCTTTTGTAAAAAACAGGGGGTGGAGGGCGTGGTCCTCGGCATATTAAAAGATAACGGGCATGTAGATTTAGCGCGGACATCAGTTTTGGTCGAACTGGCGCGGCCGATGCAAGTGACCTTTCACCGGGCCTTTGATGTGACAGCCGACCCATTTCAGGCCCTGGAAGATATCATCGGACTCGGAATAGAGCGGATCCTGACTTCAGGACAGGCTGCCAGCGCCCTTGCAGGTTCCTCCTTTATTCAACAATTGAACAATCGAACCCGTAACCGGATCATCATCATGCCAGGCGGTGGGATCACGGAAAAGAATGTAAAGGAATTGCTGGATAAAACCGGTGCAACTGAAATCCATGCATCCCTAAGATCACCCGTCAGGAGCAGGATGAAGTTCAGAAACCAGAATGCCTTCATGGGGCAATCAGAACAAAATAATTATGAATGGATGGAGACGGACCCTGCGAGGGTTGATAAAGTCATGAGCTCGCTTCGCGAGTGTCATTAGGTGGTCATTTGTAGTCATTAGTGGTCATTGGCAGTCGTTAATTAGTACCGACTTGACGGCAGATTATGCTGGTGGTCGGAAACTGTTGAGAAAATCCCGCAGGGATGCAAGATAGTAGCCCCGGACGTGAGTCCGGGCGAAAGGAGAATGGTTTAATTATATTATAGAGTCCTGTAAGGACGGCAGAAATACAATGTTGGATTTTTATTGTGTCGGGCCTACGGCACTCAATATGGTTTTTATCGCTCTTTTTCCCCGGGTTAAAACCCGGGGCTATTCACGTTAGATCCCTTCGGGATCATTACACCCAAACCCGGAACCCGGAGCCCTGGAACCTGGAACTTTGGAACAATGGAACTTTGGAACAATGGAACTTTGGAACCCTGGAACAATTTCCCTTTCTTTGTAAAACCAAAAATCAAACCATGAAACGGATCATCATTTTCACTTTAATTTCGACATGTTTTCTGAGATTAAATTCCCAGCAACTCCCTGAATGGGAGAACCCGGATATTGTCGGGATCAATAAAGTGAAACCTCACAGTACCATGATCCCATACCCGGATGAGAGAATGGCGTTGGAAAACAACAGGACGGCCTCACCTTACTTCCGGTTGCTGAACGGTTACTGGAAATTCAACTGGGTGGAAAAACCGGGCGATGTGCCGGAAGGGTTTTACAAGGCAGGCTTCGATGATTCCCGCTGGAATACGATTGCCGTACCGTCAAACTGGGAACTGCAAGGTTACGGTGTTCCCATCTATGTTAACATAGCTTACGAATGGACCCCAAGGCCAAACCCGCCCGAAGTCCCGCATGATTACAACCCGGTGGGCTGTTACCGTCAGAAGATAAACATCCCGGAAGAGTGGGCGGATAAAAGGGTCTTCATTCATTTCGGCGCCGTAAAGTCCGCTTTTTATATCCGGATCAACGGAGAAATGGTCGGTTACAGCGAAGACAGCAAAACACCGGCAGAATTCGACATCACCGGGTTCGTCAAACCGGGCGTTAATTTACTGGCCCTGGAGGTTTACCGCTGGTCCGACGGATCATACCTTGAGTGCCAGGACTTCTGGCGCATCAGCGGGATTGAACGGGACGTTTACCTTTACGCCCGCCCTGAGGCCTGTATTCGTGATTATTTCGTGAATGCAGGCCTGGTAAATAAATACACCGACGGAGATCTTGAGTTCTCGGCTGAAATTTTTAACAGCGGAAAGAAGAGCATTAAAAATTTTGAACTGAGGGCAAAGCTTCTGTCAGGCGACGGGAAAACAGTATTAACGCAGATTACGGAGCAAATCAAGCTTTCCGGTGGTTCCAGCATGAAAATATTCTGGAAGGAGACCATTGACAACCCTGCAAAGTGGACAGCCGAAACGCCGGACCTTTACACGTTTATCGTAGGTCTTTATGACGATAAAAACGTATGCCAGGAGGCAGTTAGCTGCAAGGTTGGCTTTCGCACTTCCGAGATCAGGGACGGGCTTTTCCTTGTAAACGGCGTACCGGTGCGGATGAAAGGCGTGAACCGCCATGAGCACGATCCGGTTACCGCTCACGTGATCTCTGAAGCATCAATGCTCGAGGATATCCGGCTGATGAAGCAATTCAATATCAATACGGTAAGAACCTGTCATTACCCGAATGATCCGCGCTGGTATGAGCTGTGTGACCAGTATGGTCTATATGTGATCGATGAGGCCAATATCGAATCGCATGGCATGGGCTACCACCCCGACCGCACCCTCGGCAACGATCCGCAGTTCATGAATGCACATCTTGCAAGGATTGAAGCGATGGTCGAACGGGATAAGAACCACCCTTGCATTGTCTTCTGGTCGATGGGCAATGAAGCCGGCGACGGGATCAATTTCGACACCTGTTACCGGTGGATAAAACAACGTGATCCATCCCGTCCGGTCCATTACGAGCGTGCTGAGCTGAGGCATAACACGGATGTATATTGCCCGATGTACCCTGATATTGAATACCTGGCCGAATACGCTTCAACGAAGCAACCCAGGCCGCTGATCATGTGCGAGTATGCCCATAGTATGGGAAACAGTACCGGCAATCTGCAGGATTACTGGGATGTGATCGAAAGTTATCCACAGTTGCAGGGAGGATCGATCTGGGACTGGGTAGACCAGGGATTTCAGAAGACGGACAGCAACGGAAAGACCTATTTTGCTTATGGCGGTGATTACGGTCCGGCCGGTACGCCGAGCGACAGCAATTTCTGCATTAACGGCCTCGTTTTACCCGACCGGACGCCGCATCCCGCGTTGTATGAAGTTAAAAAAGTATACCAGTATTTCAGCATCAAGCCTGTCGATGCTAAAAAAGGGATCATAAAGGTGAAGAACAAATATGATTTTATCCCTGCAAAGGCGTTCGATATCCACTGGGAACTAATGGGAGACGGCATTGCCATTGCTTCGGGTACTATTGAACAGCTTGATCTGGGCCCTCAGGAAGAAAAGACCTTCACACTGGATCTGCCTGAGGTTGACCCTTACCCCGGAATGGAATATTTTCTGAATTTCAGCGTAAAGGCCCGTGAAGCATCCGGAATGATCCCACGGGGACATGAGGTGGCTTCGGAACAGATTGCCCTTAGCTGGAAAAAAGAAGTCAAGCCATACCAGGACAAAGCTTTTCTCGAAATTGTCTGGAGCAAGGACCGCAAAATCCTGGATATTACCGGGGTTGATTTCCTGGCGCGATTCGACACGGTCACCGGCAATTTGCTGACCCTTGAATATATCGGTAAGAAGTATCTGACAAAGGGACCGGTCCCCAACTTCTGGCGGGCCCCGGTTGACAATGATTTCGGCAATAAAATGCAGTTCCGGTGCGCCGGCTGGAAAGATGCCAGTTTAAACAGGACCGTGAAGACGTTTAAAGTGAATAAACTGGCCCAGGGCATCGTGCAGATCACCGTGGATTATCTTCTCGGAGCGAATGAAATTCCTTATACCCAGGTTTATAAGATTTATAGTACCGGGGATGTTTTTATCAGCGGCGAAATGGATGCCGGGGGAACAGGCCTCCCTGAGCTTCCGCGTTTTGGCATGAATTTCAGAGTGCCGGAAAGTTTCAGGCATGTGAAATGGTATGGCCGCGGCCCGTGGGAAAATTATTGGGACAGGCATAGCGCTTCGTTCGTGGGTGTTTATGAACGATCCGTCGGGGAAATGTATTTTCCTTATGTGCGGCCCCAGGAGAACGGTACCAGGACCGATGTGCGCTGGATGACCCTTACGGATGATGAAGGTGACGGGCTGCTCATCTGCGGTGAGCCGCTGGTTTCAGTTTCAGCCCTCCCTTTTACTATAAGCCAGCTTGATTATACTGACAGCCAGTTCCGCCATACATCAGACCTGGTTACCAACGATTTTATCGATGTGAACGTGGATTACCGCCAGACCGGAGTCGGGGGCAATGACAGCTGGGGCGCAAGGCCCTTGCAGAAATATACCCTGAATGCCGGAAAATACAGCTATACGTATCGTCTCAGGCCTGTCCATAAAAATATTGACCCGATGAAAGCCAGTAAAGTTGTATTTTCGCAGTTATGAAAATATATTTGCCGATCCTTGCCCTGGCCATTTTAGCATTGGCTGCCTGTACTTCTTCTTCAGATAAAGAGAGAAATCAGCCCGATATCATTCCCAAACCGAAACAGGTTGAGATGAAAAGCGGGCATTTTAAGATCACCGGCAGTACCGATATCCTGATCCATTCTTCAGATCCTGCTTCAGCTTTAGCTGCAGAGGCATTGAATGCGAGAATATCCGCTTTTACGGGCCAGGACCTTGAAATCAAACATTCGTCAGGTAAACAACCACGGAATTCCATTTTACTGAGGACTGATGAAACTATGGAAGATGAGTTGGGTAAAGAGGGATATAAATTGTCTGTTAAGTCTTCCGCTGTGGAAATTACTGCTTCCACGCCTGTTGGTCTTTTTTATGGCATGCAGACGGTCCTGCAGCTTCTTCCTCCAGACATCTGGGGTGAACCCGGCAACCCGGACATGAAAACGGTTGTGTTAAAAATACCTTGTCTTGAGATCGTTGATGTTCCATCGTTTTCATGGAGAGGAATGCACCTTGATGTTTCCCGCCATTTCTTTCCTAAGGAGTTCGTAAAGAGATACATCGATATGATCGCCATGCATAAGATGAATGTGTTTCACTGGCATCTGACCAATGATAACGGCTGGCGGATCGAGATCGATCAGTACCCTCTTCTTACAGAGGTCTCCGCCTGGCGGGCCGACCGTGATGGTATCCCATGGGATGAAAGGCAGCCGCAGCGACCAGGAGAAAAAGCCACTTACGGTGGGTTTTATACTAAGGAAGATATCCGGGAGATCATCGGGTACGCAGATAAGCGATTCGTAACGATCATTCCGGAAATTGAAATGCCCGGCCATTCTTCCGAAGTCTTTGCCGCCTATCCGCAGTATTCGTGTTCCGGCGAGAGGCGAACGGTACAGACCGGTTCCTACTGGCCCAATACCGACATTTTCTGTGCCGGAAAGGATGAAACATTCAGGTTTATTGAAAACATCCTGGATGAAGTTACAACGCTTTTTCCGTCAAAGTATATCCACATCGGGGGGGATGAAGCCGATAAGACCGCATGGCGCAGTTGCCGCGACTGCCAGGCTAGGATCAGGGAAGAGGGACTTTCCGGTGAAGATGAACTGCAGAGTTATTTTGTCAAAAGGATTGAAAAATATCTCACATCAAAAGGTAAAAAAATGATCGGGTGGGATGAAATCCTGGAAGGCGGCCTGGCACCCGAAGCAACAGTGATGTCATGGCGGGGCTTTGAAGGAGGCATCGAAGCGGCATTGCAGGGACACGAGGTGGTGATGTGCCCGACATCGAATTGTTATTTCGATTATTATCAGGCAGATCCTGATTTCCAGCCTCCTGCCATCGGTGGACTGATCACCCTGAAGAAAGTCTATTCCTTCCGTCCCGTTCCTTCTGAGCTCCAGGGGGAAAGCAGGAAACTGATCCTTGGCGGGCAGGGAAACCTGTGGACAGAATATATCTCTACCCCTGAGCATGCCGAATACATGGCCCTTCCGCGCATGACCGCCCTGGCTGAAGTGCTCTGGAGCCCGGAAGATAAATTGTCCTGGGATGATTTCTTGAAACGCCTGCAAACCCAGTTTGTGCGGTTTGACCGGCTCGGCTACAATTATTCGAAAGGATCCGGCAAAGTGGAGGCTGTCGCGGTAATTGATCCGGAAGATAAATCTTACGCGGTTAAACTGCAGACCGAGGTACCCGGGGTGACGATTTATTACACATTGGACGGTACAAGTCCGACCGATAAATCGTTCATGTATAAAAATCCTTTTAAACTGAACCATGAAGTGACCCTGAAAGCCGTCGCATACAAGAACGGGGAGAAGCTGGAACGATTCGCGCAATATAAGATCTCTCCAGGACTTGGCGCGGGAAAACCGATCACTTACAAAGAGATTTACAGTGAACGATATCCCGCAGGCGGTAATAATGCACTTACCGACGGGCTCAGGGCTTCAAGAAATTACAATGACGGCTACTGGCAGGGATTTAACGGGAAAAACATGGATGTGGTCCTGGAACTGGGACCTGACTTTGTGTTGAATTCCGTATCGGCAACTTTTTTACTTGACCAGAAAAAATGGATTTTCGTGCCAGATACGGTGAAATATTATGTATCGGAAAACGGTCAGGATTTTCAGAGAATTGCAGCCCTTACCCATTCACTTGACCTGAAGAGCGAACAGGTCATGACCAACGACTTTTCGATGAAGCTGAAGAAGCCGCTGAAAGTGTCTTACCTGAGGGTCGAAGCCGTGAATATGGGGACCTGTCCTGACTGGCATCCGGGCAAGGGGCAAAAAGCATGGATATTCACTGATGAAATCATCGTTAAATAATTGTGGAACAACTAATTCCATCCTTATGAAGAAATTGATATGGTTGATCTTACTCATTTTATTTACATGTGATGCCTTTCCACAGCCCGATCCCGACGCTTACCATGCGGTTTCACGGTTGAATTATTATACAAATGAGGAGGTGGGAGAGATCCTGGTTTATGTTCCGCAAAGGCTCAGAGACTATAAGATAACCATTGATCTTGTCTTTGAATACCAGGTGCTTAACCGGGGTTACCTGGTAGCCTCAAAAGGTGTTACTACCGTTCCTTTTTCATTGGAATTATTGCGGGAAGGGCAAAATGAGATCACTGTTTCATTTTCTGAAAACGATAAGTGGATTGATTCGCGAAAAATATTTGTCACCCTCAGGCCTCACCGTGAAAATGCCGTAAAAATTGAAAAAGTGAACGGAGGTCTCTTTTCGGGCGGGCTGCTGCTAATGCCTTTCGGTTTTTCTACCGACTTTCCTGTGAATATCACTTCACTGGACCGGGAGGCAGCCAGTGGATTCAATATGATTTCCCCTTACCAGGATATGGAGAAGAAATCGCTCAAGCACCGCAAGGCTTACATGGACCGCTGTGCCGACCTGGGAATGAGGGTAAACTTCAATCTTTACTGCGATAAAAGCATGCCCGGAATTGAAGGGGAAGCCGGAATGAATTATTCCGTGAGGGAAAAAGCTGAGATGATCAGGAAAGAGGTCGAAACGTTCCGCGATCACCCGGCCCTGCTGACCTGGTACATCGCCGACAAGCCCGATGACAGGGGCCTGCCTGCAGATTCCCTGCTTGAACTCTATAACCTGATCAGGGAGCTTGATCCTTATCACCCGGTGACCCTGCTGCTTGGTTCACCGAGGAATGCAGGCCAATACAAGGATGTCACCGATATTTTCATGACCGCACCTTTTCCAATTCCTCAGGGAAAACTTCAGGAAGTGGCCGATTATATGAGGATCCCGAAGCAGCAGTTCCTGCTTGAAAAGCCGGTCTGGTCCGTGACCCAGGCTTACGGTGGCGATCAGTGGTATAAGAGGGAGCCTGATCCGCGTGAAGTCAGGGCTATGACCTACATGGCCGTTATCCATGGTGCAACGGGGATCCAGTATTTCATCAGGTCGGCCTCCTGCAATCTCCCCAGGTCACGGGCCACCTGGAATGAATGTGCAGCCCTGGCCCTTGAAATGGCCGAGATGACCCCTGACATCCTTTCTCCTTACCAGGCACCGGATGTGTCGACAGATCAGACGGGAATCCATGCCAGGGCATGGAACAGGTCCGGGCTGGTAACTGTTGCCGTGGTCAACAGCATGCCTGATCCGGCCCCGTTTAAGCTTAAGTTTGAAGATCTGGACCTCACCATCAAAGCAAAGGTACTTTTTGAGAACCGGACACTTGTGGTGGTAGATGGCGTTATTGAAGATCTGATCGAGGGTTTTGGGACGAAGGTGTACCGCTTCGACGCCCGTCACAAACCCGACCAGGTGAAAGGTTTTCAGCCCGGGAACATTACCTTCGACCCGGGTTTCGAGGATATTACAACTCCGGGTCTGCCTGCATTCAGCAATGCTTTTCCGGGTACCGATCCCGGTTTTACTTATTTCATCGATTCGAGAAGGCATTTTGAAGGGGAACATTCGTTGCGCGTGAACAACCCGTCTGTTAAACCGGGCAACAGGTTGTCGTTTTTAACCGTAGCATCCGATCCGAAAAAAAGTTATACCGTCTCGGTTATGGCCAAGACCGGGTTTTCTTCCAATAAACCCGGCGGTAAAAAAGGCGGTCCCGTGCAGGTCAGTCTGTCCCTCTGCAATGCTGAGAAGATCTTTGAATGCACCGATTCCTGGCAGTCCTTTCAGGTCAATGGAGTGAGAATTGTTAAGGGAGATGGAGCCTCCGTGAATATCAGCCCGCGGATTGAACTGATATCCAAAGGGACTGCCTGGTTCGACCTGCTGCAGGTTTATCCTGATATGGAAATCATTGAAAACCCGGGGACAGCCGAACACCTCAGGAATATCGAGCTGAAGTGCATTCACCCTGATTCTAAGATATTCTACACAACCGATGGCAGTGAGCCGATGCTGACTTCTGCGGCCTACCAGGTCCCCGTTGAAATTGAAAATTCAACAGTCTTTAAAGCCAGGGCATTCATTGGCGACCAGCCTGTTGGTTATATCGAACGCTGATTTTTTCATACCCTTATTTTGTGAATACCTGTCCGGAAGATTTTTCTTTCCGGTTTCTGAACAATCCCTGTGGTTATTTGTTTGATACTTATTTTACCAACAATTAATCCGGGAATGAGAAACATCCCTGCCATTATCAACAATCTTTTCAATAAGGCTAAAACTTTATTTATGGGTGAATTAAACCAGGATCTGGCCGATAGCCAATCCCATTCTGATTTTGATCCGGTAAGTGCCGGAACTGAAACACGGGAGAAACCATTGCTTCCTTCCGGCAGAATTTCAAAAATCACATGGTTAAGAGGAATTACTGCAATCTTTAACGGTCTCGGGCTCGGTTTGCTCCTGGGGATGTTGCTTGGCTTGTCTATTTCTCCCGTAGTGAGTGGGGTCATTGCCTCTTTAACAGGACTTCTGGCCGTTTTGCTGGGGCTTAACGAGCAATACCTCGATCCGTTGAAAAGCATGCGCATCGGATCATTCGGGTTTGCTGCAGTAGTTGGGATCATTGCCGGGCTCCATATCAGGGCCAATGATTCGTTTGCTCCGACTATGCGTGAGAAAATGGATTATTATCTCGAGATCGGGTATTCTGCAGAAGAAGCCAGAGGATTCATTACCAAAAGCATCGAAGCGGATCCGGATAAGGCCAAACGGGAAGCCGGTGTGCTGTATTCCTCCACAGTCGATGCCAGCGCTTGCGATGTGCTGCAGTATGCTTCAGCCGATCAGCCAGTTTCCGAGGTGGTAAATACGTTCAGGGAGGCCGGGGGAGCATGGAAAGAGTTAGCCGAGGTCTATAATGCCGATCTGCCTGAAAACCTTGCCGGAAAATCATTGATCAGCATCCGCGATTGTTTCTGCAATATTGCTTCCGGCGGGAAAATAAAAATGACGAGCAATAAGAAAGTTTCCGGTCTGGGTTCCGGCGATTCACTTGACCACATTGAACAAGTTTTATCTGCCGTCGATGTGAGCTGGAAAGCCATTGTGAACCGTTTTTCAGCAGATATTCCGGCTAGTGAAAGAAAAGCAGTCTATTTATCTACCATTAAAGTCCTTACAAATGATTAAAAAAGCACTGATACTGATTTTCCTGCTGTCGTTTACCGGCTACGTCCATTCCCAGTTCGATCCGGCCAATGTAAAGAAATCCGTGGTGAAAGTAAGGGTCAAAGTGGGTGAAAAAGCCAGCGAGTGTACCGGTTTTGCCTGGAAAACGCCAAACCAGGTCGTTACGTCGCTGCATGCCATGGATCCGAATGGCGTCATTTCTGTATTATACCTCAACAATACCTGGCGGAAGGCTAAGATTAAAAAGGTGCTTCAGAAAGCCGACCTGGTTTTACTTGAGGTGCAGCCGGGCGAAGAGCCGGTGCCATCGGGTGTGGTACCGCTGACTTCTTTCAGCGACCAGCCCATCAGGTTCGGTACCGATATATACGCGATAGGCTACAACAGCGGGGCAAAAGGAAGTTCTTCCCGCACCCTGAAAAAGGGCTATGTCGATCCTGAGACCCTGGATAACCTGATCCCTCCTAAAGACAAGGAAGCACTTGCCAGGATCGGTTTTCCGGCGCTTGACCTGCATATTCTTTACCTCGATGGCAGCCTGTTGCCCGGTTATTCCGGTTCGCCGGTTTTTGACCCGACAGGAAAACTGGTCGGTATCGGCGATGGGGGGCTTGAGCGGGGAGCGAGCAATGTGAGCTGGATCATCCCGGCGAAATACCTGGCGGAGCTTGAGAACTCCACGGCATCTGCTCTGCCCGCCAATTTCCCGCAAATGGCGCAGCTCTTTACCGCCAGGGTGACTTTTGAAGCGGATGTCGACGATAAAATGAATGTTACCGGGGAAGATCCGGCTGGTGAAGGTTTCGAATATCTATTGGAGGAGTATGTCCCGATCGATGCTTCAGGTTTTGAGTTTTATCTTACCAAGAACAGATCACTTCTGGAAATGATCGAAACGTCTGAAGATCCGGAGAACCTGCTAAAGTTTGCCACCGAACTGGAAGACTTCAATGTTTCCCTCGATTACGAAAACCTGCGGTTCGACATTTATGAAGACATTAATTATGGAGTGGTATTAGCAGTTCCCGAAGGGAAAGATTTATACTATGATGAAAATAGCGGATACTTCACGGCCGAATACCCGGAAACAAGCATGGTGGGTCTTGTCTATTACGGCAGTATCGATGATAATTCCTATACCAGTTTTGAGGATGTCACTGTTGAACTTCAGGACTGGGTGAACAGTACGATGTCGGCCAGCTACGGCATTTCAGGCTTTACAACCGATGAGGAATACTCCTACTGGAATGAATATGAAGACGGGCGCAAGATCGCATGGATTTCTATGTCAGGAAATGATCCGGTAATGGGTATTGACGGGAGTACCAATGCGATCGGCATGTACCTGACCTTGCTCATGTCGCAGGAAAAAACTTTTCTGGCAGTATCCACTTTTTTATTACCGGTGGAACTTATTACTTATTCCAGTGCATATGGCCTGGATTGCATCAATCCGCAGTATTACGAACAGTGCGAGTATTTCGAGTCGCTGATCAAGGTCTTCTGTGCCGCCCACCTGACAACCTTCGCGTATTAAGGTCATTTGTTGTCATTTGTAGTCATTTGTTGTCATTTGTAGTCATTTGTTGTCATTTGTAGAAAATCTAAGCCATCAATGACCATCAATGACCATCAATGACTATGAATGACCATCAATGACTATCTAAAAAAGCCATTGCGTTGATTGCCAGTTCGGCGAATTCATCGATCGGGATCCCGATCAACTCGCATTCCATGATGTTCTCCCGTTTCACGGAAGCGGCGAAAGCTTTTTCCTTCATCCTTTTCACGACTGATCTGGGTTTCACGCTGGAGATCTTTTTATCGGGATAGACCAGCGAAGTGGCCACGATCAGGCCGGTGATCGTTTCCCCGGCAGCCAGGGCATGATGGAACTCGCTGGTGCGGGGCTGGTTCGTTGCCATCTCGTTGTGCAGTTTGATCGCCTCGACAACATCCTCATCCATTCCCATTTCCGTAAGAATACGAGCCGTTTCAAGCCCGTGCGTATAAGGATCAGCATTCGTTAATTCAACGTCCAGGTCATGCAGCAGGCCTGCCTGGCCCCACTTTTCTTCATCCCGGCCAAGGCGTTTTGCCATGGCCCGCATCACCGCTTCAGATGCCAGGGAATGAAAGATCATGCGTTCGTTCCTGATATACTGCCGAAGCAATTCAATGGCTTGTTGACGGGGGAGAAGCATCTTCTTGGTGTTTTCACGCAAAAATACAACTATCCCGGGTGGATTTTTCAATTTTCGTTTTTCATTTTTCATTTTTGATTTCATTCTTCATTTTGCATTTGTCATTTGTCATTTAATTGTCCATGGTAAATTTTCAATTCAAATGAAAAACGAAAATTGTACAACGAAAAATGAAAAATGAAATGCTCAATGATCAATGCGCAATGCTCAATGCGAAATGATTCCCCCGTCCCCACCCCCGGCCCCTCCCGTGCAATCTTTCCGTCCCTGATCCAACATCTCGTCGGGAGGGGAGATCGTTGCGGGCGCCGTCATTTCTACCAATATCTTACCCCTCCGGGGTAAATTCGAATAGTCACCGATTCCCTCCCCCGTTTGGGGGAGGGCCAGGGTGGGGGCCGAATCCCCGTTTGGGGGAGGGCCAGTGTGGGGGCATAACTTTTTTCATACATTTGCACTAAATCCTTTAACCCGCATTCAACATTCAACCTCCAACATTCAACATTATGTCAAAACGGAGTTACATCATCTCCATAACCATCATCGGTATTTTCTTCTTCATTTTCGGGTTTGTGACCTGGCTGAACGGCATTCTCATCCCGTACCTGAAAATTGCCTGCGAGATCACTAATTTCCAGTCGCTTTTCGTTGCGTTTGCATTCTATATTTCTTACACCGTAATGGCCCTGCCTTCGTCATGGGTGCTGAAGAAAACGGGTTTCAAGAACGGTATGAGCCTGGGGCTGATCGTGATGGCCATCGGCAGCCTGATCTTTGTCCCGGCAGCCATGACCCGCACCTTCGGCCTTTTCCTGACCGGTCTGTTCGTGATGGGGACCGGGCTGGCCATTCTTCAGACGGCTTCCAATCCGTATATTACGATCATCGGCCCGCGGGAGACTGCCGCCCGGCGCATCAGCATCATGGGCATCTGCAACAAGCTGGCCGGAGCGATCGCTCCGCTTATCCTGGCTTATTTTATTTTCAACGATGGCGACGCTTTTATCAAAAGCCTTGAAGGAATGGACGCAATGGCAAGGGCCACTGCGCTCGACGGGCTGGCCCACCGGGTCATCGGTCCTTATGTGGTCATGGCCGTGGTCTTGCTGCTGCTCGGGCTGCTGATCCGCTACGCGCCGCTTCCCGAGGTGGAGGTCGAAAAGGAAAGCGAAGAAGAACTCAGATCCATCGAGGGAAAAACCAGCATCTTCCAGTTCCCGCACCTGATCCTTGGTGCCATCGCCTTGTTTTTCTATGTCGGCATTGAAGTGGTGGCCGGTGATACGATCATACGCTACGGAATGTCTCTCGGGGTGCCGATCGAATCGGCTAAATACTATACTTCGCTGGTGCTCGTCGCGATGGTGATCGGGTATGTTATCGGTATCCTGTTGATCCCCAAAATATTATCGCAAAGAAGCCTGCTGGCTTTAAGCGCAGTCTCAGGGATTGTTTTCACCGTCCTGGCCCTGGTCATCCCGGCAACTTCTGCAGCACGGTTTCCGTTTATCGACCTGATGACATTCGGGCGGGTCGAGCTGATCCTGCCTTACACGGTACTGTTTGTCGCGTTGCTTGGCGTCTCCAATGCCATCGTCTGGCCGGCCATCTGGCCGCTGGCAATCCATGGCCTGGGAAGGTTCATTAAAACGGGCTCTGCGCTGCTGATCATGGCCATCGCGGGTGGCGCCCTGCTTCCCCTGGCCTGGGGAGCCGTGTCCGATGCTGCCGGAGCACAGCAGGCTTACTGGATCGGGATCCCGTGTTACCTGTTCATCCTGTACTTCGCGGTTTACGGGTACAAGGTGAAAAGATGGTCATAGGGTGGTCATTGATTGTCATTGATTGTCATTGGTTGTCATTGGTTGTCATTGATTGTCATTGATTGTTTTTTTTTTGAGATTTGTATTTTGAATTTGTTTGGTATTTGGAATTTGGATTTTGGAATTTATGAACCCTACATTATTGATTCTAGCTGCCGGTATTGGCAGTCGTTTCGGAGGATTGAAACAGGCCGAGGGTGTTGGCCCCTCCGGTGAAGCGATCCTCGATTATTCGATCTATGACGCCATACGTGCCGGCTTCAGGAAAGTCGTTTTCGTCATCAGGAAAGATATCCGGGAAGACATGCAGCGCATATTCTTCGACAAATGGCAAGATAAAATTGAGGTCGATTATATTTTCCAGGAGGTCACCGACCTGCCCGGCGGATACACTTGCCCGGATGGAAGGACTAAGCCCTGGGGCACCGGCCATGCCATCTGGTGCGCCCGTGAAAAAGTCAGGGAACCGTTCTGCATGATCAACGCTGATGATTTTTACGGCAGGAAATCCTATGAGCTGGCTGCTAATTTTCTTAAAAATATGGATAACCTGATCTACGGCCGGTATGCCCTGATCGGATATGTGCTGAAAAACACGCTTTCGGAGCACGGATATGTTTCCCGGGCCGAATGCCGGACGAATGCGGATGGCCTTCTAAGCAGCATCACCGAGCGACTGAAGATCAAACGGGAAGGGGATGTGGTCGTTTACCAGGATGAGCAGGAGGGAAGCCGCGTCATCAGTGAAGATACCCTTGTGTCGATGAACATCTGGGGTTTCATGCCTTCGCTGTTCAATTACCTGGAAGAAGGCCTCCTGGATTTCCTTCAAGACAATTCCGCCAGCGTGAAAGCGGAGTTCCTGCTGCCCAACGTGATCGATAAACTGATCAAAAACGGAACGGTCGAGATTCCCGTCCTGCCTACAGAAGCGAAATGGTTCGGCATGACCTACAAAGAAGACCTTGAATTAGTCAGGGGAAAACTGGCGGAACTGGTCAAAATGGGGGAATATCCTACGCCAGTGTGGTCATAAGGTGGTCATTAAGTGGTCATTAAGTGGTCATTGGGTAGTCATTGGGTTGTTATTTGGGAAACTTAATCCGTGTAAATCCGTATCATCCGTGTCATCCGTGTGCTATTAAAGAAAGATGGCTGATATGCTACCACGAACTATCTTAACGCAATTTAATCTTCCGTCAGCACCCGTAAAGATCCACAGATGGGGTGAAGGCCATATTCACGATACCTACCTGGTCGAAACAACAGATCACAACCCGGATTATATCCTGCAGAAGATCAACCATCATATTTTCAAGGATATCCCGGGGATGATGAGTAATATAGAAGCCGTCACCCGTCATCTCCAAAAGAAGCTTAGAAATTTGCCTGGTAAAAACCGGGATTTTAAATCGTTGGAACTGGTTTACACGAAATCAGGCCGGTCGTTCATTCAGGATGAGGAAGGGAATTCCTGGCGGATGTTTGTTTTCATCCCGGGTACGATCACGTACCAGGTCTTAACATCCCCCTCATTAGGACACGAGGCCGGGAAAGCGGTCGGCACCTTCCAGTCGATGCTTGGCGACCTGGAAACTGAGTTAGTTGAAACCATCCCGGATTTCCATAACATTAATCTTCGGATCAACCAGTATTACCAGGCTAAAGCTGTGAATTCCGCCGGCCGGGTTGCAGTGGCCCGGGAGGAAATTGCTTTCGCACAGGACCGCTTTGCCCGGATGAAGGATTATTTTGGATCGCTGAAAGACCATGCCATTCTCAGGATTACCCATAACGATACCAAGCTCAACAATATCCTGTTCGACCGGCAGGAGCGCGCCATATGCCTCATCGATCTCGACACCGTCATGCCGGGTTATGTCCATTTCGATTACGGCGATGCGTTGCGGACCATGGCCAATACAGCGGCGGAAGACGAGAAGGACCTTTTACTGGTGAAATTTAATAAGAAGGTCTACGATCTTTTCACTGAAGGATATCTCGAATCTGCCGGGGAAATATTGAATGAGAAAGAAAGAGAGCTTTTGCCTTACGCGCCGGTTTACCTCACGTTCATCATCGGCCTTCGGTTTCTGACGGATTTCCTCAACGGGGATGTTTATTACCGGATCCATCGACCGGAGCATAATCTCGATCGGGCACGGGTACAGTTCCAGCTTGTTTCAGAGATCGAAGCCGCTTTAAGCTGACGATAGCACACGGATGACAAGGATGAGACGGATTTTCACGGATTTATAAAGTTTTTTTGTCGTTTGTAAATATTTTGCGTTTAATCTGGGGTTTCTTTCCGAAGTTTAACAAAAGTCCAATCTCAATATTAGTAGCTTTCAAGTAATTAATTAATTGAAGATCATGTTCTTCAACCAATGTCTCTACTGCTTTTAATTCCAAAATAATTTCGTTATTCACGATGATATCCGCATAATAATCCCCTACCGTTTTCCCCTGATAAAATACGGCAATGGGGACTTGTTTGTTGCAATCCAGTCCTTCTTTTTTCAATTCTATGAGAAGGGCATTTTCATAAACCTTCTCAAGAAAACCAAAACCAAGTGAATTGTAAACTTGATAAAAGCAACGGATTATTCGTGCTGTTGTTTCCTGATTAATCATAATTTATTCTTTTTATATTAATCAGGAAAATGAGCACAAAATACCCGGTCGTAATTAAAAAAAATATTTGGGAGAATCTAAATCCGTGAAAATCCGTCTCATCCGTGTCATCCGTGTGCTATCAGAAAAGCTTTACATTCCGTAGCCGCAGGCTGTTCGTGACAACAGATACCGAACTAAACGCCATCGCCGCCCCGGCAATCATCGGATCGAGCAACACGCCGAAGAACGGGAACAAAACACCGGCGGCAACCGGTATCCCGATCAGGTTATAAATAAACGCCCAGAAAAGATTCTGCCGGATCGTTCTCATCGTCCGTTTCGATAACCCGATCGCATTGGTGACCTTCGAAAGGCTGCCTTTCACCAAAGTGATCTCGGCTGTTTCCATTGCCACATCCGTGCCGGTTCCCATGGCTATGCCCACGTCGGCCTGGGCCAGTGCCGGCGCGTCGTTGATCCCGTCGCCCGTCATAGCAACAAGCAATTCTCTGGATTGAAGCGCTTTAACGTATTCAAGCTTGCCGGCCGGGTCGGTTTCGGCCTTGAAATGAGAGATCCCCGCCAGGTTGGCGATCCTGGAGGCTGCACTCACATGATCCCCGGTGACCATGTGTACCTCCAGTCCCAGATCTTTGAGTTTCCTTATGGCTTCCGCGGAATCGGACTTGATCGGATCGGCTACGGCTACCAGGCAAAGCAGTTCACTGCCCCGGGCCACATAATTGACCGACATGTTCTGCCCGGCCCATTGTTCCGCCATGATTTTCTCTTTGTCGGGTATAAATACTTGCCTGGATTCCAGGAGTTTCCTATTACCAAGCAAATATTCATTCCCGCCTTTCACAATCCATATCCCCCGACCGGTAATACTTTCAAAGTTTTCCACCGGGGTTTCTTCAATCCCTTCATTTTCCAGATGGCTTGCAATGGCCCTGGCAACCGGATGTTCCGAAAGCTTTTCCGCGGAAAGGATAATACTCTTGATCTTAATTATATCTTCATACTCATTCGTCCAATGCCAGCCGGTCACTTTGGCTTTGCCTTCCGTGACCGTGCCCGTTTTATCCAGGACGATCACATCGAGGCGGTGTGCTATTTCAAGGCTCCGGGCATCTTTGATCAGGATGCCTTCCTCAGCGCCCCGCCCGATGCCGACCATGATGGCAGTCGGTGTGGCCAGGCCCAGCGCGCACGGACAGGAAATGATCAGTACCGTAATGGAGGTGATGAATGCATAGGTGAGTGATGATGGTCCGGGGCCCAGGAACCACCAGCCAAGAAAAGTGACGATTGCGGCAATAATGACTGCCGGGACAAAAATACCGGCAATCCGGTCGGCCAGCTTCTGCACCGGCGCCTTGCTGCCCTGCGCCTCTCTGACTTTATCGATGATACGGGCCAGTATGGTGTCTTTGCCAACCTTCTCCGCAACCATCTTTATACTCCCGGTGCCGTTGATCGTAGCGCCGATCAGGATATCCCCTTCTTTTTTCACCACCGGGACCGGTTCACCTGTTATCATGCTTTCATCCACAGTCGAACCGCCGGAGATCACACGGCCGTCAACCGGGATCTTATCACCGGGCCTTACCAGGATAATGTCTCCCGGAATGACTTCATCGACCGGCATTTCCTGTTCTGTGCCGTCCCTGATCACGAGGGCGGTTTTAACGCCCAGGCCCATCAGCTTCCGGATAGAGCCGGAGGTGCGGAATTTGGCCCGCTCTTCGAAATATCGGCCCAGGAGGATCAGTGAAATAATTACCGCGGCTGCCTCATAATAAACATGTGGGTCCAGGCCATGCTGCTCAAGGTACTGCGGGAAAAGCGTGTTGACCACGCTGAAAATGAACGCTGAGCCGGTGCCCAGGGCAACCAGGGTGTCCATATTGGCGCTCAGATGGATGGCCCTTTTATATGCATTGATAAAGAATTCCTTTCCAAACCACGCTAAAACGGGCAGCGTAAGCAAGAGCATGATGAGGTTTGAATAAGGCATATCATGAAAAACCATAGCCAGGTAAACTACCGGAATGGAAAATCCGATGGCCATGAAGGTCTTTTGTTTGCTTGATCTCAACCGCTCGGATTCGAGTTGATGAATTTTTTCCGCATCATTTGGGGTTTCTTCTGCAAGATCATATCCGATTGCCTGCAGTGAGGCTTTAAGTTTCGGAAAATCTGTTTTTCGGTCATTATAAACCACAGAAACCGTATTCATGGCATAATTTACCGAAACCTGTTCTACTCCCGGCTGGGCTGAAAGCATAGATTCGACGCTTTGAGCGCAGGCAGTGCATGACATGCCTTCAACCCGGTAGGTTTCAGTGATCTTCGCCATGATTCTCAGGCTATCGGATCGGCTTTGTAGCCGGCAGCAGCGACAATCTTTACGACCAATTCACTACTGATCTCGCCTTCAATGGTGAGTATCCTGTCGGGGGAATTGAGGTCTACCTGCCATGAAAGGATATCTTTATTGCCGTCAAGAAATGGCCTGACTTTGCTGATACAGCCACCGCATTTGATATTTGTCCTGAATGAATGCACCTTTTTAAGTGATTAACTTGTAAAATTCTGACCAAAGACTTAAGACCAAAGACCTAAGACCTAAGACCTACAAATAGTGGATATACACCGAGTTCGTAACGCCGCTGCTTGAAATCGGTTCACCATAGACAAAAACTACAGGATCGCCTTTCTTGGCGAGCTGCCTTTCGAGGATCCGTGAACAGGCTTCATTGATGAAATCACCTGAGATTGCGGGTTGCTCCATCAGTTCGGGATGAACACCGTACAGAAGTGCCAGCCGGTTCAGTGTTGGATCCAGGTTGCTGAATGCCAGGATGGGAAGCGGAATATCGAGTTGCGACAGGTACAATGCCCCACCGCCGAATTTTGACCAGATCACGATAAGTTTTGCATCGATATCTTTCACGATGGATTTCACGCCATGGGCAAGTGCCGCGCTTCTGAACCTGGATTCCCTCAGTTTCCGGGGCACGGTATGGCTGAGCTTTTGTTCGCGGATATGGTCGTTGGTCAGGCGGGCGATCCGGTTCATGATGCGGACCGTGGCTCCCGGCCATTTGCCTACGGCAGTTTCACCACTGAGCATGACAGCATCTACGCCGTCGTATATGGCGTTGGCCACATCCGACACTTCGGCGCGGGTGGGGGTGGGGGAGGTGATCATGCTCTGCAGCATCTGTGTTGCCACGATCACCGGCACACCATGGTCATGGCACACCTGGATGATCTTCTTCTGCAGCACGGCCACCTCAGCAACATCCATTTCCACGCCCAGGTCGCCCCTGGCGATCATGATCCCGTCGCTCTCGGAAACTATCGCTTCAAGGTCATTGATGGCCTGCGGCTTTTCGATCTTGCTGATGATCGGGATAAAGACCGCGTCATCGGGTACCGCGCTCATGTCGCTGTCGCGGTAGATCACCGGCTCAAAGGGCCTGGCGCCGAGCGACCGGAGCTTATCTTTAAGTTGGACGACATCTTTTGCGTTCCTCACAAAGCTGAGCGCAAGGTAATCCACCCTTTTCTTCACCGCGAATTCGGCGCACTGAAGGTCCCAGTCCGTCAGGGCCGGAACCGACAGTGCGGTCTCCGGCAGGTTGATACCTTTTTTTGAAGTCACCAGCCCGCCGCTGACAACCCTGCATACCAGCCGGTCTGCCAGCTTATCCTCGCAACGGAGTTCTACATTCCCATCGTCGATCAGCACTTTCTGGCCGGGTTTGACCTCGTCGATCATTTCCGGGAGGGTGGTAGAGAAAACTGCTTTGCCCGATGCATCCAGGTAAGCTGTTGTTTCTTCCCTGACGAATTCAACGAGTGTGTTTTCATCCAGCATGATGCCTTCATCGGCCACTTTCCCGACCCTGATCTTGGGGCCGGACAGGTCTCCCAGCAAGGCAACCGGCACACCCGACTGCTTCGAGGCTTTCCTTACCTGGTCGATCGCTGCTGAAAATCCTTCGAAACTGCCATGAGAAAAATTGACCCGGAAAACCCTGACTCCTTCACCAATCAGGAGTTTTATGTTTTCAACGCCTGAGCTCGCCGGTCCCAGTGTAGCGATGATCTTGGTTAATATTAGTTCTGTCATATCTTAAAAACATACTGGACCATCACATTCCGCATTGGTTCCGCTTTCAACGGCCTCAGGGAATAACTGTTATTCAAAAAGTTGTTGCTGATCAGGCTGATCTCATGATGGTCGTTGATCTTATATCCTGCTCTGATATCAACGATCCACTGGCCTTTATTATTGGCATAAAAATAATCCATATACAAAATAGGCTGGATGGAACCTCCTGCCGCCTTGGTGGTCTCTTCGAAGTCTTCTATGGCTTTGTCCAGGTTCTCTATTTTGCTGAAATATTTGGCGCTGATCCCTGCGCTGAAATTATAGATGTTTAACTCGAGGTCTCCTTTGAAGGTATGAAGAAAGCGGTATTTTAATATATAATTTGTGGTGTCGACACTGGTTGTGACATAACTGTACTGATTGTCGCGGATATCTGTGGCGTAGATATAATCCGGGTCAAGGGTTTTAGGCATGATATAGTTATAACCAAGCATAGAGCGCAGTGTAATTTTCTCGGCCAGTTGGGCAGCCCCGGTAATTGAAACGTCTACTCCCATTATCCTGGAATGCCCGGTATTTAAAAATTTAAATCCAGCTCCTCCAATGGTGGAATAGGTTGAATCCCAGAATCCGAACAGGTATTCTATTGTATTATAATATTCCTGCTGAAAGACGGCAAAGTCGAAATAGCCGAAATAATTGAAGAATTTAAATCCCTGTTTGACACCAACTTCAGCATTCCAGCTTCTTTCCGATTTCAGGTCAGGATTTTCAAAAACCCCGAATGAACCCACATTAGTCCTGATATATCGCTCTGCGATGGTCGGGAATCGATATCCCTGTCCATATGACATCCTTACAAATGTTTCCTTCATGACTTTCAGGTTCATACCTGCCCTGAAGATTGGTTTCATATCAGTTTCAGTTCCATTCATGTTATAATATTCTACCCGGAGCCCGACTGACAGCGTGAGTGTTTTAAACAGGTTGGATTCCATCTGGGCATATCCTGAAAAATTCGTGAACCGGTTGATATCCCTTCCGCCGCTACCGTACATGTCGGCGTCGGAAATGGAATACTGTCCTGACAATCCGCCGATGAACTCAAGTCCCTGTAAGAAGTGATAATCCCTGCGGAAATTATAATCGCCGAATATGAAAGTGCTTTTGATATCCTGGTTATTCGACTGTTGCGTATTGTTGTGCAGCACCCTGGCTTTGAAGCTATGCTTGAAGCCCAGGTTCGAATAATAATTAAGAAAAGGATCCAGGTTGCCAATGAACTGGTTCTGTAGAAATACCGCGCCGGGATAAGCCCTGTAGAACCCGGACGTATCATCGAGCCAGGCCAGTACCATCGGGGTATGCTGGTACATGAAATTGCCGCTTATGCCATAATTTAATCCCTGGTAGTTCTTCGCGCGCTGCCTGAGCGTAAAATTAACCCGTCCTCTCTGGGTCTGCATCTGGCTGTCCTCGAAGTCAGTAATGCTGTCGACTACCATAGGCCCCGGTCGGGGAGCACCGAATACGCCATGGTCGAAATAAAGGTTTCCTCCGAGGACGAAATCCAGGTTATTGATTTTCCTGAGGTGAAGAAAATTGGTGCCGGCAATGTATGGGTAATCGTCCCACCATTTCTGGCTTTTATCTTTGGGGGCAGAGTAAGCCCCGGTGAAAGCAGTAATTTTCGTCATTGGCTTATCACCGGGAAGTGCCGTGCGGATATGAATGGCGCCGCTCAGCGCCGATGTTCCGGAGAGGACCGATGAGGCCCCTTTGATGACCTCGATCTGTTCGATATTTTCAACGGGCACGAAATCCCAGTAAGGCCGGCCGGCATCTCCCGAAACCATGGGCATATCATCGACCAGAACGGCGACCTTGCTGCCCACACCGAACGTGAAACCGCTGCCTCCCCTGATCTGCGGTTCGTTATCGAGAATGTTCAGGCCCGGGGTGTAATCCAGTATGGTTTGAATGTGCTGTGTGTTCTTGGCTTCAATGAGGTCGGCCTTAATGATCTCCATGGACACGGTCATCTCTTCGATGGGCCGCTCAAATTTTCCTGCTTTGATCTCCACTCCCTGCAGTTGGCTGACAAATGGTTCCAAAAGAATATTTCGCTCAATGACCTGTCCCGGTTCGATATGAATGGAAACGGAATCGGTCTTCATACCTGTATAGGAAATCTCGAAAATGTAAGATCCGCGGTTCAGATCGATGGAAAACGCTCCGTTGATGTCGGCTGCTGTCCCAAGTGAACGGTCCAGTCTCAGGATGATATTGGCGCCAATAAGCGGTTCATTGGTTTGCTTGTCCCTTACCGTACCTTTAAATGTTCCTTTTTCCTGGCCGGAAATGCTTGAATGAACAGCCAGGATCGCGATGAAAAGAATCAGTCTTTTCATTTATTCACAAAAATTACCTGATGATTATTTGCTGAGAGTACTGCTGTGATTTGCCCTTGAGAACCGCTACATAGGTTCCGGCGGGAATATTTTCGGGGATATCGATCCGGTTGCTTTCCGGTTTTCTTTGCAGGATCGTCCTGCCGCTGATATCGATGATATAGAACCATTGACCCAGGTACTCTTCCTGGTCCGCCAGGTCGATATGAATTGTGTTTTGCATTATGGTCAGGAATGGTTCCGCTACGCGGTGTTCCGAAATTCCCGAAGATGGGTAGATCAGCTGGAGGTCATCGATGAGCATGTAGCTGCTGTCAACCGCTGTAGTGCTGTCGCCGGAATTAAGCACGGTAAGCTCATATTCTGGCAGAATATCACTATAATAATCAAAAGGAACGGAAAAACGGGTCCAGGTGTCATGCGTGACGCCCGGCTCGGATACGTAAACCGCCATTCCGACCCAGTTTGGAAGCGTGCCGTTTTCCGGGAGCTTGCATTCATCGACATGGAGGATCACCTTGACCTGGCAACGGTCATCATCATTGGGGAAAAACTTGAACCAGCCCACCAGGCTGTCGGGCCGCCAGGTGAAAACAGTGTGCCATTTGGGATCATCATGCTGCGTGTAAGAATAGCTCTTCGACAGGTCGAATTCTGCGTGGAACCTGCCGTTGGTAATGGCGCCCGTTGCAACAAGCCCGAAGACGGTAAGGTTGTAAAGTTTCAGGGAGTAGTTGCCGGAATGCGCATCCGTGCTGCGGTCAAATGTTACCGGGGCCACTGCGGCAATGCCCGGGTCATCGGCGGTTTTGATCGTGCTCCAATCGACCGGCTCATCCTTGACTGTCCCTGCATTTTCCCAGTTTTCAAATCCGGGATTTTCAAGCTGCTGGCCTGAAAGGTAAACCGGAATGCTTAGCAGGAGAGTGAAAAAAAAAGGTATTGATCTTTTCATATGGTGTTTTTAAATTCAATTTCCTTTTTGACTTTTACAGAGGTAAAATTACAAAAATACCAAAACAGGAAACTGCTATTTAGAAAAATTATAATTAACAATCATGATTTTTTAATGAAGAAGTCAATAAATCAACTCATTTCGTCAGAGAAGGTCTGTTTATAAATATATCTGATCGGGAGTGATTAATGCGGGCAATGCATTTTAAAACAGAATGATTTTTTACTTTTGGAACCCGGGAAAATTATCATGGATCGAAACGTAAAAAAGGAAAAACGCCGGAAATTTTCATTCCTGATCACTGTACTCGCCGGAGCATCAGCGCACCATATAATAAGGCAACTGGCCAGCCACAGCCTCGATTTAAAATATGCGGCAAGGGTCGTCCTGACCGTGATTGTGGGAATTATTCTTGAACCGTTCAGGTGGTGGGAAACAATGATGTGGGCAAAGAAAATCCGTAAAACCGGGATAACCGAACCGCCTGTTTTTATTATCGGCTTCTGGAGAAGCGGCACTACGTTGCTGCACAGCCTCCTTTGCCGGGTTCCGGGTGTCACTTACATAACCACGTACCAGACTGTTTTTCCGAACCTCATCCTGAGCCATTCCTGGTGGTTTAAGCCCATCATTGGCTTATTCTGGCCGACACACCGCCCTTTTGACGACATGAAACTGGGATTGGACCTTCCCCAGGAAGAGGAAATTGCCATGGCTAACCTTCTCGATGTCAGCTTCTATAACTTTCTTTATTTCCCTAAAGACTTTGAAAAGTTCTATGAAAAAGAGCTTTTCATGCGAAACCTGTCTCCTGAAAAAATTGAAGCCTGGAAATCAGAATATCAGAAGATGATCAAAAAAGCCATGATCAATTTGGGTGGTAACAGGTTCATTTCCAAAAGCCCTTCTAATATGGCCAGGATCCGCCTGATACTTGAGATGTTCCCGGATGCAAAATTCATTTTCATTTATCGTGATCCTTACAAATCTGTGGAGTCGTTCTATCGTTTTTTTCATGAAGTCCTGGTTGCCGTGCAGGTGCAGGATTCGGGCAATATTCTGTCACGTTCAAGGCTGACAGGGTTGTATTCCGACATGATCAGGCAATACCAGGTTGAGAAGCATTACATTAAGCCGGAAAACCTGATCGAGATCAAGTTTGAGGAGTTCAGCAAGAAGCCGTTGGAGGGCTTAAAGGATATCTTTACACAGTTCCGGCTGCAAAACTACCAGGAGGCAGAACCGTATTTTAAATCCTATCTCGAAGAAGTTTCCGAATTCAGGCAAACCAGCTACGAAATTTCGGATGAGACCATAAAAGGGATCAACGAAAATGCCGGCGATATTGTCGACGATTTCGGTTACAGCAGGAGAAAAGAAACGGTCGGATAATCGGGTAATGCAAACCCTTTTCTATCTTATTGCAACCGTTCTTTTCATGTGAGGTGATTAATATTCCCTCCAGTTGGTGAAAAGGTTCCAGGCCAGGGAGAAATAGAATACATTGGCCTGGAAATCATACGGGGTTGTCGGTTCTCCGTCCACCATGGCCACATAGTCCCGATTGTGAAAATTTGAAAGATAATACTTGAACTTCAGGGTTGGTCCATAAGGGAACTGGATTCCCGCCATCAACGAGTGCTGCACGGGCTCAACACGGTCTGAGAACCAGATCACGTCTTTATTCTCCTTCGACTCATTAATGAAGATCTTTTCTTTATAAACAAAAGGAAATTCAATTTCATACCCGCCGAAAAACAGGAAATTGTCAAGTTTACCAACCTTAAATCCTGCAGGTATTCCAAAATTATAAGTCCGGAATTTATACCTGGCATTATTGCTATCCAGTGGGTTATCATAAATAAATCCAACATTGCGGATTGCCCCTCCGGTAAAGAGGCCGAAATATTCATTGAAATCGAAATTGGCCATATACTGGGGATTAATTACCGGTGCCCACCGCATGATATTACCCTGGTCATAGCCCTGGTTGTCAATAGTTGCGAAGGAAAAGATCATTTCGGTAGCGAATGATCCGTAAATTCTGGTTTTATGCTCCTGTGCTACTGAATAAAAGGCTGAGCAAACGAAGATGGATAATAGTAAGACTTTTTTCATAAGATCATTTTTCTGGTCTAAACGATTTTAACGGGTTTTTGTTACAAAGAAAAAAAATAAATATCAGAACGGGTAACCGATACCAAAATTGATGATCATGTCTGAGAATTGCCATTTGTCCACAATCCAGCGTTCGTTTTCAGGGTAGGAGGGATCGCGGAGCGGCATTGCGAAATCCACCCTGAGAATGAAGAAGTTGAAGTCGAGCCTGAGGCCAATTCCAATATCGATGGCGAACTCTTTGTAAAACCTGTTCAGTTTAAACTCTCCCCCGGGATAGGATTCCTGTTCTTTATGGAGCCAGATATTACCGATATCAGCAAAGAGGGCGCTCTTGATGAAACTGTAAATCGGGAACCGTAACTCCACATTGGCTTCCAGCTGGATATCGCCCATACGGTCAAAATTATCATCCGGATTACTGTAAGATCCAGGGCCAAGCAACCGGTAGGGCCAGCCTCTCATCCCATTGGCGCCGCCCCCGTAATATCCTTTCTCCAGAGGAAGAAAATCCACATTGCCATATGGTATGCCAGCCCCGAGGAATAAGCGGTACGCAACGGAATTATTCCTTGTGATCACGTTAAAGAACCTGAAGTCCCCGTCAATCTTTGCGTACTGGGCAAATGGAATGCCGAATAACACATAACGTCCAATACTGTCCAGGTTTGCATTGAAAGCCTGGCTGCTCAGGTTGAGAATATTTCCGGCTGTTTCAAAATTTCCTTTGAAGTAGAAAAAATTCTGAATCTTTCTGATATCCTGTGTGTTATATGTGAATGAATACCGGATAGCCGTTATGAGGTTATCAGTATACTGATTTTTTATAAGATCGTTTGGCTCATCTTCAAGTTCCTGCTCAAATTCCGGTGAGAGTGTAACATTGTTTACGCTGTAGTCGAAGGGGAAGATCTGGTGCCTTTTGCGGTCCGATTCTTTCCAGTCGTAACCAAAAGAAAGGCTGGTCAGCCATCGTTCGTATTCCGGTCGGCTTTCATATCCGAATCCAATGCTGGTCGTGGTTTTAGGTCTGAAATACTTGGGAAAGCGCTCCTGGTTTACCGGGATCAGGAATCTTGGGAAAATAATACTCAATTCGAGCCCGGTCTCAATGGTGTTGAAGAATGGGATCCCTTTATCATACTCAGCGTTGCTGCCAAAAACTTTCTGTGCTTCCAGTGCCCCCCTGGCCTTCAGCCTCAACGTTTCCGAACCCCTGAAAATATTGCTGTTAGAGTAGGTGAAGTTCAGTCCGACACCCGGTCTTCCGCCCGAATTGGTTGCTTCGGTCTCAATCGTGTAGGAATGAAGTTTTCTTTTCGAAAGATCAATATTACAGTCAAGCAGGCCGGTACTGGCGGAATCATTCTCGCTTACCAGCCTGTAACGGATATTGGAATAGCCGAAGATGCCCAGTTCGGCTACCCTCGAGCGGGTGCGAGTGATATCTGCCTGCCGGAATGGATCCCCGGGTTTTATGAAAACCGATTGAACGATGGTCCGGGGATGAATATGGTCTTCGGGCTGGTGAAGGATATAATATCGCCCGATCTCTGGTTTGGAACTCTTTTTTATCTCCATACCGAACATGACCGTATCGGAAACAGCATCCGGGATGGCAAGCGGATCATAATCCGGGCGGATATATACATTGCGGATAAAATAACGTTTATGAGGGAATGAAACCGTTAACAGGGGATCAACCGGTGAAACTGCCTGGTTTGGGCGGATCCTGACCTTCAGGTTCATCTCATGGTTCCTGTGTGCACTGTCAATTTCAAAATAAATAAAATCACGGTTAAAATAATAATAACCGTTGTTCTGGAGGATTTCCGTGATCCGGTCCCGCTCATCGTCCAATTCAAATGCATTGAAAACCGATCCAGGAGGGATCCGGGTTTCTGTTCTGCTACGGGTGATGTACCGGAGCATCAGGCTGTCTTCAATGGCATAATCAACTGATTTTAGCCGGTAAGGCTGGGCCGGGCTGACCAGGTAATTGATTTCAACTTTTCTTGATTTTCGGATCCTGTCGGCAGTGAAACTTACTTCCGAATAAAAATAACCGACTTTGTTCAGGTATAACTTCATTTCTTCAGCAGCATGAAGCACTGTGGCAGAATCATACACGACAGGTCTTTCCCCGACCTTGTCGCGCAACCAGGATCTGAACCCGCTGTCTGTATTGCCCTTGCTTCCCTGGCGGAACATAAATAATTTCACCCGTGCCAGCCCCAGGAACTTCTGGTTAGGTTTAGGCCTGGCGATGGTCAGCAGCTCATCGGTTTTTATTCCTGGGTTTTTTTCCCGGAAATGAACATTGTTTTTGAGTAAAAGATATTCACCCTGCTGCAAAACACGGGTATTACTGCAAGAAGCAAGCAACAATAAGAGAACGATCCCCGCAAGGCTGGTATTCAAGATCTTATGTGCCTGATCCTTGTGCAACGGCCGTAAATTATGGTGAATGCGCAAAGGTATGTAAAATTATATACCTTAGATATCAGGTTATCGTTTCCGAAGAACGGTCAAAGAATTTTTTTTTTAACTTTGCAGCCAAAATAATTTACATGCTTGCTCTTTTATCCGGACTGATTCTCAGGTTGATGGGATGGAAGATTACCAGTGTCATACCTCCAGGCACCAAAAAGTGTGTCATTGCTGTTGCACCACACACCAGTTACTGGGATTTCGTTATTGGCCGGCTTGCCTACTGGCTGTTGGGAGTGAAAGCCAGTTTTCTGATAAAAAAGGAAGTTTTCAGATTTCCGGTTAAAGGGCTTTTGATGCATATGGGTGGCATTCCCGTTGACAGGGGAAGAGGCAACCGGATGATCGAGCAGGTAGTGGCACAATTCGATAAGTCGGAGTCGCTGTTTATTGTTATCACACCGGAAGGGACCAGAAAACCGGTCAGGCAATGGAAAAAAGGTTATTATTACATTGCCAGACAAGCGCAGGTGCCCATTGCACTTGGGTATCTGGACTATGCAAAGAAGGAAGGCGGTGTTGGCAAAGTGATCTTTCCCAATGGCGACATGGAGGAGCAGATGAAAGAAATCATGGAGTTTTACCGCGACATGACGCCTAAACATCCTGAAAAGTTTTACCGCGAATATTAATCCCGGTATTATTTTCCTGTTATTAAAGAAAATTATTTTTAAGCTGAATTAGTTATACTATAATGCTTTGATGATTTCTATTTTGATTGTCAACATTTTATAGTTTATAAGTATTTTGGCCATGTGGAAGTTAATTTTAAAAATTAACAATTTTTGTTCGGTAAAGATGTATTACCTTTTTTTTAAATTTGAATTATATGTATAGATATTATTTTAATCAATATAAATTGCGAAAACCATCATACAACTAAATTTTATGCTATGAAAAAGATTACTTTGATGATCTGCTGGCTGCTTCTTCAGGGAGGCCTGGCTTTTTCCCAGATCGCAATCAATCTGGATGGAAGTGCACCCGATCCTTCAGCCGGACTAGATATTTCATATACGGATAAGGGATTGCTGATCCCACGACTGAACTTTGAGCAAAGGAATGCTATTCAAAATCCTGCACAGGGATTGATCATATATTGCACCGATTGCAGTACCGGAGGAAAAGGAGTGCTATCGATATATGAAGGGACTGGATGGAAAACGCTTGAATTGCGCTGCGACCCTCCCTCGATCCCGGCTCCTGCTGAAATTGTTGCCTCTACACATCAAATCACATGGGAATGGGACACTGCTCCTATAGCCCTGGGCTACCGCTTCAGTGTTGACAATGACTTTGAAACAGCCATTGAATTGGGTAACATCACAACCTTTACAGAATCCAATCTTGAATGCAACACGCTTTATTTGCGCTATATATGGGCTTATAACCAATGTGGGATTTCAACACCGTTAATCCTGGAGCATTCAACGGAGCAAATACCCTTGTCGGGTTCTCCAGTCGAGGGAGTCCATGCCAGCACCCTGACGACCATTACATGGAACTGGGGCACTGTGGACGGTGCATCCGGGTATAAATGGAATGTGGTCAATGATTACGGCACGGCTTTCGATAAGGGAACCTCAACCACTTGGACAGAAACCGAACTGGAATGTGGAACGGTCTATACAAGATATGTATGGGCTTATAATGAATGTGGTATTTCATCGCCAACTATAATTTCTTATAATACCGCCAACGAGGCGGCAGAAGCACCGCTTGCCGCGAATCATATCCCTGATTCATACAGCATTACATGGGCATGGCATCCTGTGGCAGAGGCAGACGGATACAGGTGGAATATAATTGATGATTATGCCAGCGCGTTTGAAATCAATTCCGATACCACATATAGTGAAGCCGGTCTCGATTGTATGACCCCTTACACCAGGTATATTTGGGCATTTAATAATTGCGGGATATCTGTTGCAGTTGTGCTGAACGCCTCCACAACAGGCGATGTCCACCCTTCACCCACTCCAGCAGCTCCGAGTATTTCTTCCCACCAGGTGACATGGAACTGGCATCCATTGCCTGGCCATTTTTCCAATTTCAAATGGAACATTGTTAATAATTATTCCTCAGCAATCGATTTGCTGACAGACACGACCTACACGGAAACAGGTCTTTCCTGCAACACTTCGTATACCAGGTATGTCTGGGGGTATGATAATTGCGGCGTGTCAAATCCAATCAGTCTCTCAGCCACTACTTCCTTATTCCCGCCTGCAAATCCCGTAGCTGGAACTCATATTCCTGCGCCGGACCAGATTGCATGGCACTGGTACCCGGTGGCGGATGCAACAGGCTACAAATGGAGCACCACCAATAATGCAAATGAAGCGCTGAATTTGGGCAATGTTACTTCTTATACAGAGAATGGTCTTACGTGCAATACCAGTTATACAAGGTATGTATGGGCCTACAGTAATTGTGGCGTTTCAATTTCAACATCATTGACCCAGAATACGGCACTTGATCCTCCGGATGCTCCGGTTGCTGCTACGCATGAAACATACCCCACACTGATCATCTGGAACTGGAATATCGTTGAAGGTGCAACCGGTTATAAGTGGGGTACAACCAATAATTTTGCCCAGGCAATGGAAATGGGGGTTGCAACTTCAAAAATTGAAACCGGTTTGACCTGTAATACCAACTATACAAGATATATCTGGGCTTATGGTCCTTGCGGAGTATCGGATGCAACCGTTATGACCCAGATGTCAGCACAGGATCCGCCATCCAGCCCGGTTGAAGGAACCCATGAGCCTATGGCGGATCAGATCATCTGGCATTGGTATAATGGCAGTGGCGCACAAGGATATCTGTGGAATACTGAAAATGACATTGGCAGTGCTCAGGATATGGGTATGGCACTTCAGAAAACGGAATCGGACCTTGATTGCAACACAAGCTATATCCGTTATGTGTGGGCCTACAGCAATTGCGGAGTTTCTGCCCCGATAGACCTGGTTCAGACCACTTCGCTCGATCCTCCGGCGCCCCCGACTGCTGCGACACATGTTCCGGCGCCTAGCCAGGTCACCTGGAACTGGAATCCGGTAACCGGTGCGACTGGTTATAAATGGAACACTACGAATTCCGAATCGACTGCAATCAATTTGAATCTGGCCACCACTTATACCGAAACAGGGCTTAACTGCAATACATCATACATTCGTTATGTATGGGCTTACAGCGATTGCGGTACTTCCACAGCAGCCAGCCTGAGCCAGATCACGTCACTGGATCCGCCTGACGCCCCGACTGCTGCAACACATACTTCCACTGCTTCACAGATCGTTTGGAACTGGAATCCGGTTGGAGATGCTACCGGCTATAAATGGAATACTACCAACAATCTGGGTACCGCCACTGATGTCGGAACTGCAACAACCAGAACGGAAACAGGACTCAACTGCAATACTTCTTATACCCGTTATATATGGGCATACAGCAACTGTGGCACCTCAACCGCTGCCACAATCACGAAAGCAACTGTCACAGAAGTGCCAAATGCGCCGTCTGCAGCCACGCACACAGCTTCCAATACACAGGTGATCTGGAACTGGAATGCAGTAGCAGGCGTTACAGGATACCGGTGGAACACGGTCAATGACTATGCAACCGCGGTGAATGTTGGCAACGTAACAACTTATACCGAGAATAATCTTACCTGCGGAACAAGTTACACGCGTTATGTCTGGTCATACAATAATTGCGCAAACTCTTCTTCAGTTTCGCTGGTAAAGACTACAGCCTCCAATCCTCCGGGGAACCCGGTAGCCGGAACGCATAACCCGGCTGGTACGCAAATTGTATGGAACTGGAGTGCTGTTGGTGGAGCAACATGCTACTATTGGAATAATACCAATGACTTTGCTACTGCGGTAAATATAGGAAGCGCGACTTCCAAGACCGAAACTGGTCTGGCATGCGCTACCAGTTATACCCGGTATTTATGGGCATATAACGGATGCGCCTCTTCATCTCCTGTTCCGCTGACAGCCTCCACCACTCAGGATCCGCCACCAGCTCCGGGTTCCGGCACTCACAACTCTAACGCCTCACAGGTCGTATGGAACTGGACTACCGTTCCGGCAGCTGATGGCTACAAATGGAATAGCGTTAATATTTACTCCACAGCAACTGATGTAGGTCTGAATACTTCCTATACAGAAAACGGGCTAAGCTGTAATACTACTTATACCCGCTTTGTTTGGGCATATAACGCTTGCGGCGTATCGACCTCGATTCCGCTGACCCAGACCACATCCAGTGACCCACCTGCAGCGCCTACACAGGGAACCAATGTGGTTACCCCTGACCAGATTACCTGGAACTGGAATTCCGTACCCGGAGCAGAAGGTTATAAATGGAGTGCAACGAATGATTTCAGCACAGCTGAGGAAATGGGAACCGCCACCTTCAGGTTAGAAACCGGCCTTGCCTGCGCTACCAGTTATACACGTTATGTCTGGGCTTACCATAGTTGCGGGACTTCAACCCCACTAACAATGACCCAGACCACCAGTGCCTGCTTCGTCTGCGGAACTGATATCGTTAAAAATCATGTTGCGGGTACCGTAGCTCCGGTAACGAAAACCACAACTTACGGAACCGTCACCAATATTCCCGGAGCTACTTCCAAATGCTGGATTACCAGCAACCTGGGTTCCGATCACCAGGCAACAGCCCTGACTGACGATACGGAAGCATCAGCTGGCTGGTACTGGCAGTTCAACAGGATACAAGGATTCAAGCATGACGGTACGACCAGGACGCCTAATACGACATGGATTGCTTATATCAATGAGTATGGTGGTTGGGCCTCTGCCAATGACCCGTGTACTTCGGAACTGGGAACCGGTTGGCGCCTGCCCACTTCCACCGAATGGTCAGCAATAGATAATGCTGGAAACTGGAGCAACTGGAATGGGCCATGGGAATCAGACCTCAAATTGCATGCTGCAGGTTATATCGATGCAACGCTTGGTACATTGTCTTCCAGAGGTACTAAAGGATATCAATGGAGCAGCACACAGAGCAGTTATAACCATATGGGCATGGTGCTGTACTACTATAGCGGCAACAGCAGCACTACCATGTACGGCAAGGCATACGGTTATTCGATCCGCTGTCTAAAAGACTAATAAACTATAAGAATATATCCTTCATTAATTCAAAACGGCTGCCAATATTTGGCGGCCGTTTTAGTTATATAGATTTTCCAGGTCAAGCTTTATTATCCGTGACAGGATGGCCCCTTTGGTCCGTCCGAAATGCTTTGCCATCTCGTTCACACTGCGACCTTCACAGTACATGATCGTCAGCTCTTCATCCAGCTCCTCTGTCCAGGGTTTAAAGGCTTCTTTGTGATGTTTCCGCAGTTCAACATGGGAACGCACCTTCTCAAGCCTTGCATAAAAATCCCTTTCATATTTGTTCATTCCCGGATCAAAAGCATTGCGCGAAAACCTTTCCATTTCGTGTATCTCAGGCTTCTTTTCAAGGACATGGATATGGGGGGAGACAGGGAAACTTTCCGGCAACAATGAAGAGGGAATACTGAGTTTATTTCTGGTCCGGGTGACTGCCACGTACAAAAGGTTGATTTCTTCATTAAGCTTCGCTTTATTGATTTCCTCTTTTTTAGGATCGTTTTTAATCTTCTCGAGCTTTTTTTTCGAAATAAAGTCGTTGGCCAGTTGCACCGTATCATATTCCATCCCTTTGCATCGGTGAATGGTCGAAAAGATCATTTCAGCCTTGTCCTTGTCATCATTATCAATATGTTTCTCTTTAAGGGTCCTGATCAGGTGCGGGATCTGATTTCCGTATTCTTTGACGATCTCCACCATCATGGCCAGTTGCGCGTCTTCAGTTTTTTCAATGTACGTTTCCAGTTCCCAGATACTTTTCATTTTCCGGATCAGCGGATCTTTGATCAGCCGGTGGTTCCAGTTGTACAGGTTCAATACATCATACAGCGACGCTCCTTCATCAGCATAGGTATACGAGTTGATATTTCCTTCAAAGTATATCCTGCCTGCAGTTCTTTTATCCGAAACATATTCGATGGCTTTCAGAAGAAGGCCCAGGTTAGTCCGGGCAAGGGTTGCACTGCTTTTTGATGCCTCATTATTTCCTTTACCGTTGATGATCACGGGCCCGGTCTCTCCCAGGAATTCCTTCCATTTCAGGATTTCAACGGCGAGGTTGGCAATGTCCTGGCTGAAACGAAAGCTGGTAGAAAGCTGGTACGTATTAAATGTCGTATTCTCAAGTGAATTTACGGCATGCCTCCAGCCGTAGATTTGCTGGTGCGTATCGCCCACGATGACCTTCACGGCTTTCTGTTTGAGAAAAACGTCGAGCATGGCCGGCGAAGCATCCTGGCCTTCGTCAAAAAGGATGTAATCGTAGGGCAGGACCGGATTGGATAACTGGAACTTCTTCAGGTAAAAATCATGGATGATCTCAATTTCCCCTTTATCCATCTTGCTAAGCAAAATCCTGGTCTGGGATTCGATGAGCCGGTGGAATCTCTTTACAAAATCCTTCGCCTTTTTATCGGTAACAGTATCCAGGTAGTTTAGATCCAGTACCTTACCTTTATTGCTGTTGCAAAAATACGTCAGGTATTTATTGATGTGATTGGCCACCACATATTCCTCGTGCTGCTCACCCCTTACCCTGAGTTTGAGCATTTCTGCAATCTCGTAAGTCCTGTACGATTGCGCCCGGAGCTTGTAATTGCTGCCGATTACAATGTGTTTGTAAGCCAGTGAATGGGCCGTTTCGACATGGACATGTCCCAGCCCTTTTTCGGCAAACCTTTTTATGGCCTCAGTCCTGACCGACTTATTGAAGGCCAGGTAAAGGATCCTGCTCCCTCGGGGCCTTGTCCTGGCATACTCGATGATGGTCGTTGTCTTGCCGGACCCCGCCACCGCGTTGATTTTAATATCCCCGGTAGATTGGATAATGTTGTGTTGCTCTCTCGTCAGTTCCATGATCATGCATTATCTTTTTCTATTAATCCGGAAAAATAGAAAAAATACCCGGTGCTGTTAAAAAAAAAGCATCCATTTCGGATGCTTTGGTGGGAGTTACTGGATTCGAACCAGTGACCCTCTGCTTGTAAGGCAGAATAATTTATTACTTTTATGTTCTTCAAACATTCTTCAGACACTTTGCAAATATAGCATTTAAAGAGAGTTATAACAAAATATCACAAAAAATAATTTTGTGATATTTTGCAAATATATTGTGCAAATAGTGTGCAAATATTATCTTTGTATAAAAATCAAATGCTATGGACTGCAAAATCACATTAGTTCTCGACACCCGGCGTGAAAAGAAAAAGGGTAAGTACCCTGTCAAACTTAGGGTTTGGGATAAGTTATCCCGGAAAGCGAAACAGTACAGCACCGGCATCAACCTGAATGAAAGGGAGTTTGAAGGTGCCTGGGCTACAAGAAAGACCAGGAAAGAGTTCCTTCCCACGAAGAACGATCTAAAGGCAGTTGAGTCCAAAGCGGAGGGGATTGCCAGGGAAATAAAAATATTTACTTTCAAGGAATTTGAACGAAAGATGTTCCGGAAAGTTGGGGATGAGGATAATATCCTGGCCAGTTACCAGAAAGCCATTGAGAAATATGAAAAGAACAAGCAATATGGCACGAAGATCGTGTATAGCTGTGCTTTAAACTCAATAAAGGCGTTTCTGAAAGAATCGACCGGAAAGGAAAACACCAAGCGAGTCTCATTTTTTGAAATAACATCGGAATGGTTGCAAGATTACGAGAAATATATGATCGGCAAGATGGAAAACAGTCCCACAACTGTGTCAATGTATATTCGAACACTCAGGACTCTTTTTAATAATGCCATTCAAGAAAGTGATATTCCTCAAAAAGTCTATCCATTTGGGGAAGGCGGCTATCAGGTGCCTAATAACCGGAATATCAAAAAAGCCTTGAGTGTTGAGGAACTTCGTAAACTTAAAGAAGCTACCCCTGTAACGCCTGAACAGCAGAAAGCAAGGGATTACTTCCTGCTTAGTTTTGCCTGTAACGGAATGAACATAAAAGATATCGCCATGCTTAAGTGGGAAAATCTGGAAGAAGATTCAAAAGGAAGGAAGATAGTCTTCTATCGTGAGAAAATTAAGACCACAGCAAAAAAGGATCAGATACCAACCGTTGTATATCTGACAGATTTAGCCGAGGAATTGTTGAGCAGGTTGTCAAACGGAGATAAAAGCAAGGACGGTTTTATATTCCCAATCCTGGAAAAGAAACTGTCAGACTCACAGAACTACACCAGGATCAAAAACTTCACGCGGCTCATCAACCAGCACCTTAAGAAACTGGCAGAAGCGATTGAATTGACCTCAGATATTTCTACTTATTACGCCCGTCATAGTTTCGCCACAATTGCCATCCGAAGCGGTGCCAGCATGGAGTTTGTCAGCGAAGCCCTTTCCCACCGTGATTTAAAGACCACCCAGAACTATTTTGCCGGATTCGAGGAGGAGAGCAAGAGGGAGATGATGAAGAAGATTACGGAGTTGTAAACTCAGCCTTTAGACCACAGTCGCTCTATGGCACAAAGGATTAAAGGGTCGATTAGTCAGATTGTAAATTATCCCAAAGGTAATAAGTAAAGCATTTAAATAAATCATTGATAAGTTTAGAATATGCAATTAGTTCGTATATTAGCCTAAACAAATTACTACATCATCTTGCCATGAGAAACTCATTATTTATTTTAGTATTAATTTTATTTGTGTTTTGCATTGGTTGCAAAAAAGAGAAGACCAACATACCGCCAATAATCAACAGTATTGAACTTGATTCAGCAACTATTAGACCTGGTGGAATAATTAAAGTTCAGGTTATTGCATCCGATCCAGATGGTGACGTGTTGAATTATTCCTATACCGTTTCAGCGGGTAGTATATCAGGTATTGGGCAAAATGTTCAAATTATTGCCCCGTTGGAGAATGGGATTTATAATTTGAATGTATTGGTAACTGATGGCAAGGGGGGCGAGGCAACTGGTTATAAAGTTTTTTATGTAAATACAAACCCAATAATTACAGATATTATAATATCACCTGAAGTGCTAAGAATTAATTCAATAGCCTCAATAGATGTTTATGCCATTGATCCTGATGGTGACCAACTGATATATGATTATTTACCAGAAGCAGGAATAATCACGGGAGCAGGTGCTTCTGTTACCTGGACTTCCCCTAATTACATCGGTAGTTTTATAATTGATATTTCTGTCAGCGACAGTAAAGGTGTCGTCAAAACAGAACGTACAATATCTGTAATAAATAATGCCGCGCCAATAATTTCTGAAGTTATAATTGATCCTGATCTTGTCCCGTTTGGAGGTGTTGCAACAGTCACCGTATTTGCTACTGATCCTGACGGAGATGATCTTACTTATGAGTATACAACATCTGGAGGGTATTTAAACGGAACTGGCTCATCCATAACATGGATAGCACCATATGAAATCGGCACTTATTCCATTGAGGTAAGTGTTAGTGATGGATATGGGGGTAATGCTATCGACGAAGGCACTCTTAGCGTTGTAGACGTATCAGATGAAATTGACTTTTGGCAAATGAGAACACTTGGATCCTGGAGTAGCATGATTGGAGCATCTTTTGCTACGATAAACGGCATGGTTTACACGCTGGACCAGGCTTTCGCGAACCAGGCACTCATTGACTTCATGTACTGGTGGGGTGCTTCAACCAGCGCAACCATCGGCGCGCCGGACGATGCAAACGCTAACTTGATTTATAATACTGGTCCATATGCCCTTTCAAATTGGACAACCAAAAATGCCACCCGGTTTAAAACGACCAGTCTTACACCGGCTCAATTTGATGCAGTGACTAACGCCAACCAATGTATTGACCATGCGGCTGGTGCAAATCAGACACGAATCGGAACACTGGCTGTTGATCAGGTAATTGCTTTTAAAACGGTAACATACAAACACGGTCTTATAAAGGTAAAGAACATTATCACCGGGTCTGATGGTAGTATTACAATAGATATAAAAGTTCAGAAATAGGACTTCTCCATTAACAAACATAAAATTGGTTAACGATTGAAAAGACCCTATCAATAAATCCGAAGCATAACCCAAATCGATACAAATCGACTCAGAGCATCCGAAATCACCTCCCGAATTATCTTGTAGAATTGGGTGATCCCAAAGCGTTAGCCAGGAATATTTGGCTCGACATCATTTTATGTATCTGGAACCATCGTAATGGCCTGATGAGCTTTTTTAGTTGGATGATAGCAGATAAGTTTACGATTTCTCCCGCCGGTTGATGAAAGCAAAATATATCAGTATCATATAAATGATAATGACCACAAAGACGCAAATGATGACAGAAAAGACGGTGTAATCGCCGAAAAAGTTTATAAAGACTGTCGATTTATGGAATAACCAATCACTGAACTTTCTAAAATCTTTGATCAGCAAGAGTGATACTACAATGGTCAATCCAAAGAAGACCTTTAAATAATGAAACCTAAAGATTCTATCAATCAGGATGATCCAGGTGAATGGGATGATGATATAATATAAAACAATATTTATTTCACTGTAAGTCAATCCAGTAATTAATGATATCCTGTGCAGTGTGCTTGCGACAAATCGGAAAATTGCATCCATTTGGTTCAAAGGTTATTGTCTAACAGACAGCTTATCCAGTTTAGGTCGGTTTGAAATTGACAACATCATCTGCCCGGCCGTTTGAGTGATACAGATTATAAGATTTCACCAGCTCGGAAAGGTACAAGCAACCATCTGTGCTTAACTTATGGACAAGTGATTGATGTGCGAACCAAGTTACCACTATTATCAATAGTCACTCTCCAGCACTGCCCATTAGGTGATTTCATGATAATCCCGGAGCCCATATCTAATATGTTAACATCTCCTCCAGTAACGGTCAATTTAGACTGAGGCGTAGTTGTATTAACGCCAACATTTCCATTCGATAGAAGATACAAACATGTATTATTCTCCCCAATTGAAAAACCAACTTTATCAATGCCATTAGCATCATTTTCATGAGTATCGATATAAGCATGCGTTCCCGAACCGTCTCCTCTTTCAAAAGTAATCATGGGAGTAGTCCATTCTGAAATATCTGTGTTTCTTAATGTTAGCACTGGCCCCCCAAATCTTTCACCAAATATGTTACCTGACTGACTTACTCTCAAAAGCCCATCAGTCTGAATTTCAAATTTTTCGACAGGATTAATTGTCCCAATACCAACCTTACCGCTTGCTGTCAGTTGCATAATATCAGTAAAATTTACACCATCTGTTGTGCTTTGAAACCTGAATGCTTGATCGCCTCCAGTTCCTTTATTGTTGACAAATCGAGTGTAGCCTTTACCAGCACCTAACTGCCACCCAATATATGACCCTTGAAAGTCTGCTTGAGCGAAATCATTAGTTATTTGCAGTTGAGCTGTATATGATCTTATATTTCCATGAACATCTAATGGAAAAATTGGATTTGAAGTTCCGATTCCCAGATTACCGCCATTAGCAATATAAATGGAGTTTGCAGCACTGTTCTGCTCTATTACGATTACATCCAGACCGTTTGCGTGATCCCGGATTTTGAAGCCACCATATGTTGTAGCTTTGAACTTCCAGTCACCCCCGCTTGCATCATCGATCATAGAATAAGTTGCACCGCCGCCACCTCCTGTATTCCGAATTGTGATCATCGGTTCACCAGCGTTTTTCATCACATAAAGTAATCCAAGGGGTGTATCCGTGCCGATGCCGACAAATCCGGAGTTTGTGTTGTAAATATGGTTGCCGTTGGAGTTCCATTGGCACATTGCTTCATCTAAACTGATAAAAGCAATCAAAATAAGCGATAAGGATAACTTTTTCATAAGGCCTGGGTTTTGGTTAGAAGCCTGAAATGTACGAAAAAAGAATGGATTTGTCAATAAGCCATTTGTATTTTTGTGTTGCCTCCTCGCCAGGAGGCATGATGAGGCTTCAGAGGTATCTCACATCAACTGTGGCATTATCCCTCAGAATCGGGCGATGCCAAACCGTCATTTGGGGATATTCGGCTTGGCATGGTTATCCAGGACATCAAGAGCTGCTTCGCCGGATTCGATGAAGAAAGCAAGCGGGAGGTTTTGCATAAGGTGACGGAGTTGTGATCATCACTTCAGGCAGCACCCTTATCTGCCGACTATCCCGCTACCGTTTTGCCGCTCCACATTTTCAGGCGTGGCCTGGTAAATTCATCAGCAATGGCCAATTATTGGCACAACTCCCTTATTCTGTCATAAGCCTCTACATATCCAAGTTCACCAGATTTACTTAAATCCAGGCACCCCCCGTCTATATCCCCTAAAGCACCTTTTGAAATTCCTCGGTAGTAATAAGCTTTAGCGTCATTCGGATCAATCTCGATTGCCTTGTTATAATCAGCAATTGCTCTTATATCGTCATTAAGTAAAGCCTTTGCATTTCCCCTGAGAAAATATGCCAATGGATCATTCGGGTCAAGCTCAATTGCCTTGTTATAATCAGCGATTGCACCTCGATAATCTTGAAGGTTAGCTTTTGCATATCCCCTATCTTTATATGCCTCTGTATAATTCGGATCAAGCTTTATTGCCTTATTGAAATCGGCAATTGCGTCGATGTAATCATGAAGAATAACTTTTGCAAATCCCCTACTGTGATATGCAATTGTGAAATTCGGGTCAAGCTCAATTGCCTTGTTATAATCAGCGATTGCACCTCTACTGTCTTGAAGCATATCCTTTACCAGTCCCCTCTTGGCATAGGTTATTGGATCATTCGGGTCAAGCTCTATTGCCTTGTTATAATCAGCGATTGCACTAATATAATCTTTCTGTTCCCACTTGTTATCGCCCATCACTAAATATTCATGGGCGGTTTGGCTGTATAACGCATTGGATAATAGCAGCAAGATTATTGAATATAATATCTTCTTCATAGCTTTTGTTTTGGTCATCGAAAATTACAATATTTATTAACACTCCGGGTATATTTTCCAAAAATGACGATTAACATATATATAACCCCTAAGATTTACGACCATGAAAATCCACGTAAAAGAAACCCTGTTCAACCGCTATGCTGCGGGGGAAATGGATAAGCAAGAACTGACTGTGCTTGTTAAACGGCTGCTGCTGGAAAGAGAACTAAGGGAATGGTTCACTGTCCAGATGGAGTTCCTGACTCTCTTTCGTGAGCCTCCCAAGACTGGTTGATGCGTTCTGCCCAGGATTCATCATACTTGGTGCCATCCATCATTATTGTGGGACTTTGTATAAAATCACTATTATCCGCAAGATAAGCAGCTTTGAGTTGAAATAATTCGAGATTAGTATCCAAAAGTCTGGCTCCTTCAAGATGTGCATCTCTTATATATGCCCCTTTAAGGTTCGCCCACCGAAAGCTTGCATTCTGTAAATTAGCACCAATAAGGTTTGCTCCTTGAAGTTTTGCCCCCGTTAGGTCTGCTTTTCTCAAATAAGCTCCATGTAAGTTTAGATTAGTAATTCCTTCCTCATTTAGTCTCCTAATCAATCCCCTTATCCTATGCATTGCTTCTTCATTTTTCCATTGTCTAAAATCCTCAATTTCTTCTTTATACCTTTCGATCCTCAATTTCTTATCCCTCTTTGATTCAATCCAGTTGAAAAGGAAAAGGATGATAGCCACATCGAACAACATCCCATGCAACTCCGCAAAGATGTTATCCCAAAAAGAAATACCTCCAGGCTTGAAAATCATGTCAATAACGACCAGAATTACAACGGCCAGGATTAAGATCACTGCGCTGGTAAATAACGGCTTGGTAATATTCCTGTTCCAGTAGTCCCGGATAGAATGGATTGGATTTTTCATAGGAAGGTTTTTCCCAAAGTTAAAAAATCCAGTAAAAAGGTTTGCCGAATAAAAATCCTTAATTTTACAAGGCTAACGATCTCATCAAATTATTCGCAACATGGCAGAGCATAAAAATCCATTTAAAATCGAATTGTTAAAACAGGATGAATATAAGATATCATTCACGCTTGATACCTGGCAGGTATCGAAAATCGTGAGTGAAAAAGCACTTGAAGAGTTGCAGGAGCAAATTAATATCGCTACAGGTCTGACTAAAATAGCTGAGACCTTTAATTGTACTGGCATAGAGTCAAGAAAAATTAAGGACTTTTGGGATACTCGAGGCAACTGGCAGCTATGTAATAACTGCAAGTTTAAGTGGATTGAATGCTATGACTGTATCATTAAATGCGAGAGTCCACTTGAAAGGAGTCTGTTTCTTGAATTACGCAAGAGAAACTTAAAACCAGTTCTTCAAAGAAGATACAACAAAGATGGGAGCTATTATGATTTCCCTGAACCACCAGATTTTGATAATCTTCTAACTATTCCTGATTTCTATATTGAGGAGAATGATATAAAACTATGCGTCTATACCGATGGGCATTCCTTCCATGAGAAAACTGAAAAACAAGCACTAAGAGATAGAAATATTGACAGGGAGCTGCAAAAAATGGGTTACACGGTTCTGAGATATACCGGTTTAGAAATTAGAAGGGATTGTTCTAATGTTGTTGAAAATATTAAGTTGCACCTGAAATAATAGAATTTCGATAATGACTATCCCCGAATACCTCAAAGAACTCAACCTCCTCTATAAAAGCGGCCATGCCACCGAGCATAGTTACCGGGGCCACCTTGCAACGATGATTAGCACCCTGGTGCCTGATGTCCAGGTGACCAACGAGCCTCAGCGGATTGCCTGCGGTGCGCCGGACTACATCATTACCAGGAAGGCCATTCCGATAGGTTTTATTGAGGCGAAGGACGTGGGGACGGACTTGTTCAACAAGACGTACAAAGAGCAATTCGACCGTTACAAGACCTCCCTAAACAACCTGATCATTACCGATTACCTTAACTTCCAGTTCTTTGTCGATGGAGTTCTATCAACGACTATCAGCATCGGGCATATTGAGAACGGCAAAATCGTATCTGAAACAACCAACTTCGACCTGTTTACGCGGAGGATCACCGAGTTCTGCAGCTTTACAGGCCAGACGATCACTTCTGCTCAGAAACTGGCGAAGCTGATGGCGGCGAAGGCGAGGTTGCTGGCGGATGTCATTGAACGGGCTTTGACCGGCAGCGAGAGTAATTCTACGGGCACCCTTTTCGAGGAGGCCAACAATACGCTGCATGACCAGTTTGAATCGTTCAAAACGGTTCTCATCCACGATATTACCTACAAGTCGTTTGCCGATATGTACGCCCAGACCATTGCCTATGGCATGTTCGCGGCAAGACTGAATGATCCCTCCCTGGACACGTTCACCCGGCAGGAAGCGGCTGACCTGGTTCCCAAGACCAACCCGTTCCTGCGGCGTTTGTTCCAGTATATTGCCGGTTACGACCTGGACGACCGGATCAAATGGCTGGTGGATGCGCTGGCCGATGTGTTCCGGGCAACCAACGTGGCCGAACTGCTCAAAGACTTCGGCACGGAAGACCTCCGGCAAGACCCGATCATCCATTTCTATGAAACCTTCCTGTCGGAATATGATCCTTCCCTTCGCAAGAGCCGGGGTGTGTGGTACACACCTCACCCGGTGGTGAATTTCATCGTCCGGGCGGTTGATGACATCCTGAAAGACGAATTTGGACTGCCCCAGGGATTGGCCGATACCAGCAAGGTCAAGGTCAAGTTGAATGTTCAGGGTAAGATAGTGGAGAAAGAGGTTCACCGGGTGCAGTTTCTTGATCCGGCTGCCGGAACAGGCACCTTCATTGCCGAGATCATTTCCCAGGTTCATAAGAAATTTGAAGGGCAGCAAGGGCTCTGGAGCAATTATGTGGAGGAGCATCTGATCCCTCGCCTGAATGGTTTTGAAATCCTGATGGCTTCCTATGCAATGGCGCACCTGAAACTGGAATTACTCCTGAAAGAAACCGGATATAAGCCCATCCAGGAACAACGGTTCCGGGTCTATCTCACGAACTCACTGGAAGAACACCATCCCGACACCGGCACCCTGTTCGCCTCCTGGCTCAGCCACGAAGCGAATGAGGCCAACCTGATCAAGCGGGATACTCCGGTGATGGTGGTGCTGGGGAATCCGCCGTATTCGGTGAGCAGTAGTAATAAAGGGGCTTGGATTGAGACTTTAATAGCTGATTATAAAAAGGAATTGAATGAAAGAAACATTCAGCCACTTTCCGATGATTATATCAAGTTTATACGTTTTGGGCATTTCTATATCGACAAAACTAAAAATGGGGTATTAGCGTATATTTCAAACAATAGTTTCATAGATGGGATTATTCATAGACAAATGCGAAGAAGCCTGTTAGAAAGCTTTGATAAGGTTTACATTCTGGATTTACATGGTAATTCAAATAAGAAAGAAACTACACCAGATGGCTTGCTTGATCAGAATGTTTTTGATATTATGCAGGGGGTATCCATAAATATATTTGTAAGGTCAGGTGAGAAAAAGAATGATGATCTTGGGAAGATATTTCATAGTGAATTATTCGGAAAGAGAGATGATAAATATAATTTCTTAACCTCAGGATCATTATACAAAATAGGCTGGAAAGAATTGGATTACACAGAACCATATTACTTTTTCGTAAATAAAAACTTCAATGGTAATGACACATATAATTCAGGCTTTATAATTGATGAAATGTTTTTAAATAGTAATGTAGGAATTAATACTGAATTTGATGAGCTTGCCTTACAGGAAACCGAAGCGGAAGCAAACAGAACCATTGAAATCCTTAGAACAAAAAATGAAAACGAATGCTTGTCGTCATTTAATTTAAATCCAAACAGTATTGATAAACTTAGGAGAGCGATAAATGATATAAAATTAAATGATCCGAGAGCGGTAAAGATTTTAGTTAAGCCTTTCGATGAGAAATACAGCATTTATACGGGAAAGGCTAACGGGATAATGGGTAGGCCAAGAAATGAAATAATGCAAAATTTCCTTAAGGGGAAAAATATTGCTCTGATATCAATGAGGCAATATGCCTACGATGTACCATATCATTGTTATACATTTTTATCACAGAATATTGTGACCAGTAGGCTATTTATTAGTAATAAGGGTTATTGTTCTGCAATGCCATTGTATACTTATCCCGAGAAATATGATAATTCATTTCTAATTCATCAATCGAAAAGAATCCCAAATCTTAATGTATCTATTGTTAGTCAAATAGCCGAATCCCTCCACCTTCAATTCACCCCCGAAAAAGAGCCCACCGAAGGCACCTTTGCCTCTATTGACCTGCTCGACTACATCTATGCTGTCCTTCATTCCCCAACCTACCGGGAAAAGTACAAGGAGTTCCTGAAGATCGACTTCCCCCGTGTGCCGTACCCGAAGGATACAGATACGTTCTGGAGGTTGGTGAAGCTCGGTAGTGAGCTGCGGCAGTTACATCTTATGGAAAGCCCCGCGCTGAACAATCTGATCACCCAATACCCGCTTGGCGGCAGCAACCTCGTGGAGAAGGTCATCTATCAGGATGAACGCGTGTATATCAACAAAGAGCAGTACTTCGCCAATGTGCCGCAAATGGCCTGGAAGTTTTATATCGGCGGTTACCAGCCTGCCCAGAAATGGCTCAAAGACCGCAAGGGACGGACGCTATTGTTTGACGACATCTTGCATTACCAGAAGATCGTTGTAGCACTGGCGGAGACGGATAGGCTGATGAGAGAGATTGATAAAACTTGGAGACCTTGATAGCTTGATAATGAATAAACTGAGAGCATAACCAGGATGATCCACCAAGGGTGATAGTAGCTTTAATCCAAATTTGGAAATCCATCTTAAACCAAAAACATTTCAATTTTGTCTCTGAATTTGATTTTGATGACTAATCGTCAAGTTTGTCGGATCAAACGAAAGAAAAAACTTTATTTATTGCTGAAAGTATGTACCTATTGTGCCAATGAAAAGTTAGTGAAAACGGCCATATCATTCTACATTTCAACTGTTTAGGAATTTTTTTCGTTTGACAAAAATTGTGTAAAACATTCACGTTAAGCATTGGATTTTACATAATGAGGCAGCTTTAAATAAAGTGCGGCATCAAAAAGAGTCAAACTGTTACTTTCACGCTGTAAAATTCGATTAACACGGCGCCTGGTATTGCTGTTAAAGTTTCTGCAACAATGTGCCTGGATATATCCCACATACTTCGCACTGCAAAACTTTGATTTCAGGTGTTTGTAGGTATTTTCCCGTCCACAGGTTAAACACCATGAATTTGTATTTGGGGTCGCCTGATTTTACGCTCTTTCCTTCCGGTGGTATCTTTATACTGCTTTCTATCGGATCGTGCATTTACAGTCCCACCCAAACACAAATTCGCATATAATCGGGCAGCAGTTTCTTCTGACCGAGTGCACCAGGCCGTCTTGCCGAAGTCGTTTGTTCCGGGATAATATTCCATTAGCCCTAATCCATCGAATGTTTGGCCGGTCTTGATTAGGAAGATTTCGTTATACCCATCATTGCGGAGGTACCAGGCAACTTGTTCGGTTCGCCGGACGAGTTGGGCTGTCAGTCCCGGTATTCCTGTCCCTTTAGGCTGGAGGGATTCCTGTAGTTTCTTAATATTTTGCTCCATGCGTCATTTGTTTTATCTACATTTTCAAAACGGAATTTCATTATTCATGTCATCAGGACATTCGCTCCAACTATATTTTATTTCTTCCGGGGGATTTACTTTCTTTTCGTGGGCATAGATAAAATCAGACAACCCCTCGTAGAACTGATGTCGTTTAACATCGTAATATAACGCAGCCGTTCCTTTCATTCCTGATCCTTTAGGTTTGACCTTCTGCACTTGTAATAGTGTTGTATTACTTTCGTAAGGTCGCCCATTTTGATCTTTCATTCCTTCCGGTGGACGGTAAATCGAGATCATACCCATTCCCTTTCTCGCCCAAGATTGGCCGCCTGCAACCTCCCTGAATGAAGCCGGGGGGTAATACATTGTTCCGTCCGGCCCTTTCACCTGCGCCTGTTGCGTGATGTGTGTTATAATACAGTTGTGCCGTTGGTTTATCCTTGCGTTCTGCCGGATTTTTCCTAAAGCCCATTCTAAATAAACATCCCGCATGGTGTGCTTATCAAATTCATGCCGGAGTTCATTCCAGGGGTCGACTGTTGTGGTGTGTATTTTAGTATTGTATTTACGTTCGATAATATCGACATAATTGTAAAAATCATCAATGGTAATCAGTTCATCGGAGGGGTCTATGATAACAAAATGATTATCCAAAAAGGTCATCGCCTCCCGCTTCTCACTTTCAGACATCTGATTGTGGTAGTCTTTATAAAAGTCCTTACCCGTATAAATTTGAGCTAACTCAATAAAGATGTCATCAGCCCCGCCTGTTTCCGGTGAAAAGATTGCATGTTTGAAATTATAGAACTTGGATGTGTTTAAAAGAATCTCAAACCATATCTGAGTTTTGCCCGAATATGGCGCACCATACCAGTAAGAGGTCGTGCCAAGTTTTAAAGTCCAGTATTTATCAAGTTCATCCCATCCGCAGAAATAGCCACGACTTAATCCGTTAATATACTTTTCTTCGATCTTATCATTAACATCCTTTTCTGTAAAATATAACTTGCCATATTTTTCTTCGGTCTTTATTTCAGTTTCCAGACCTTCATTAACCGGGTCAGACTTTCCGTTATTAATGCCGTCAAGTATTGCCCGTTGGTTTTCCTGGTAATCTTCTGGGGCGATATTATAAGCCTCCTGTTTCAATAACCTCAACCCCTCTTCTTCTGAAATTATATCAGCAGCAATATACCCTCCCATCAGGCGGGCAGCTTTCAATATACGGGTGTGCCGTTCACCTTGCTCTGAATTTCGGATATAATTCAGCGGTATCATAGCCCGTTTATAGTCATTCTTTATATACTTTTCAGACCGTTTTATTTCACCTGATTTGGTTTTCTTCTTACTCCAAATAATCGCATCTGGATTAATATAAATTTCAGGGTCGTAACTGAAGAAACACAACCGGCAAATATCTTTTCCTGACTGATCCAGCGCTTTCGGCAGTATCTTTTCAAGTTCATCCGCAATAGCCTCGAAATACTGCTTATACTCTTGATCGTCTTTTACTTCAGGGATTTTAACCAAAGCTTTCAACCCATCACCCCCCAGGGAAACGAAAACTACATAAATCCAATCCAACCCTGACAAGGTCTTTTTTAACTCAGTTCCGCAATGGTCAAAATCCAAAATTAACAGACCAGATGCCTTTTGCATCGATGACTTCTCCCGCTTACTGAACTTGCCCTGAAAGATAATACCAGGCATTTCCTTCTTCGCTTCTTTGTATTCAGCTTCAGGTAATACCCTTAACTCAGAAATCCTTCCAGCTAATGTTCCACCAGTACTAATCCTTTCTAAAACGGTGTGTAGGTCGTTGTAGAGATACTTATGAATGGTTATATTTGGCTGAATTGTTATCATTGTGGGATCAAATCAAATGGGTTAAATCCTTTAACAACCGGCTTTGTTTCTTCTTTTTCCCTGCTATGCCATATTGTCAATCGCTTTTTAATTTCGTATGTCTTCTCCATTTCCCACCTCATTTTACCATTACTATTTTTTTCAGACCAGTAATTGAAGAAAGCTGTCAACATAGTATCTGAATATATATTCTGAAAAGAAAAAACCTCTTTCCGAAATTCTGTTTCGCGCGCCTCTGTATCATTCTTATCATTATTCCCATTATTAGGTTTCTTGTTTATAGTGTCGGCAGATTGTCGTTTCATTGTCGTTTCATTGTCGCTTTCCAAGGGTCTTTCATAGTTGGCGGGATTCTGATATTTATCATAATTTGAGATAGTTACGATAATGCCCCGTGTCGTTTTCAATGTTGTTATCATTTGCTTCTGCCTTAACCATTGCATAGCCCTATCGCACTTATCTTTGGAGTATCTTTTTTTGATAAATCCGATATTCCATGCCAGTGCCTCACAAATTTCATGATAGGAGGTCATTCGTTGGCCACGCTTGATCACCGTACCCGATACTCTGACATCTTTGTGATTAGCATTAAGAATGAGCCAGTCGAATATCTCCCGGACATGAGGTGGAGCTTTTGAGATTTCACTTTCCATGATTACTCTTGCTTTAATGACATATCCTCGTGGTATATTTTCAGTTGTTGTCATCGCAAGGCGCTCCCGGTGTTCCCTGGGTGCGGCCAGGTACTTGCCGGGAGGCTTGCTGTATTTTTTACCAGCCTCCGCACAGGCCATTTGCTTTCACGCCACTGTTTCCTCTGTTGATAGAACCATGCCACAGCGTCAATTGGGTCAAGGTGCCATTTTATCCTGTTGAGACGGAACCAGGAACGGTAAAAACCGTCATCTTTTCTTTCTGGAATTACCCTGTAAAGTGAGTCGCGGTTTGATATGACGATCATGAAAGTGTAACGCAAGCCAGTTTCAGCGAGCATCTCTTCCTTGAGGATTCGGATGATTTCTGATAGCGGTCTCATCGTGTCACCCTCCGCTTATTCATTTCTGCCATGCGATCCAATGCCTCGGCCTGGACTTCCTTGATAGTTTTCCTAAGTCCAGATGCAAGCCAAGCATCAATCTCACTCTTGAGAAAAATCAATTTTCGGCCTGACTTGTGGTGAGGAATTTTTCGGAAATGAACATAACCATAGAAGGTGTCTTTACTTCTTTTCTCCGGATCGTAGGCGACCAACTGGTTCAGGTCAAACCATTGATCTTTTTTAATTTCCGATGTCTCAATTAATCTATCAAGGAAAGGTTTTAGTTCACGCCATTCCTGACAGAGCCAGTGCACTGCATCTGGGAGTTGGTCAAAAGTCGGTTTTTCTCTAGGCTTCATTGTTGTATAATTTCAATGAAGCAAAATTACAAAGGACTTCCTGCTTACTCTTTGATATTCAGTTGTTTAAAATTGCGTAAATAATTATGGCAATTAATGACAACCTCATTGAAGGAAGTTTTTATTCAATAAGTTACCTATTCGCCTTTGAATAACAAGTAAATCGTTACTGTAAATGTTTGGATTTGAAATAATTATATTCTTAGCCGCATCACTACCAATATCCTTATTAAAATATTGTTCTATTGCTTTATATAACCCGGTTCTTGTTGTATAGGCTATCCTTGGTGGAGACATCTTTGCGAGAGCGAGTATCATAAGTGCAATTCCTTTAACACTTTCATTGGAAAAATCTTCCTTCAATATCTCTGCAAACTTTTTCTTATCGGTACATTGTAGATACTCACTAAAATGCTTGACGAGTGCTTTTGGTCTGCCGGGCTTTTTCTTAGACCCCAGTTTTATATCCTCAGGATTATCATCAAAGGGTTTAAAAAGAATTTCAAGTTTTCTTCTCTCAATCTCATTATCAATCCATTTTATTAGTTCATTTGCATCCTCACCCGTATTTCCTATCCTAATGAATCGAGACTTTTCCTGAAATAAGAAATCTATCGCATCCTTGGCATCTTTAATGTGATTTAATTCTTTTAAAATTCCATTCACATAACCCGTATAAATGCTCATATATAATGATGATTTAGAATTGAATTTGAGATTATGCCACTTATTGTGCAAATTGTGTGCAAATGAAAAAAGGGCTTCAGGAATAAACCTTCTGAAACCCTTGTTATTACTTGTGGGAGTTACTGGATTCGAACCAGTGACCCTCTGCTTGTAAGGCAGATGCTCTGAACCAACTGAGCTAAACTCCCAATATCTTTTGCTCCTTCGTTCCAGTGACCCTGGCGCCAAAGGCGCCATGCTCTGAACCAACTGAGCTAAACTCCCTTTAAAAGGGCTGCAAAAGTAAGATTAAAAATTGAAATATAAAATAATTCTGAAAATTAATTGACACCTGAATCAAACCCTTCTATTCCCTTCCCCCGTTTGGGGGAAGGGTTAGGGATGGGGGTAAGGTCGCCGAATGGGGGAAGGGTCAGGGATGGGGGCAGTGGCAGGGATGGGGGAAGCTATCCGCAAACCCAATCCCCCCATTTATTAACTCGTTTTATCCGCTCTTTGGTTAATTATTACCTTTCACTAGTGTCCACTAAAAAATATTTTTCGTTCTTTGAAATCCTTGTAATCCT
>CAYUQP010000009.1:0-111115 GCA_964447005.1 uncultured Bacteroidales bacterium
AAACGCAGTCAGGTCCGCCTGGCGGCGGACGCTGACTGGTTTGCTAAAAAGGTACCGGCTGTGATTTAACGATCAATTATCGTTATACATCCCGGTTTTTCCTCCAAAGAATAATTTCCGCTTTTATTTTATAAGGCAATTGACGATCTTTACCCTGGGATTATACCTGGAACATTTGTTTACTAACAACACGACCGGAAACCTGGTCATTGTCTTTATTTTAATGACCTTCCTGGGGCTTCTTCAGCATGCCGCCGGACAGGTTGCATTCAACTGCCTTGATGTAAACAACGGGTTACCGTCGAACAGGGTGGATTGCATTCTGAGAGATACCGACGGATTTGTCTGGCTCGGTACTGATGCCGGCCTTTGCCGCTTTGACGGAAGCGAGACAACCGTGTTCAGTCATAATCCCACAGATTCGACGACCATCTGCGATGACCAGGTTCGCTGCCTTTTCCAGGACCGGCATGGATTGATCTGGATCGGCACAGCCAGGGGGGTGAGTGTTTTTAATCCTGAAGAAAATCTTTTCTCAAATTACTATCATGATGCCGCTGACCCAAATTCGCTTTCTTTTGAAAGTATTCAGATCATTACAGCCGATGCGGAAGGAAATATCATCATTACCAACGATGGCCGGGGTATGGACATCTTCAATCCGGTCTCAGGCTCGTTTCACCATGTACTGCCTTCTGATCAGACCGACTTTTTACCCATCCGTTATATCAACACCTGTATAAGTGCCACACATGACCCCTTTGATCACCGGATCATCTGGTTCGGGACCCTACAGGGGATTCTCCGGTATAATACGGAAACAGGCGAATTTCATCACTTTCAGCTAAGACTGGAACGAGCTTTCAATCCTGCCAGTTTCTCTGAAATGGTCCATACTGTCCGGGATATTCTTGTTGATCCTGACAGGAAGCTCTGGCTGGCCACCTGGGGTGGAGGGCTTTGCCATTTCAATCCCCTGGACAGCACGTTTGATATTTATAACTTTGAACCGTTGGAACCCCGGAATCCTTTGAGGAATAATGCTGTAAGGCTTCTTCAGAAAAATGAGGAAGAATTCTGGGTGCTCACACGCTCCAAAGGAACTGCCCTATTCAACCGGCTGACACGGCAGTTCACCTTCTTCCCTGTAAACAATCCAGGCACGGACCAGGGCTATATTCCTACCGATATCATTTCCGGCGAAGATGGCTTTATTTTTATTTCTTCCGGCTCCGGAATGTTTTTCACTAACAGTAACGCCTGGCAGTTTGAAAAAACATTCCTTCCTTATCCGTTGAAAGGAATTGCAGCTTGTCCTGCTGACACAGGGATTATTTATACAGGGATCATCAGCAATTATGGAAAACTGGTTATTTATAACACCATAACAAAAACTTATTCGACCTATGGGTATCAACCACTGACCGACCGTTCGGAAAATTTTTTCCAGGATATAATCTGTGGAAAGGAACGAACCTGGCTGATAGAAAACTTTAATCTGTACTGGTGGAACTCGGGTAAGAAGAGCATTGAGCTTTATACAGGATTCAATCCCTCTGCTTCCAGTGTTTCCGATACGGCGAGAGTCCCTTTCCTGATCACCGGGTGCGAAACCGCTTCAGGGGAATTATGGATCGGGTCTAAGTTCCATGGAATTTTCCGGTTAATGCTACCTACTCATGAAGTTAAAAATTATCATTTCCCCGATGAATCGGCTGGCAATACTTACATGAATAATTTTGTGCATGTCCTGTTTCCCGACAGTAAAGGCAGGATATGGTACAGCTCAACCGATTTTGGGTTTTTCAACCCGGAAACTCAGCGATTCTTCAGCTTTACCATGGGTCGTGACTTTCCGGAGGCACCCGTCAAATCGATCAAGGTAATCTCCATGACTGAGACACCCGACGGGAATATCTGGCTGGGTACAGTAAACAGCGGTATCCACATGATTGATCCATCGGGTAACCCGTCATACGCGGGATATTTCATGTCGCACACGGGACTTACCGGCAGCACCGTGCGAGACCTGATCACCGATAACCTCGGAAAAGTCTGGGCCATCACCGACAAAGGATTAAGCAGCATCGATCCGCAAACCGGGCGCATTGACAATTACGGACCTGAATACGGGCTGAATGACCTGGATGAGATGGCAATGCTTCCTTCCGGAGAGATTGTAATTGACGCCAGTCATGGGATTTACCGGTTCAACCCCGGTCAGGTTCATACCATAAATCATGAAATTATTCCGTATATAAAAGCTTTCCGGGTTTTCGACAGCATTGTGGGGTATTATCCTCAACTAAAAGGAAAAAAGAAGATCGACCTGCGATACAATCAGAACTTTTTTTCCATTGAATACGGCGCCATCAATTTTTTTAATCCCGGAGAAACCGTTTACTCTTACAAACTGGAAGGAATGGATGAAAACTGGATTCGGGCGGGACAAAGAAAGTACGTGAGTTACACCAATCTTGCGGGTGGTGTTTATATTTTCAGGCTGCGCGCTTCCGACAGCCAGGAACGATATGCTGAAACCAGCCTTGCATTGCATGTCGGAACACCATACTACAAGACGATCTGGTTCCTGTCCGTCATAGCCATGCTCATCATGATTACCCTATACGCCGTTTTAAGGTACAGGATGCAACAGATCCGGAAAGAGCAGGAGATCAGGATGACCTATGATAAGATGATCAATCAGTTGGAGATGAAAGCATTGCGTGCACAGATGAATCCTCATTTTCTTTTCAACAGCCTGAACAGCATCAGGTATTATATTTTAAAAGAAGACACGGACCATGCCGCCGATTATCTTACAAAATTTTCAAAATTACTGAGGCTGATCCTGAAAAACTCCCGCCAGAACCTCATCAGCCTGGAGGAGGAGCTAAAGACACTGGACATTTATGTCAACTTTGAGCAGATGCGCTTCGGCAAGAGCTTTGAGTACCTTTTAAATATTGAAAAGGGTGTCAACTGCGATAAAATCATGATCCAGCCCATGACCCTGCAGCCTTTTGTCGAAAACTCCATATGGCACGGTTTGATGCCAAAGGAGGATGGACAGCGGCGCCTGGAGGTTTCCCTCAGGGTTGAAGGAAATATCCTGAGGATTTTTATTGAAGACAATGGGATCGGAAGGGATGCGGCCAGGATGATGAAACAATCTGCCGATACGGGTGAGTCCAAATCATATGGCATGAAAATCACCCATGAACGCTTCAGCATGTTGCAGCGAATCAGGGGTAAAAAGTCGGACTTTGAAGTTGAAGACCTGTTTGATGAAGATCAGCAACCCGCCGGCACAAGGGTCACGATCAATTACGAATTATAAAATCATAATTATGCAAATTAAAGCAGTTATTATCGATGACGAGGAGCACAGCCTGGAATCGACCGATATGATGGTCAGGAAATATTGCCCGGGGGTGCTGGTGATCGGCCTGGCCAACTCCCCTGAAAAAGGAATCAGCATTATCGATGCCCTGAAACCCGATCTGGTGTTCCTGGATATCGCCATGCCCAGGATGAATGGATTTGAAATGCTTCATCACCTCAGTTTCCATGATTTCTGCATCATTTTCACAACAGCCTATGATGACTACGCCATCCAGGCGATCAAAACGGATGCCCTTGATTACCTTTTAAAGCCGATTGAGCCTGATGAGTTGATCAATGCTGTTGAAAAGGCCAGGAATAAAATAGAGAACGACCTTAACCTTAGCCAGATGGAAAGCATTTTACAGCAGATCGGCGCGATAGGGTTTAAAAAGCACAAGCTGGCCCTCCCTGTGGAAGGAAAGCTGACCATGCTTGAATATGATTCCATCATCCATTGTGAATCGGATGGCAACTATACAGTACTTCATCTGAATGGGGCAAAGAATATCATGGTCAGCCGGACGCTCAAAGACATTGAAAGCATGCTGCCCCATCCTCCCTTTCTGCGGATCCATAATTCCTATGTGATCAACATCAACCACGTGGTGGAATATATCCGCGGCGACGGAGGCGATGTCCTGCTGACCAATAACATCCTGTTAAGGGTGGCCCGGAGCAGGAAGAACGACCTGATCGCCGCATTATCATAAAGAACGGTTTCCGGTTTTAGATCTTGACAGGCAATCCTGCTGTCAATTACTATAAAATTCCTGTAAACTATCAGCTTTTCCCCGTCAGCAGATAAGTTACCCTTGCTGCTTTCCCTGAAAGGCCTTAACTTTATATGGATCAGCTAAGTTCAGAAGACCCGCAGGGGCCTTTGCCGACTTATTTTTCATTTATTAATGTTAATCCATATTGCCATGAAAACATTATCAGTACTTATCGTATTATTCACGGCAGCAACCATGTCGTACGGGCAGGGAGTGGCCATCAATGAAACCGGTCTTCTGCCTGATGCATCGGCCATGCTGGATATTTCATCCATCGAAAAGGGATTTTTGGTCCCGAGGATGATGCAATCAGAGCGAAATGCCATCGATCACCCGGCGACCGGCTTGCTGATCTTTCAGACAGACGGAATTGCCGGTTTTTATTTCAATGCCGGAACGCCGTCCACCCCAAACTGGCAGCCCGTGAAGTCGTATGAAAGTGTATGGACTGAAGACTCCGACGACATCTACTATAACGCGGGTAATGTCGGGATCGGCACCTCCGCGCCATCGGCACTGTTACACACCAACGGCACCGGTACGGGGGGGGGTAACATTTTGTTCACCGGAAGCCTGAAGTCTACGAATCCCGGCGCGCCACCCACTTCCGGCCCGGGAACCCGCATGATGTGGTACCCCGACAAGGCCGCCCTCAGGGCAGGTAATGTGGCCGGTACTAACTGGAATGCCGACAGCACAGGCAATTATTCCATGGCCCTGGGCAATAATACCAAGGCAAAGGCTGACAACTCCGTGGCCCTGGGAAACAACACGGCTGCTACCGGTTATGCTTCCACCGCCCTGGGAAGCATCACCACCGCATCCGGGACAGCCGCCACTTCTACCGGTATCCAGACCAGGGCGGCAGGCCATTATTCCACCGCCATGGGCAGCTACACCACCGCTCCTTCAGGGTATGAGACCGTGATCGGGAGGTACAATACGCAGTATACACCGTTAAATACCACGGGATGGAACTCCTCTGACAGGTTATTTGTGATCGGAAAAGGAACCAGCGACGCGGCACGGAGCAATGCCCTTACAGTATTAAAAAACGGGAATGCTGGTATCGGAACCGACAGCCCTACCGCCCTGCTGCACACCGAAGGTACCGGAACCGGCCAGGGCAACGTGCTGTTTGCCGGGCAGTTCAAGGAAACCAGTCCGGGTTTACCCCCGATAACAGGAGCGGGCACGCGCATGATGTGGTACCCTGACAAGGCAGCACTGAGAGCAGGATATGTAGCGGGAACCAGCTGGAATATCGACAGCATCGGGAACTACTCGGTTGCTTTTGGCTATAACACCCGGGCCAAGGGTAACAATTCCCTGGCCATGGGTACATCCAATATTGCTTCAGGTTTCGCATCCATAGCGCTGGGAAGCATCACGAAGGCTACCGGCACCTGCGCCTTGGCCACGGGCATACAGACCCAGGCCACAGGTAACTATTCCATGGCCATGGGCAGTTTTACCACCGCTCCTTCAGGTTATGAAACCGTAATTGGCAATTACAATACATCTTATACCCCTGTTTCAACGACCATCTGGAACAATGCCGACCGCTTGTTCGTCATTGGCAACGGTACCAGCGACGTGGCACGCAGCAATGCCATGACCATAATGAAGAACGGAAAAGTAGGCATCGGGACCGACGAGCCGGAGGCCACCCTTGATGTGGCCGGGGCCATCAGCTTGGCTGATGCGGATGAAAGCCCGCAGGCAGGCATGATTCGATGGAACAGTACCACCGAGGATTTTGAAGGCTACGACGGAAGTAACTGGCGCTCGCTGACCAGGGCCAACTCAGGAACCTGGGGGGTTGTGGCACCCTTCCTGGTCAATGAGAACCAGAAAGCCACATCATCTGACGGAGAGGCAGGTGATGGATTTGGACAATCGGTTAGCGTTTCCGGCGAATATGCCATCGTAGGAGCTAGTGAGCATAATATAGGTGTTAACATAGACCAGGGAGCAGCCTATATCTTCCATCGTTCAGGCAACACCTGGATCCAGCAAGCCAAGCTGGTTGCCTCCGATGGGGCAGAAGAAGACTGGTTTGGCAATAGTGTCAGCATTTCAGGGGATTATGCCATCGTAGGAGCTTGGATAAGTTCCCCGGGAGGAAACCTGGCACAGGGATCAGCTTATATTTACTTTCGTACCGATACTGTGTGGACCCAGCAAGCTAAACTGGTAGCCTCTGATGGAGCAGCAAGTGACTATTTTGGCTGGTCTGTAGACATTGCCGGGCATTTTGCCATCGTAGGGGCTCCGTATCATGACACCTTTGGAAACTCGGCTCAGGGCGCCGCTTACATATTCTACCGTTCAGGCACTAACTGGACTCAGTCAGCCAAACTTACCGCTTCCGACGGGGAGGAAGGAGATTTTTTCGGAAGAAGTGTAGCCATGACAGAATACCATGCATTGGTTGGGGCTCCCTTTGCTGATGGTGTAGATTATGTATACAATGACCTGGGCGAAGCATATATTTTTGAGCGCTCAGGCATGAGCTGGTTAGAGCAGGAAATATTGGAACCCAATTCTATTGGTGAAGAATGTTTCTTTGGTGCAAGTGTGGATATTTCCGGGGATCAGGCCATAGTTGGCGCACCGGGAACGGGAGAATATGGCGAAGTTTATATATTTGAAAACAACGGGGGAAGTTGGGATAATAATGGAGGATTGATTGCTTTTGAAAATACTTCTTATGAAAATTTTGGAGGCAGCGTTGCTATTTCTAATGATATTGCAATTATTGGGAATTCCAGTCATAGTCTGTTCGCGGGAGCGCAAGGGGCTGCATACGTTTACCGGAAAGAAATTTTTGGCTGGACCATGGAGGCAAAACTGACAGCATCAGATTATAGCCAATCTTCTTATTTCGGAACTGGCCTTTCTTTTGACGGAAACTGCATAATTGTTGGAGCATCCGGTGATGACGTTGGTGAAAACGGTAACCAGGGGTCCGTTTATTTCTTTAACAAATAAGCAATCACAACCTGGAAGGTCCATTCTGTTTTCAACGCAGTCAGGTCCTGCGTCTTTTTTCAACGCAGTCAGGTCCTGCGGCTTTTTTCAACGCAGTCAGGTCCGCCTGGCAGCGGACGCTGACTGGTTTGGAAAGATTATAGTTTTCATCGAAAAGTTTCAATGATTAATTACAATTTTTCTACTGATAAATCCATGATCAAAATAGACATTGATCAAAAACAGCCCCTCACTTAATCCTGAAACATCAATTAAGAATTTACGATCATCTGCCAAATAAACTTCTCTCCCGTTAGAATCGAAGATCTCAATCTTTTCAATATTAATGAGATGTGAAGGTTGAAAAAGCAGGAATTGATCAGCGGGGTTTGGATATATTGAAATACTATTATCCATTTCATCTTCAGGAGATATATCTGCCATGCAGGAAATCAAAATTTCTTCAGGGCTATTGCATCCCGGGGCATTATTGAAGATATTTACTTCTCCTTCCCCGATTTTGAGATAATTGCATACACTCTGCACGTTGCAGGTTTCCAGGTTGATATTATCATGAAGATACAGGCTTTGAATAGATTCAGGCAATACATTATCAATCCCCGAAAGGCTTGTGAGATTTGGATTATTTGATAGCCATAATGAATGGCCCACCGATGTCAGGGAAATTAATTCACTGATATCCGTCAGACCGGTATATCCGATTAATATTCCAAATCCTGTTGTGGTAAGATTTCCAAGGCCGTTCAGATTCAATAATGCAGGATTATCATAGATCACACAATTATTCACATTTTCAAGGCTTTCAAGTCCATTCAAAGCGGCTAAAGAATCATTGTATTCTATCCATAAATCATCGCCTACTACAGTCAATTGGTGTAACGCATCCAACTGCCTCAGACTTGAATTAAACATAATCTCGAGATCACCAGTAAGTGAGTATTGAGGATTTAGTCCTGCAAGGCTTATCAGAGCGGGATTTGATTCAATAATAATGTCACGACCGATGGAATCAATATTTTCAAGCGCATAAATATTCACGAGTTTTTTATTTTGATCAATCTTTAAATATATCCCGATCTTCGAAATCCCTTCCAAACCATGCAGATCAGTCAGGTTGTCGTTGCGTAAAATATTAATATAAACCGGTGCCGAAGTGATCGAATCCAATCCGGACAGACTTTGTAGCAAAGGATTGTCATGAATTTCCAAAGCACCTCCTACAAAATTCAGGTTTGAACATGCCGTTATATCTTCCAGGCTGTCATTTTTAGCAAGAACGAATGCACCATCAATCAATGTAAGCGCGTTAATTCCTGTCAGATTTGTAAGTCCGTCATTGTTTATCAGCGAAAAATTGCTCCCGGTAGCAGTTAATGAATCAAGTCCGTTTAAGCTGGTCAGGCTGTCATTATCACGAATCGTCAAGCCTCCACCGATCTCATTCAATGAAATTAACGGTAAAAGACTGTTAATAGCTGTTCCCTGGATCACCACATTTCCTTCAATCTTCCTGCATTCTGGATAATTGATCGGAAAGCTATCTATCTGGGATTGGGTTGAGAAAACAACTCCTTCAGGCAGGCATGATTGGGAATAAACTGACTGAGTAATGAAAGAAACCAGAAAGATCAATGAGTAAATTGCTTTCATCTTTGAAAAGATTTAATGGTCAATTTCAAATTCAGTAAATATTTAACACGATCAAATATATGAAGAATTGATCAAGAATGAAAGCTGGAGAAATAAAAAGAAATCTCCCAGTTTAAGCTCGACAACAACCAGGCTTTTTAACCGGCGATGAATAATTTCCAACTCCTTCATACCCACCAATTTTAATTATTATCACTTTCAGGAAAGACAGACAAAGATAAAAAATGTAAATATGCTGATCAAGGTCCTGCAATACATTCTTCTTTACTTTTTTAAACGATTACAGGTCCTTCGGACGCTGTCATGTTTAAAACAAGAAACCCGGAACCTGGAACTTTGGAACCCGGAACTCGGAACCCGGAACCCGGAACCTGGAACCTGGAACCTGGAACTAATTTAAACCCATTCTAACTATTCATCTTTCAGCATATTTTATCTAAAAAACTGTATTTTTGGCGCTTCATCCGAATGCCCGTGAATGAACTTTATCCGCTGAAATTCAAGCCTGTATTCGACGACCGGATCTGGGGCGGCGAAAAGATCAGGACACAACTTGGTCTCGATTTTGCCCCGCTTACCCGCTGTGCCGAAGCATGGGCGCTTTCAGGATATGAAGGAAAACAAACGATCGTGAGCAACGGCTTCCTGGAAGGAAACGAGATCAATGAGCTGATCGAAGTGTATATGGATGACCTGGTGGGTGGAGCTGTTTTCGAGGCAAACGGGGAAATTTTCCCTCTACTCATCAAGTTCATCGACTCGCGCGAATGGCTGTCAATCCAGGTGCACCCCGACGACGAGCTGGCGCACAAAAGAGGCCTGCCCAACGGGAAATCGGAGATGTGGTACGTGCTCGGCGCGGAGGAAAACGCGCAACTGATAGCCGGTTTTAACCGGAAAATCTCCCAGAAGCAATTCCTGGAACACCTTCAGAAGAAAACATTGCCGCAGATCTTGAACTACGAGAAGGTACATGCCGGGGATGTGTTCTTCATGCCGGCCGGCCGCGTGCATTCCCTGGGGCCCGGGGTGCTCCTGGCTGAAATCCAGCAGACTTCCGACGCCACTTACCGTATCTTCGACTGGGACCGCAAAGATGAAAGAGGCAATGAGCGGGAACTGCACACGGAACAAGCACTGGCGGCAATCGATTTTAATGTTTACCCGGATTACAAAACGAATTACAGGCCGCGACCGAATGAAAAGGTTGAACTGGTAAGCTGTCCGTATTTTTCGACAAATCTGATCGAATTGGCACAACCTTTGAGAAAGAACTACGAGGAAATCGATTCGTTCGTTGTTTATATTTGCGTGGATGGCGGGATGAGGATCAGGTGCGGGGAAAGCTTCACAGAAGCAGTGAAAGGGGAAGTGGTCCTGATCCCGGCGATGTTCGATGCGGTAGAAATTTATCCGGAGAGAAGTACTAAGTTTTTAGAAGTATATGTATTATGAAAAATAAATTTTTTGACTATATGCGATCTTCTCTGTGTATCTCTGTGAAATCTCTGCGGATCTCGGTGTAACTTTGATTATCAAGCGACACAGAGATCCACAAAGCTTGCACAGAGATTCACTGAGAAAAAATCTAACGAATTAACAATAATATAAAATGAGAAAATCTATTCTATTAATCTCCATCCTCTTTCTCGGAATAACGCTGAAAGCCCAGGAAGGCATCCTCAGTCAAACCATTCCTTCGGTCGATATCAAGACCCTGAACGGGGAAGTATTCAACACCTCCGCCATCGATAATGAAGGCAAGCCGATGATCATCTCGTTCTTTGCCCTCTGGTGCAAGCCCTGCATGAGGGAGCTCACCGCCATCAACGATGTCTACACCGACTGGCAGGATGAAACCGGTGTGAAGCTGGTCGCCATCTCCATAGATGACGCCCGCTCCTCGGCTAACGTGAAGCCCACAGTCGACGGCAACGGCTGGGAGTACGAATTCTACAGCGATCCGAACGGCGACTTCAAGCGCGCCATGGGCGTGAACATGATCCCCCATGTGTTTATCGTCGATGGCAACAAGAAAGTAGTTTACCAGCACACTTCCTACGCCGAGGGAGGTGAGAACGAGCTGTTCGAAATCGTGAAGAAAGTTGCGGCAGGGGAAAGCATAAAATAGTCTATCGCCCCACCTCACCCCCTGGCCCCCTCTCCATATGGAGAGGGGGAACAGGGGGCAGGGGGTAAAGGGGGTGAGGTTAAAATGGAATTTATGATACTACGAAGAACACTCTTTCTGTTATGCCTGGCACTGCTAGCAGGCACTGCGGCCCGGGCCCAGGATAATTCCCTCAACCCGACGGTTCACGGGAATTTCCAGCTTGACGCGCAGACCTACCATACCGACGATGCGCTCGGGATCACCGACTCGTTGCTCCAGGGCAAGGAACTGCGCATGAACGGCTACGGCGATATCCGCTTCTCGATGTGGCGGTTCAACGCAGGGATCCGCTACGAAGCCTACCTGCCGCCCCTGGCTGGCTACGAGCCGCAATACCAGGGCCAGGGCATCCCCTACTGGTTCGTTGACTATGGCGACGAGAAACTTCAGCTTACCGCCGGGCATTTCTACGAACAGTTCGGCATGGGCATGATCCTGCGCAGCTACCAGCAGTGGGACCTGGGCTACGACAACAGCCTGAACGGATTCCGCGTGAAATACAGCCCGGTGGCCGGTCTGAATTTCAAAGCGCTTATCGGAACGCAACGCTACTACTGGGAGCCATATGAGAATGATAACCGGGGCGTTGTCCGCGGCATTGACGGGGAGATCACGCTGAACGACGTGTTCAATGCCATGAAAGAAACTAAGACACGGTTTACGCTGGGTGGCAGCTTCGTCAGCAAATATGAAAAAATGCGCACCAAGTCCCTGGTCATAGACACCGTCAAATATGAATACAAGCTGCCTGAGAATGTGGCTTCGGCGGGAGGAAGGATCGGTATTTCGCGCGGAGGGATCAACATTTACAGCGAATATGTTTACAAGTTTAACAATCCCTCCGATTTCAACAACTATATTTACAAACCCGGGCAGGCCCTGCTGGCTTCGGTGTCTTATTCGCAAAAAGGGCTTGGGATCTATTTTGCAGCTAAGAGCATTGATAACATGAGCTACAAGTCAAAAATGACCGAAACCGGCAACGTGCTCGACATCAATTACATACCGCCACTGACCAAACAATTCGTCTACTCACTGGAAAACGTTTATCCGTATGCCACGCAGCTCAACGGTGAATCAGCCATTCAGGGGCAGGTGGTCTACACGATTAAAAAAGGAACGAAGCTGGGCGGAAAATACGGCACCAAGCTGGAACTGAATTATTCGCGGGTGCATGGACTGGATACGCAACCAATAGATGACAACACCCCGGTGGGCGCAACGGGAACCCTCGGCTATGAAGCCTCGCTCTTTAGCTTCGGTGACCTGTATTTCCAGAGTATTGCCGCTACCATGGAGAAAAAGTTCGGGAAAAAATACAAGCTGAACCTCGAGTATGTTTACATCGATTACAACATCGCTGTTATCGAAGGCCATCCGGGTGCGGAAATGGTGCATGCCAACGAGTTCAATGTGGATTTCACCTATAAGCTTACCTCGACCAAATCACTGCGTTTTGAATACGAGCAACTCCTGACCAAACAGGACCGAGGCGACTGGGCGATGCTGCTGGTGGAATACAATGTGGCGCCAAAATGGTTCCTGTCGGTGATGGACCAGTATAATTACGGCAACCCGGATGAGGACATGCAGTTGCATTATTACACGGCCGCCGTGGCTTTTGTCCAGGGCCCGCACCGCATTTCGCTGGCTTACGGCCGGCAGCGAGAAGGGTTGCTGTGCGTTGGAGGCGTGTGCCGGCAGGTACCTGCGTCCAACGGGTTCACGCTTAACATCAGCTCAAGCTTCTAAGGAGGACATATCATGAAAAACACATCATACATCTTCAGATCCATTGCCACTGTTATTGTCATTGGTATTGGCATTTCGCTTCTCCCTTCCTGCGATATCGTGGAAGAACCTTACCTTGAAAAGATTGGCGGAAACGATACCACGCCGACAGATGAACGCGTCCGTAAGGTCCTTCTCGAAGATTTCACCGGCCAGAAATGTCCGAATTGTCCTGATGCCGCCGAAATAGCCCATACACTCAAGGAATTGTACGGCGACCGGTTGGTAGTTGTGGCCCTCCATGCCGGTTTTTACTCCACACCGGACGGCAGCGGAGAATTCACATCCGATTTCCGCACTGCTCAAGGGGATGAACTGAATTCGTTTTTTAACATTTCACTCTACGGCTACCCGATGGGATTGGTCAACAGGACCGATTACGGCGGGTACCCGGTGGTCCCGAAAGCAAGCTGGGAAACGGCCGTCGGGATACAGATGGAGCTTGATCCCGTCGCTGACATCAACATCACCAATACCTATAATTCAGGCACCCGCAAGCTGGATTGCAAGCTTGAGACCGAATTTCTCGAAGAGCTTGACGGAACCTACAACATTTGTGCTTTCATTATCGAGAGCGGCATCGTCAGCCCGCAACAGACTGACCACGGTGTGGTTACTGATTATGTACACGATCACATGCTGCGCGGTTCCCTGAACGGCACCTGGGGAGACCTGGTCGGCACCGATGGCATGGCAGTTACAGGCACTACGCTCACCAATAATTATACCTTCACATTACCGTCCGGGTGGAATGCCGACAACTGCGCTGTCGCAGCTTTCATCTACAATACGGAGACGCTGGAGGTGGTGCAGGCGGAGGAGAAGGCGGTGGTGGATTTATAACCGATGATGAAGGCATCAAACATGAATAGCGGAAAGGGGTGAAGTAAACCCCGATGCCGAAGGCATCAAACATGAATAGGTGAAATTCCCGGTGCATCCATTGTTCAACCCCGAATGGGGTTGAATTTGAATACCCATTCCGACCTATTCACATTCAAGCCCTTCAGGCTTCCGACGATCACCGACCGTTCCCTAGTTCCTCACGTCGATCAGGATCTCCAGCAGCTTGATCGCCGCGTCGGAGATCACCGTTCCCGGGCCGAAGATGGCGACCACGCCGGCTTTATGCAGGAAATCATAGTCCTGCGGCGGGATCACGCCACCGACGATCACCATGATGTCTTCCCTTTCAAGCTTCTTCAGCTCTTCGATCAGTTGCGGAACGAGGGTTTTGTGCCCGGCGGCCAGGCTGGAAACACCGATGATGTGCACGTCGTTCTCTACGGCCTGGCGTGCGGTTTCCACAGGGGTCTGGAATAACGGCCCGATATCCACGTCAAAACCAATATCGGCATAACCGGTAGCCACCACTTTGGCGCCGCGGTCGTGGCCGTCCTGCCCCATTTTGGCGATCATGATACGCGGACGGCGGCCTTCCAGCGAGGCAAATTTATCAGCTAATTCGCAGGCTTTGGTGAAGCTTTCATCCTGTTTGGACTCGGCGGAGTAAACCCCCGAGATCGAGCGGATCACGGCTTTGTACCTTCCAAAAACCTTTTCACAGGCATAAGAGATCTCACCCAGCGAAGCCCGGGCTTTTGCCGCTTCTACAGCGAGCTCCAGCAGGTTTCCCTCGCCAGTTTCACAGCTCCGTGTGATCCGGTCGAGAATGCGGTCGACTTCTGTCTGGTCGCGCTGTGTGCGGAGCAGGGCCAGCCGCTTGAGCTGCGCTTCGCGGACGGCGGTGTTGTCCACCTCAAGCGTCTCGATCGGCGCTTCTTTCTCCAGACGATATTTGTTGACGCCAACGATCGTGTCTTTATGTGAATCGATACGGGCCTGCTTCCGGGCAGCCGCTTCCTCGATGCGCATCTTGGGGATCCCGGTTTCGATGGCTTTGGCCATCCCGCCGAGTTCCTCCACTTCCTTGATCATGGCCCAGGCCTTGCGGGCGATCTGGTCGGTGAGGTATTCGATGTAATAGGATCCGGCCCAGGGGTCTACCGTGCGGCAAACCTGGGTTTCTTCCTGGATGTAAATCTGCGTGTTCCTGGCGATCCGGGCGGAGAAGTCGGTCGGCAGGGCGATGGCTTCGTCAAGGGCGTTGGTGTGCAGGGATTGCGTTCCTCCGAGAACAGCTCCCAGTGCCTCCACGCAGGTGCGGGCCACGTTGTTGAACGGGTCCTGCTCGGTGAGGCTCCAGCCGGAGGTCTGGCAGTGCGTGCGCAGCATCATCGACTTGGGATTCTTCGGATTGAAGGTCTTCACGATTTTGGCCCAGAGCATACGGGCAGCGCGCATCTTGGCCACTTCCATGAAATGGTTCATGCCGATGCCCCAGAAGAAGGAAATGCGGGGTGCGAAGTCGTCGATGTCAAGACCTGCCTGGGTGCCTGTCCTCAGGTATTCCCAGCCGTCGGCCAGCGTGTAGGCCAGCTCGATCTCAGCCGTGGCGCCGGCTTCCTGCATGTGATAACCGCTGACACTGATGCTGTTGAATTTAGGCATGTTCGCCGAAGTGTATTTGAAAATATCGGCGATAATGCGCATCGAGGGCAGTGGCGGGTAAATATAAGTGTTACGCACCATGAATTCTTTCAGGATATCGTTCTGGATCGTCCCGGAAAGCTGTTCGAGTTTCGCGCCCTGCTCCAGCCCGGCGACAATGTAAAACGCCATGATGGGCAGCACCGCGCCGTTCATGGTCATCGATACCGACATCCGGTCCAGCGGGATCTGGTCGAACAGGATCTTCATGTCGAGGATCGAGTCGATCGCTACGCCAGCTTTGCCCACGTCACCCACTACCCTTTCGTGGTCGGAATCGTAGCCGCGGTGGGTGGCCAGGTCGAACGCCACGGAGAGCCCCATCTGGCCCGAGGCCAGGTTACGACGGTAGAAGGCGTTGGATTCCTCGGCGGTGGAAAAACCGGCGTATTGCCTGATGGTCCAGGGTTTCTGGACGTACATGGTCGAATAAGGCCCGCGCAGGAACGGCGGCAAACCGGCGGCATAGCCCAGGTGCTCCATCTCCGCGAGGTCTTCGGCCGTGTAGGCATGTTTCACGGGGATGCCCTCGGCGGTCAGCCAGTCTTCTTCTTTACGGAATTGCTGTTCCCATTCTGTGGCTGAGATTTTCTTACCTGCTGTTGATTTTATGTTGATCTTCTGAAAGTTAGGTTTCATTGATTTATCGTATTTCTAAATGTTATCATTCTCAATAGCACACGGATGACGCGGATGCGACGGATTTACACGGATTTACACCTGACCACCTGATCACCTGACAACCATCCCCTGAAACTTCCTCAGCTCCTCCAGCACACTCGACCGCACGTGGATAAAATGCTCTATGCCCTTCGCCTTAAGCTCTTCTAAAGCATCTTTCGGGTAACCGGCAACAACTACGATCGCTTTATCTTTCACCGCTTCATAAATCGCCGGGGCGATCACAGGGTATTCTTCATCGGCGCTGCAAATGACAAGGATCTCGGCTTTGCTGTCCAGGAAGGCTTGCACCCCTTCTTCTATCGTTTTAAAACCAAGGTTGTCGAGAGTGTCAAATCCGGCGCAGGCGAAAAAGTTCCGGCTAAACTGCGAGCGGGCGATCCGCATGGCCAGGTTGCCGTATGTGAACATAAATGCCGCCGGCCGCTTGTGGTCCATGGCATACAAATCGGTTTTATAACGCAACTCCTCGAAGGCCTGGGATCCGCGGAAAAGTTTCAGGGTTTCAATGGTTCCAACGGATTTCAAAGGTTTCAGTGCTGAATCATTGAGAACACTTTCTTTCTTTTCGCTGAAATTCGGGTACTGGTTGACGCCCAGGATGATCTCTTTGCGGCTGGCCAGGTCGGCTTCACGCTTTGCCGCCGTCGCGTTGATCTTATGCTGGATGAAACCGGAAGAAACGGCTTCCAGGTATCCTCCCTGGGAATCCACTTCCAGGAAAAGTTTCCAGGCTTCTGCCGTGATCGAATCCGTGAGATTCTCGATGTAATAGGATCCGGCCCCCGGGTCAGCCACCTGGTCGAGGTAGGATTCTTCCTTCAGCAGCAGTTGCTGGTTGCGCGCGATCCGGGCTGAAAAATCATCGGGTTTTTCATAGACTTCATTGAAAGGCCCGACCGTCAGCGAATCGATGCCCGCCACTATCGACGACATGGCCTCGGTGGTGGTCCTGAGCATGTTCACAAATGGATCGTATATGGCCTTGTTGAAACGGGATGTCACCGCGTGGATGGTCATTTTCGACACATCATCCCTGGTGATGCCGTAAGCTTTCACAATATGCGCCCAGAGCAGGCGTGCAGCGCGGTATTTCGCGATTTCCATGAAGAAATTTGACCCGGTGGCAAACCGGAACCTGATCTTCGGGGCCACTTTATTGACCGACCATCCTTTTTCCGTTAGCTGGGTTAAATATTCAGCGCCGGAGGCCAGGCTGAAAGCGAGCTCTTCAACGACCGTGGCGCCGGCATTGTGGAAATGCTCGCCGTTCACTTCGATCACCGTGAAATGAGGCAGGTGCTCCGCGGTTTTGATCAACTGGCTGCAAGTCTCAAGGTCTTCTTCCTTCGAAAAATAAAAACTGCCTTTCGTGATCAGCCTGCCAAAAGGATCGTGTTCCACCGAGCCAAAGATCTTCTGAAAATCCCGGTTGTACCGCACCAGCATTTCCAGGTGGTTTTTCATCAGTTGCAAAGCGTTTTTGCCGGCGTTGAAGTTGATCTCCACCATTTCAGCAAAAATGTTCTTCAGCAGCAGGTCCAGGTCTTCTTTTGAGTATTCTTTCGACTCATCAAGGATAAAACCCAGTGAATCAATGCCTTTCATCAGGATATCCAGGGCTTTCTCATTGGCCCGTTTCAGATCGCTGACGGCAATATCCTGGCGGATGAACCAGTCGTTGCCCGATTTTTTATTGCCCCTGACATAAGGGAACGCATCGGGGAACTGGTCCAGGTATTCGATGTTTTTCAGGTCGTCGGCAGTATAGTAAGGCCTGACTTTAAAGCCTTCATTGGGCCGGTAAACGAGTTTCTTCTCGTAATCCGCCCCTTTCAGGTCTGCGATGATCTTATTATCCCATTCCTGGGGAGTCACAGGAGGAAATTCGGGAAATAGTTTTTCTTTCATGTTCTATTCTTCTTATCTGCTTCATGCTTATTTCTTTTTATTCACGCTGAGAGCATAGGAATAAAAAGAGCGCATAATGCGGCGCAAAATTACTGATTATTAGTCAATGAAGAATCCTTTGTTAATAAATTAACAATTGCGGCAGACAGTCTCAAAAGTCCAGAGATTCCATTTCATTCGAAACTGATGCTGTCTCTAAAGTCCTGTATCTTTCACTTTTCGGGACTCCGACGACTAAAGTCGTCGGTTCCCTGCACCTCACCCCCTTTACCCCCTGCCCCCGATTGTAGGGTGTAACAATAGCCCTGAATGCATACTCTTTTCGGGACTCCGACGACTAAAGCCGTCGGTTTATATTTTGCAACTAATTCGGAACCAACGGCTTTAGTCGTTGGAGTTCGAATCCAAAACAAGCTGTTTTTTGAAAAACAATAGTTTAACCGGGCAAATCGAGTATTGGGCTAAAATTGGAAAAATAGCAGAAGAAAATCCTGATATGCCTTATAATTTGATAAAAAAAATGCTGTTAGGGATGCAGGAAATTGAATCGGGTGAATTTTCTGATTATCAATTCAATGAACCCTCATGACAATCATTCAGCGATAATCATACTTGACTTTATTTAAAAAATTCTTACCTTTAGGGTGCTTGATTTAAATAGTGCCCTCATGTGTTTCATTGCAAAGATTATTTGCCGCAATGCATTATTTGCATTGACTTTCTGTGCTATTTTCCAGGCTTCTCCATCTTATGGACAATACCGGGAAATTGAATGGCCCCAAAGTCCCAACCCATACAGCGGCTTTGATAATATTAAGGTGGATTTTTCGGATAAGGATAACGGCTGCCTGTCCGGAACCGTATTTTATTCTCCAAGCACCGGAGAATCATATCATTTTTTTACCACTCACGACGGTGGACAATCGTGGACCGAAAAAAGCTCACAAAGCGATATCAGTTTTTATTCATATCTCGTTTCCTCAATCAACTCCGGGTTGAGCTTCGCAGGATATGGCTCGTCAGTATTTGACAATTTATGGAGGGTTTCCGACAGCGGGGATACATGGTATAACTACTTTGGTGCTCCTAACTACTTTGAGGTACCGCAAAAGATCATCAAGTATAATGACCAGTATCAATTTCTCCTTGCGAAAAGCTATCTCTGCGATTCATTTTCCTGCCAGGTATTATACCGGCTTGAAGGGGAAGTAAAAACAGAATTATTCAGGACAAGAACCGATACGATCATCATTAAAACCGCGGATTTCCTTACACCGGACAATGGATTCCTGATCACTTCTGATCCGGTTGATTCAAGCTACTCCGTAAGGAAAACAACAAATGGCGGGAGTAACTTTGCAGCGTGTTTTACAACAGACAGTCTGATTATCTATGACATCGAATTTTTTAATGATTCCACTGGAATGATTAGTTGTTCCGGTGGATATTTATTTAAGACGATGGATTATGGAATGAGCTGGAACCCGGTGGTATCAGGCGTAACAGCGAATATCCATGTGCTCAGTTTTATTGATGATGAGATTGGTTATTTCGGCGGATCGGGCTATGCATTTTACCGAACGGCAGACCAGGGTGAAACCTGGTCGCAGCTTCCGAATCCCCCGAAAGAAAATGTAATACGGCTTAACATGCTGCAGGACGGGCTCGGCTGGATTCAATGCGATTATGAAGGCTTTTGTTACCTGTATAGCGGCCCTGAAAGCCGGATCAATGAAAATGAGCGGAAACCTTTCGACATTTATCCTAATCCGGCATCCGAAAACATAACTGTCCGGTTCCATAAGACAGGAGATGAAATATACCGGGTACGGCTTTTCAATATCACCGGAATTCCGGTAATGTCATCAGAAATATTCTCAGGTACGTCTACTATTGATATCGATTTTCTGCCCCCCGGCATCTATATCCTGGAAATCGGCACTGTTGAAAATCAATGGGTTGATCGGATTATCAAGCTTTGATGGATTTAGCAGGAGGCTTCATCTATTTAATTTGCCAATGATAATCACTAGTGTCCGACAAAATTTGTTGATCCACTACGTGGAATTAATGCGCAACATAAAACGCATGTTCAACAGCATCTTATCCGCAACGCGGAATTCGCCAAAGGCGATTTAAGTATTGTTGCGATATGTTAACCCAATGCAACTAATACCTCGTTGAGGTTTAACAAATAAAGACATTTCACAGTAATGATTAAAATAGTCGGATAGTAGTGAAAGAAAATTAATTCTTCACTTTTACGAACGTCCCCGAAACAACATACCCTCGATCGTCCGTTATTTTGAGAATATAGGTCCCTGCCGGCCAAGTTCCCAGGTTAATTTGCAACCTGTTTTCATTGGAAAAATTCATTATCCTCCTGTTATAAATGATATTTCCCAAAACATCATTTATAGTAACTCCAATAAAACTATCAGAATCCGGAAGCACCACAATTATCTCATGATGCGCCGGATTAGGATACAGGACCACCTCATCCTGATGATCCTTAAACTGTTTCATCCCCATCGTCCCATCATGAAACACTGCCCTCCATCCGTAAGCATTATTAAGGCCATCCGACCTGAATTTTAATGTGAACGCGCCGTTACCGGAGATCAAATCCCCCGGACCAGCATCACCGGTATATCCCCCGAGCAAAGTGTACGTTGTATCCGGGCCGGCGTAAACCCAGAGTGAATCATAGCCATCCTCCAGCGAAAAGCCCGTAAAGCTCAGGTACCGCTGGTCGTTAAAGCCATGATCGATCGTCATGTAGTAATCTTCGTTGGAATAATAGTTCCACGTCGGACCACCCGAATCCAGCAGGGTATCGTATTGCAGGGGCACGCAGCAATCGCTGAACTTATCCGAAATGGCCTGCCACAGCTCAGGGTAGCCATCATCATAACCCAGCGCCCAGATGCCGATCCCGGCCAGGTCGCGGTAATTCACGATATCGTATTTCTTGCGGAGATCGCGGTCGAGGCCGATGAAACACTGGTTCCAGTTATCGTTCTGGAAAAAGATGTAGCATGAAGATAAACTGTTCGGCTCCCAGGTGTAATTTGACGGATTATACGTGCCTCCGTTATTGCGGATCAAGGAGTAAGTCACCGCGGTGCCGTTTGCCAGGGTTGGCGAAGGGATGCTGTTCGAAGCGGTTTTCCATTGCCGGCCGTAATAAGGGATGCCCAGGATGAACTTATCCTTATCGATGCCGGCGGTTTCATAAGCTGAAATGGTCCTCGAAAGGCTGTAATTGTAATTCGACACCAGGCTGTAGAGCGGTGATACGGGTCCCGCCTGGGAACTCCCGTTATAATAGTAATCGTAGCCCATGATGAAGAACCAGTCGAGGTAATATGCCAATGAGTCAATTTGGAAATTATTGTTCCAGTCGACAGCGGGCAGATCGATGCTTAAAAAGGCGCCGGGTACGGCGGTCTTCAACTGAACCGAAAGGTCCTGCATAAAGGCCGTCATGCTGTCGCTCACCGACGAGGGCACCGCTTCGATGTCCATGTTCACACCATCGGCACCACGCGCCTGGACCAGAGAGACCAGGTTGTCGATCAGGTTCTGGCGGGCGGCGGGGTTATTGAAGAAAGCCGTGTGCCCTGAAAAGATAGTCGCGCACAGGTGCACCCTGACGCCGTGGGCCTTCGCCGAATCAATAGCCGGATCGGTGAGCCAGTCATGGACCGTTACCGGGTCGCCGGTGGAGGGATCCACTTCGTAAGAAAAATAACACAGGTCGGAAAGCAGGTTCCACTGGTACCTCAGGTAATCAGAGCCAGCCCAGTAAGGGTGAAAGCCAAAAACGACACGCTGAAGCTGGCAACCGTTGTCATAAGCGGATTTGGTACTTCCGGCAAATCCATCCAGCGAATCATAGAAGGAAGCAGGTTGTTCCCCGAACTGCTTATAAAACTCATTCTGTTCGAAGTGTATGGATCGAAATTGCTCCTGGGCCGGTAACTTGAAAAACAGGAATACTAAAAATAATGTTGTGAAAATCTTCTGTGGATCTCTGTGAAATCTCTGTGGAACTCTGTGTAGCTTCTTTTTCAAAGTTACACAGAGGTCCACGGAGGTAACACAGAGGTCCGCAGAGGTTTTCATTGCATCCATCAATTAATTGGCCAGTGTCATCTCTTCCACGAGATGCCCAGCTCCTGCGTACTTATCAATGATAAAAAGGCAATAGCGGATATCAAGGACAATATTGCGGCACATGTCGGGATTGTACATGATGTCGCTCATGGTGCCTTCCCAGTTGCGGTCGAAATTCAAACCGATCAGCTCGCCGTCGGCATTCAGCACCGGGCTTCCGGAGTTGCCACCGGTGGTGTGGTTGGCAGCGGTGAAACAAACATTCATCGTGCCATTGTCGGCATAACGGCCGTAATCTTTGGCCCGGTATAGCTCTTTTAACCTTTCAGGAACCCGGTAATCGTAAATATCCGGGTTGTCTTTTTCCATGATCCCTTCCAGTGAGGTCTGGTAATCATAATAAATCCCGTCCCTCGGGTAATAATCATTCACCACGCCATACGACACCCTCAGGGTGAAGTTTGCGTCGGGGAAAAGGATCCGGTCGGTTTCCATTTCCATGATAGCCTTCATATAAATCCGCTGCAGACTGTCCTGGCTGGTCATAAGCATCTGGTAATGATTCGCGTAGCCGGTCAGGTACCGGTTATAAAAACTCAACATCAGCTCGTAAACAGGGTCGCCGTTCAGCTTCTTGCTTTTCTTCGCCCTATAGCCCTGCAGGAAGGACTCAAGGCGGTCCTGCGACACAAAGACCGATTCATTGTAAACCATATCCGCGTAAGCGCCAATATTGCCGCCGTACTTTTTATCTATCAAATCATAAACACCGGGCAACTCATCCTTCCTGACCGATGCACGGAAATGGTCCAGCATGGCGGTGAAAAGTTTCTTATCCGTCGGCTGGTCGTAATCTTTGAAGAAGCCCGGTATTCCGGCTTTCAGTTTGTCCAGTTCCTTGTTCAGTTCTTCATCCGAAGGTTTTTGCATCGTGGCCAGGTTACGGTATCCTGCCGCAAACCGGATTATATCAAGGCTCCAGACCGCTTCGGAGAATTGATCGATCCATAACTGGTATGGTTCCAGTTCGTTAACCAGCTGCTTATAAACCGGGAGGATATCGGCGTAGGCTTTTCCCGTGTTATTAGCCCAATCCTGGAATTCCTTTTCAAAGGCTACTTTTTTCTCCACCGCATCAAAACGGTCCAGCCCTTTGCTTTCCCCCATCCATTTTTTCCATGCATTGGCCACGCCGGCATATTTACTGGCATACTGTATCCTTACTTTCGGATCAGCATTCATGGCTGCGCCCATTATATCCAGCTTCTCCCGGCGGATCGCAATTTTTTCAGGATTGGAATTTTCGGCGATCAGTTCTACCATGTAAGAAGGCAGGTATTGCTGTGTCCGGGCGGGATATCCATAGACCATGGTGAATTCGCCCTTGTCGGCACCTTTTAGCGATACCTTGAGGGCCTGTTTCGGCTGATATGGCCGGTTGTTCTTCGAGTAGTCCGCCGGCAGGTTATTGCTGTCGGCATAGATCCTGAACACGCTGAAATCGCCCGTATGCCGGGGCCACATCCAGTTATCGGTATCCCCGCCGAAGTTACCGATTGCCGACGGGGGCGCCCCGACCAGCCGGACGTCCTTAAAAACCTCCGACACGTAAAGGAAGTACTGGTTTCCATTAAAAAGAGGACTGACTTCAGCCTTGAAATGTGTATCTTTTGTCGCTTCGGCAATGATTTCTTTAGCTGCTTCATCAATGGCTTTTTGCCGTTCGGCCTCCGGCATGCCCTCTTTCACACCGGTAAGGACCCTTTCCGTAACGTCCTCCATTCTGACCAGCAAGGTGACCGATAAACCGGCATTTGGAAGCTCTTCTTCCCTGCTCATGGCCCAGAACCCATCGGTAAGATAATCATGCTCGATCGAACTGTGGCGCTGGATGCTTCCGAAGCCGCAGTGGTGGTTGGTCAGCAGGAGGCCTTCGTTGGATACGATGGCCCCGGTGCAGCCCCGCCCGAACAATACGATGGCGTCCTTCAGGCTCGATTGGTTTATGCTGTAAAGATCCTCCCCGGTCAGGCGCAGGCCTTTTTTCCGCATTTCATCCAGCTTTTGTTCACCGATCAGGCTGGGAAGCCACATGCCCTCGTCGGCGAATGCGAATTGGATCAGGAGGAGGAAACTAATGAGTATTAGGAGAGTTTGTTTCATAATTACGGATGTTATTTTAACGAGTTAATGCTTTTACAGAAGTCTGGATTTTTGTTCTTTTGCGTAACTCCGACGACTAAAGCCGTCGGTTTATTTCTTGCAACTAATTCGGAACCAACGGCTTTAGTCGTTGGAGTTTGAATCTCAGTAAGGTTAAATTCATGAGATATAATCTTCTGTTACACCCCAATTATCATTATTTCATTGCAATTGTTTCGATCTCGATCATCGCTCCGAGCGGCAACCTCACCACACCGTATGCTGCCCTTGCGGGCGGATTTTCCGGGTAATATTTCGCGTAAACCTCGTTCATGGCGGCAAAATTGTCCATATCGTTCAGCAGGCAGGTCGATTTGACCACATCGGAATAGGAATAGCCAGCCGTTTTCAGGATCACGCCGATATTCTTCATAACCTGCTCAGTCTGCTCTTTTATTCCGCCTTCCACGATCTTTCCGATAGCCGGATCGATCGGTATCTGGCCTGAAATGTAAAGTATGCCGTTGACTTCCACTGCCTGGCTGTAAGGACCCACTGCTTTCGGGGCATCGGGTGTGTTAATGATTTTTTTCATAGTTATATCAGTTTTTTTGTAAATATACAGAATTCTGTCATATCAGAAATTATCCCTGAAATCCTTTTTCTTGTTCAGCTTCAAATCCTGGAGCAGCGATGCTTTCGCGTTGATGGAAAAGTTCCAGCTCTTCTGGTACCCGGTCGGGATCCAGCTGAAACGCATTTCCCAGCAGTGCAGGTCGCGGTAAATATTGATCGAGGTGTAGGATAGGTCTGCCGCTTCAAAATCCCAGCCGGTCATAAAGCCGATCTTCCATTTGGGTGTGATGCTGACATTCCCCGACACCCCGAGAGTCTGTACTATAGTTTCCGTTCGCTTAAGGATATAGTCGGGATAATTTCGCACCACATTGTAACTGAATGAGTAGCTTATGTTAAGGTCCCACGGGATGGACCAGTCAATGTATTCGTCGGGATTGTCGGCCACATCGGAGATCTCTGCCTCCGTGCCGGGGAGATCTTCTTTGACCTGTTGCATAACCGGGACCGCCGCTTTGGCCTCTTCTTTCTTTTTCCCGAATTCCTTCGAGTTAAGGCGGTAATTCAGGCTTAGCGCCCAGTTGGTATTTTTCAGCCGGAGCAGGCGCCGGTTTACGGACCATTCGGTCTGGTTCAGGTTTTTCTTTCCTGTGGAATCCAGGATATAGGGATCCCAGGAACTGCGGTATGAGATATCAAAATTCTTGAACAGACGGGTACGACCGGATAAGCTGACTGGCGACCATTTTAAAGAGTCCCTGGCCAGGTCATAGGAAAAATTGATGGTGAAATTGTCGATCAGCCCCATTTTCTTTGTTCCGGTAATAGTGTCTTTCCTCGACCTGACTTTCATTTCAAGGTTATTGGCGAAACTGAAACCGATGGCGCCCGATTTACCTGACGGAGGTCCACCGTATATAGCCCCTTCATATTTTGAATAGATGACTTCATCACCTTCGCCGTCGATATACGTGTCGTAATAGCCCCAGAAATCCGAGGAAAAATCAGGCCGGTAGGAAAATGAAACCGACGGTGTAAAGACATGCCGGATCGCCCGGAGCGGAAAATTCTTCCCGAACTGTACCAGTCCGTAAACTTTCGTGCTCAGGGAGGAAGAAAAGCTGAAATCAAAAATATTGTTAAACCCGTTGATGGTATCTTTATAAACTGTATCGTTCAGCTCATATTTGCGGTAGGATTCAAAATACATCCTGTCGTTAAGACTGATGGAATTAGTCCAGTTGAAATATTTCAGCAATTTGACCGGGCTGGATATCGGCATGGAATGCTTGATCCCGTTTTTCATCAGGTTCAGGGCTTCAGAGGTCAGGATAACGGAATCCGGTGCGGTGACCGAATTTTTCGCGTTCATATTATAATTCATGGTGATGTTATGGTACCATTTGTTCGGTCCGACTTTTTTCTTCGAAACAAACGGATTAAAACGGTTCACCGAAAAGGTCAGCTCCGGAAGGGTAACATTGACGATCCGGGTTTGTGTGTTCTGGTCATGTGCCGCGTTGATGGTCAGAAAATACTTTCCTGCCCAGTTGGTCTGGTAGGCAATGCTGGAGCGGAACGTGTTCGACAGGTAATCCTGAGTTGTAGATGGATTCCAGCGGTTCAGCGTGGAGGAGACGATATTGACGTCGGCGCTGAAGTTGCTCCTGGGCCGTGCTTTCGGGTCCTGCCTGTGGTTCCATTGTATCCTGAAATCCCGCTTCTTGCTGTAATCGGGTGTTTCCTTAACGCCGGTCACATTGATTGCATAGACGAAGTTAGCAGAGCCGGTGAATTTATAGCGTTTTTTATACCGGAAACTGGGCCTCACCGCCCAGCTACCCATCGTATAGATGTCGCCCACCACCTTAAAATCGATGTAATCATTGATGTACTGGTAATAGCCCAGTCCTTCGAAATAAAAACCCCGCTCAGCCGACTCGCCATAAGTCGGTAAAATGATCCCGGACCGCTGTCCCTGTTTGTTTGGGAACCATCCGAACGGGATAAAGAGCGGTGTGGGCACATCCTCCACCGTCAGGTAAGCCGGCCCGGTAACGATCCTCTTTTTAGGGATAACTTTTGAGCGATTGTAGCGGAATTCAAAATGCGGATGGTCTTCCAGCTCGCAGGTAGTGTAACTGCCCCTGGAAATATTGACCTCGTCGTTGTCCATTTTCTTCACCGTCTCGCCATGCAGGTAGCCACTGCCGTCTTCCGTGATCACTTTGCTGATCAGGCCCTTTTTAGACTTGTAATTATAGCGCATGGTTTTGGATTTGAACTGCTGGTCGCCCTGTTTGAACTCGGGCAAACCGTATTCTTTTCCGGTTGAATCAGGCAATCCCGTAGCATAAATTTCTTCCTTTTCAAAATCGATCTCGATAAAAGCCGCTTTCAGGTTAATATCACCGTAATTAATGACGGCATTATTATACATATAGACTTTTTTATTGACAAGGTCAAAATCAATGGAGTCGGCCGACTGGTACTCCACCTTCGTATCAAGCGCATTTTCGGCAGCCCGGACTTCCAGAGAATCAACACTCAGGCTGTCGGGCACATGGGTGCCAAGGATCAACGAATCACGGTTTAAAGCCTTTATTGTATCCGGCTTGTATTCAATCCTTGGTTCTGTTTCCTGGCAATATGCATAATTTCCACCAATACCGGTTACAAGAAACAGTACCAGCACCCACGTGATCATTAACATGACACGTTTCAACATCCTTGTTGTTAATAATTTAAGCGGCAATGCGTATTTCCAGACAATTTATCCGTCTAAATTTGTATTATAACGGTATTAATTACAATTATTGCAGCTTTGAGCCGTTTTTCAAATCAAAGATATTCAAAGAATGTAAAAAGGTGGGCCGGTTGCGTTATATTTTTACGATAGTATTGATTGTCGTCTTGGGGCTGACCGCCGCGTATCCGCAATACCATGTCAGCAGGGTGGTGATCGATGCGGGGCACGGCGGGAAAGATCCGGGGGCTTTGGGTAAATATTCCCGGGAAAAGGACATTGCCCTGGCCATTGCGCTCAAAACAGGGGAATACATTAAAAAGTACCTCCCTGAGGTAGAAGTGGTCTACACACGTAAAACCGATGTTTTCGTCGAATTGTATAAAAGGGCCAGGATTGCCAATGATGCCAAAGCCGACCTGTTTGTATCCATTCACTGCAATGCCGCCAAGAATCCTGCTGCCAGCGGGACCGAGACCTTCGTCATGGGTTTGCACAAAAGCGATGCACAACTCGAAGTAGCCAAGCTGGAAAATGCAGCCATTCTCAACGAAGAGAATTTCGCCGATATGTACGATGGCTTCAACCCTAACCAGGACGAGGATTATATCACGCTGACCATGTTCCAGGACGCATTCCTGGAGCAAAGCACGATCCTGGCAGAGGAAATCCAGAAACAATTCAGGGAGCGGGTGAAGAGAAAGGACCGCGGCGTATTCCAGGCCGGCTTCCTTGTTCTTTATAAAACAACAATGCCTGGTGTACTGGTTGAAACCGGCTTCATTTCCAACCCCGCCGAGGAAAAATTCCTTATGTCGTCCGACGGGCAGGTATATTTGGCTTCGGCCATCTTCAGGGCGATCAAATTTTACAAGGAGGAGATGGAACGCAAGGACAACAAGGCCCAACTTGTAGTCCGTGAGTATTACGAAGAGCCCGAACCGGTCAAATCGCCGGATGTGTTTTTCAGGGTTCAGTTCACTTCTTCGAAAAAGAAAATGACCTTCGATGCGAAAAAATCCAAAGACATTCCTGACATTCGGGAATACAGGCAGGACGGATGGTACAAATACAGCACCGGCAATTTCAGGACCTATGACGAGGCGGTGAAACACCAGAAATTCATGAGGGAAACCAAGAAATACAAAGACGCTTTTATCGTTTGTTTTTTGGAGGAAGAGCGCATTTCCCTTGAAAAAGCCCTTGAATTGACAAAAAAGTAATTATATTTGCTTTATCAAGGAATATCAGTTTGAAACTTACCAGGGAATTCAGGATCGGCTTAATTTTTATTCTTGCGACGGCAATCCTTGTCTGGGGATTCAGTTTTTTAAAGAATAAAAACATCCTTTACAAAGAAAAGGTACTGGTTGCGGTTTACACGCATGTCAACGGGCTGAATCCTTCCAATCCCGTGTATATCAATGGAGTAAAAGTCGGCCAAGTCGGGAGGGTATTTTTTGACCCGAAGATGAACGGCGATATCGTCGTTACACTCGTATTCACGGACAAGTTCCCGATCCCGGCCAATTCGACGGCCCGTATTTTCAGCGAAGACCTGATGGGATCCAAGGCGATTGAGATACTCCTGGGTAACTCGGCGGAATATGCCCAGAGCGGCGACACATTGATCACCGACATTGAAACCTCACTCAAAGATGCGGTCAATCAGCAGATCCTGCCCCTGAAAATGAAAGCCGAAGACCTGATCTCTTCGCTCGACACCATGGTGGTGGCCATCCAGGGCATCTTCAGCAAGGATTCACGTGAAGACCTCATCGCGAGCATCAAGAGCATCCGGCAGACCTTCCAGAACCTTGAAAGCACCACGCAAAGCCTTGACACGCTGATGATCAGCCAATCCAACAGGCTGGCCGGCATTCTTTACAATATCGATATGATCACCCGGAATCTCAGCAATAACAGCCAGCAAATCAATCGGGTGCTTGATAATCTTGCGAGCGTCAGCGATACAATAGCCAGGTCAAATATATCCGGCATCATCTCCAACCTCGACCAGACTGTCGGGGACCTCTCCCTGGTCATGTCCAGGATCGAAAAAGGCGAAGGCTCGCTGGGGCAGCTCGTGAATGATGATAAATTGTATAAGGAACTTGAAAAATCGGCAATGGAGCTCAATTTGCTGCTGGAAGATATCCGCCTGAACCCGAAGCGTTACGTCAGGATCTCAGTCTTCTGAAGATACCGGGTCCCAGATAAATATCTCATGCCGGCTTGCAGGCCGCTGATCCCTTATCCATTTAAAATCCCTCAGAAACTGGTCCTCTTTCGGAAGTTCTTTTTCCGGGTACAGGACCGCGTCGGGGTTGGTGAGGTAGTTGATCTTGCGGATCTTCCTGTCTTCCATAAAAATGACCATGTTACTCGACACGGATTTGTTGATCCCGATAAGGTCATAATCTTCTTCTCTCACGTAATAGATCGTTTCCGCGTTACCTATCACTTTGATCCTGTAAAGCTTGTTTTCTTTGAAATACGCCCTCATCTGGCGTCCTTTGATCTGGTTGTATGTCTCGGTGCTGTCGCGCGAAACGATGAAAGCCAGGTTGAACAGCACCATGGAATCGATCCGGTTATTGCTGATGTGCATCCATATGGAATCGGCGGTGAGCTGGTTGTCGTCCGACCATAACACCGGGTTTCTCAGCAGTGCGATAACGGAATCACTGACACGGTAGACCAACGAGTCGCACATGCCCTGGAGATCATCCCGGAAGAATTTCATCCGGTGGTGTGCATGGATCAGCCGTGCCTGGTCAGCGGAATCCGTGAGCATGATAAAACTGTCGGCATGCATGTAAAGGCTGTCATAGGTATCGATCAGGATAGCACAGGCAGAATCGGTGATGTAGGAGTACTTTTCGGACCGGTAGAATTCACTGATGCCCCCTTCAAGGATGATCTTCTGCGCCGTATCCTTGACCCAGACATTTCCGGTGGCTTTCCCGTATTCCTTTTCACCGTCATAGTAGATGAAATCCCCTTTAAGTATCTGCTCAAGGTGGTAAATCGTATTGTTTTTATTGAGTTCCGCCTTGTTGGTGCGGGTATCGTACCAGCCTTTTTCGGAATAAATATGGTCGTCCTTTCCATAAATGTCGGTCGGTCCCTCGATGTAGACGATCTCCGTTTCCGTGTTGTATTTCAGGGTATCGGAGTACATTGTATAATCGGGATTGACCACCACCACCGAATCGCTGAAGAGAAATTCGCTGGTGCGGGTAAAGTACCTGCCCCTGACGCTGGTAAGCACATTCTCTTTGTCGACGATCCTTCCGCCGGTGAAATAATACGCCGTGGCCTGGTTCCGGTCATATTCCAGGTGGTCGGTGTAAAGTGTGGCCCTTTTATCGATGAGGACGACATTCGAATCGACGACGGCAATCCTCGAATTACCGTTATAGGTAAGGAAATCGCCGTAAAGGTCGACCGTGTCGGAGTAATTGATATGCACCTTCCCGACAGCCCTGAGGTTGTTATCATCGTCGAGCATGGCCGTATCGCAGTAGAAATAGGTGCTGTCCTGCCGCAACACTGCATTGCCCATCAGCACCCGGACACTTTTGCCCTCGTGTTTGCCCAGCTTGAGCATGTCGGCGTGTTCGATGTGGACTTTCGTGACATTCTGGGCCGCGAGCGGGTACAACATCCCGGTCAGTCCGGTCATGAGCAGCAAGGCACGGAGAAATGATATAACTGTTATTCGTGGCTGCTTAGGAAGCATTGCCGGCATTTACATATACTTCCGTTCCATCCGATACCATGTTGTAGCCCTGCATGATAATGGCCTGTCCTGCCTGAAGGCCTTCCACAACCATGGTTTTATCGAGATAAGTCTTGCCGGGTTTAATATAAACTTTCCTGGCAATCATCCGTTCGTCATTTTTCTGAACGGCATACAGGTAGGAGCCTGTGAGGTCCTGCTTGATCAGTGCTGAAGGGACGACAATGGCCGAATCGGCTGAAAAGTCATTGATGTGAATGACCGACAGGATATTCGGCTTGAGCAAGCGGTCAGGGTTTTTTAGCTTGAGCTGAACGGTAAAAGTACGGTTGTTCGGGTTGATCACGTTTCCCTTCCTGTGTATCGGCACTTCGAGTTTCAAATCCGGGTAGACCGGGAACTCGAGGGTGACCGTTTCGCCTTCCCTGACCTGGTTCAGGTACGATTCAGACACGTCGGCGTTGATGTAAAGTTCATCCAGGTTGACCACCTGCATCAGTTGCATTCCGGGCATCGCCAGTTCGCCCTTTTTAGCAAAGATCTCATCCACAATACCTCTCACCGGGGATTTGATGATGGCCATGTCAAGCTGTGCCTTCAGGGCCACCAGCTTCTGCTCGAGCGATTCTTTGCTGTTCTTCGCATTCAGGTACTGTATCTCGGAGCCGATCCCCTTCTCCCACAGCCTGGCCTGTTTTTCATATACCGTCACGGCCAGGTCAAGCGATGCCTGCAGGTCGGCGATATTGCTTTCCGTGATCTCTGTATTGAGCTTTGCCAGCACTTCTCCTTTTTCGACATAATCGCCTTCATTTACATACAGTTCCCTGATCTGTCCGCTGACTTCAGGCGAAATAAAGGCTTCTTTCACCGCTTCGGCGGTACCGCTGACTTCGATAAAATGATTGAACGTCTCAAGAGCCAGGTCGAAGGTCTGCACGGGAACCCTGTTACCGGGATTGCCGCTATGGTCTATCGAAGACAGCTTTTTCTCCAGCTCCGCAATTTTCTTGTTCAATTCACCGACTTCTTGTTTATAGGCAGTGATCTGGTCGCGGACTGCCTGCTCGCTGTCGTTCGGGGCGCAGGAGGCCAGCAGTATAATGATCCATGCCAAAATTCCGTATTTCATGATCCGATTGGTTTCAATGATCTGTTAATAATTTCCTAATGCCTTATCCAGCCTGTTTTTCGCATCGAGAAGACTTAACACGGTCTGAAAATATTTTCTTTCCGAATCGAAAAACTGGTTATGCTGCTGTGTTAATTCAACGCTGGTCGCCACCCCTTCATTGTATTTTGCCAGGGCCCGCTGATAAATTTCCAATGAAAGCTCCACGTTCATTTTTTCCCTCATATAGTTTTCAAGCGCTGTCTGGAACTCAGTTCTTGACTGAAAAGTAGTAAGTTCAAGGCCCTCAGCCACCTGGGTTTTGGCAATCCTTACCTTCTCCAGGTCAAGTTTAGCCTGGCTGACACGGCTCTTACGGTAACCGCTCGACAACACAGGGATTTTCATTGAAACGCCTGTGGCGGAATTATAGAACCAGGGCTGGTCAGGGTCAAAGAAATCGAATTGGTCCCGCTGGGCATTCTCCTGGAAAAAGAGAAAACCGTTGAGCGTGGGAAAGTAGGCCGCTTTTTCATTCCGCAGGCTCAGGTATTTCATCTTTTCCTGGCTGGAGATCAACCGATAATCCACATGCTGCTCAAGGTTAAACGGCTGGTCCACCAAAGCACTGAGTGTTGCCTTGTCAATCAGCTCATCCAGCGTCTCGGTCAAAACCACTTGCTGGTCAAGGTCAATGCCAAGCTGGTAATTCAACAGCTTATAACCGGTCTCGTTCTGCCGCTTAAGGGAATTTTTCGAGTTCTGAATATCGGTCACAGTGAGGGTAAGTTGGTCATAGTCGGTCTTCTCAGCAAAACCTTCCTTAAACATCTCACCGGTTTCGTAACGAGTCTTTTCCAGGACGATCAGCGTGGAATCCAGCACCTTTATCGCGGCTTCCCCGACGAGAATGTTGTAGTAAGTAGTTGTCACCGCCACTTTAACGTCTTCCATCGATTTTTCGAGGTTTTCTTCTGACACTTGCTCGAATATCTTTGCATATTCCAGGCCAATGAAGTAACGGCCATCGAAAATGAGCTGGTTGAGTGTGATCCCTGCGGTGACATTATTCTTCGTACCGAATTGCAATTCGGCAAATTCATTGACAGTATCACCGATAAAATAACCGGGGATGAGTGAAGTTGGCAGCGCGATGTAATAAGTATAATCAACCGTTGCATCTACCTGTGGAAAGCCGTAGGAAAGATTCTCCTTGATCTTTCTGCGGGCCATCTCGACATCATATAGTGAGCTTTTTACATTATAGCTGTTCCTGACCGCGTAGTCCTGGGCTTCGGCCAACGACAACGACAGGGGTTGCGCCGTAAGGTATCCAGGTACCAGTATAACTGACACAAGCAACAATACGCTGAATAATTTACAAGTCATTATATGTTGATTTAAACGCTTTTAAATTAAGAGGAAAGACCTGTTCACGATCCAAAGCCATAGATCTTTTTCTTGGCTTCAAAGTATGCCAGTCCTTCCGGTTTAGCAATGCCGCGGATAAAATTCTCGAACATCACGTTAAAGATCGTTTCGGATGAAAACTCTTCGGGTGGGAAAAAATCCGGATTATGCAGATCGATCAGCCGGCTGAGGTAAAGCCGGGCTATGAGCTCCACGCTGAGGTCATCACGGTACATGCCCTGCCTGATCCCTTTAGAAAGGTTAAGCTGGATCTTTTCATAGATGAAATCCCGGCGCTGGATAAAATGCTGGTGGTAAATCTCCGGATAATGCTTTTTAAGCACAAATGTGACCGAGGGAGAAATGTCAATGAATTTCTCTGCCACCTCTTTGCTAACCGTGAGTAACACGTCGATTGCATTGACCCCGTCAAAGGTGTGGATGCGGAATATTTCCTCGAAGCGCTGGCGTTCAAATTCCAGGACTTTCTCCACCAGTTCGGCTTCACCGGCAAAGTGCCTGGCAATTTCCTCCCGCGGAATGCCTGAATGTGACGAAATGACGTCAAGGCTGATCACAGCCTTTCCATTGTGGGCATTCAAATAATCCCTGAATTTTTCAATTATCCCTCGTAGCTTAGCATCCATGAAATCCGAGTAAAAAGCGGCGCAAAAATACTAATTATGTGATTGTAATCACAATAAAAACCATTTGTTTAAGGAATAATTAACAGGGCAAGGCATAGAATGTTCAAAAAACGATCAGCGGGCCATGACTATTTTTTGCCGTTGCACGAAATCGTTGCTGATCAGGGTGAAATAATAAACCCCTGATGCCATGTTCATCTCCGAAGCATTGAACTGATAAGTGTATTTTCCGGGCTGATACTGTGCATGATCGGCCAGTACCGCGATCTGCCTGCCCGTATGGTCGAACACGGCCAGGAACACCGGGGCGGGTTCGTGCAGTTTGAAGGAGATCCAGGTGGATTCGGCAAACGGATTGGGATAACTCTGCTCCATGCTGAAGGGGATACCCGCTTTGACCTGTTCTTCAATACCCACCACGGTCGGATCGACGATGGCGGTCCAGATGCTCATCTGGTTATTGTGGCAGCGGGCCCACATAGGCCGGACCACGTTATTATGGGCCGTGATGTTGGTGTAATCGCCGAAAAAGATGCCGCTGTTCGGGAGGAACGGGCTTTCGCTGACCGGGAAATTGATAAAGGTCTCTCCCCCGTCGGTTGAGAGCGCCATATACACATCTGTATTGTTATTGCTGTAATTCCTGCGGTCATAATACACAAACCAGAGGTGACCGTTGGTCTGGTCAACCGTCATCCAGGTGAAGAACTGGTGCTTGCCGGGAGGATCATCGTTCACGCGCCTGGGCTCAGTCCAGGTATTGCCGCCATCGGTGGATTTTACAAGCCAGACATCGGTATCATCCGGTCCGTTCACCTGGTCGGAGAAATTGATATAGATGGTACCGTGAAAAATGCCGCCGCTGGTATCGCAGGTTGTAACCGGCATGCCGTTGGCCCGGTAAATGCCAGGAATGTCGTAAGCCCATCCGCCGCCGATATCGGAAACGAAAATATCTTCATCGAGCCAGGTATCGCCCTGGTCGTACGAGCGATCGAAAACCAATCCGGCTGGGCCCGCCCACGATACGTAGATCTGTCCTTCCGGGCCGACACAGGGAACAGCGCCCTCGGTGGTGTTGTCGTCATCCACGCAGTCGCCCGACACTTCGTTGATTTGCATGGCAGGGCTCCAGCTCATTCCGGCGTCGAATGACCGTGAGAACATAATGTTGCTTTTCTTGGAAGGATCATTGGTACCGTATTCGTCAAACTGGGTCCAGGTCACGTAAATATTGTTGGTTTTCCAGTCGACGGCCGCCCAATGCTTATCCTGCGCCTTGGTGCCGTTGAGGCCCATCGCTGTGCCGTCGTTCCAGGTTCCGCCAAGGGTTTCAGTCTTCTGGCAGACGATCCGGTCGATCCAGTTGCCCTGGGGCGGATTCGACAGGTGAAAGAAATAAAAAGCCCCCGCGGTGTCGCACAGTAATACCGGATCGCCCCACACGCCGTGCTCCTGCGAAACCAGCGTCCCCTGCTGCCAGGTATAGCCGGCATCGTCCGAATAATAATAGCTGGCAATGTTCGCTCCCCCGTAAAGCTGGTTGGTATTTTTATGGTTAATGATGATGGAAGGCTCGTTGGGCGAATTGGCCGTGCTTACCAGGATGTTCTGGTGTTGTGCTAAAATGGTGCCGATGAAGGCAGTGAACAGGGTGGTGAATATTAGTCGCAGCATGTGGATGTATTGTTTGAGCAAAGATACGAAAAAAGTTCCAAAGTTCCAGGTTCCGGGTTCCAGGTTCCAGGTTTTAAGTGTTAATCTGTTTGGCATTTATCTTAAATTTGAGGAAACTTTGCAAGATGAAAAAGTTCTTCTTCTTTCTTTTAATTCTTTTATCGTGCCAGCCGGTACAGAAAAAACCCCCGGTAACCGTTCTGAACCTGGAGGAAATAACTATTTCACAGATCCAGGAAGGTTACCAGGAAGGCAAGTTCACCATAACGGAAGTCGTCAGGTATTATCTAGACCGGATTGAGGAGATCGATAAAAACGGCCCGAAACTCAATTCCATCATTGCTGTCAATCCGGATGCCCTGCAAATTGCAGCACAGCTTGAACAGGAACTGAAAGACGGAAAATCCCGTGGCCCGCTGCATGGCATCCCTGTTATCCTCAAGGACAATATTGACACCCGGGATAAAATGCCCAACACGGCAGGAGCAACGGCCTTAAAGAATTCGTTCCCGGCGCAGGACAGCTGGGTGGCGAATAAACTCAGGGAAGCGGGCGCGGTGATCATCGCGAAGTCCAACCTGAGCGAATGGGCGAATTTCCGTTCCGGATTCTCATCCAGCGGCTGGAGCGGTATTGGCGGACAAACCAGGAACCCTTACATCCTCGACCGGAATCCGTGCGGCTCAAGTAGCGGCTCAGGGGTTGCGGTGTCGGCTAACCTTTGCGCTTTTGCCATCGGTACCGAAACGGACGGTTCGATCGTATGCCCCGCCAATAACAACGGGATCGTGGGACTTAAACCTACGGTCGGGCTGATCAGCCGGACGGGCATCATCCCAATCTCCTTTTCACAGGACACCCCGGGCCCGATGTGCAGGACCGTCGAAGATGCCGCGGTTTGCCTTGGAATCATGACCGGCATCGATTCGTCAGATCGTAAGACCCTGCTGTCGGAAGGTAAATTTCATAATGATTATGCACGATTTCTTAAGGCAGACGGGTTGAAAGGCAAACGGATCGGGTTGTTGAAGTCCTGCATGGGATTTCATTACAAAGTCGACAGCCTCTTCATGAAAACCGCAGATTTCATCATAAGCCAGGGGGCTGAGGTCATTGAACTGGACTACGCGTTGCCTTCAGCGGTTGGAGATGCTGAATTCCAGGTCCTGCTTTATGAATTCAAGGACGGGCTGAACAAATATTTTCAGGGCCAGGGGCCGGATGCCCCGGTAAAATCGCTGGAAGAACTGATCCGTTTCAATGAATCCGACTCCATTGAGCTGAGATACTTCGACCAGCAGTTGCTGATCAAGGCACAGGAAAAAGGGACGCTTGAAGACAAAGCATACCAGGAAGCCCTGATGATCATTGCCCGGGAGACGAAAGAAAACGGGATCGAACGGATCATGAAGGATAACCGGCTGGATGCCCTGATGCTGCCAACCGGGTCCCCTGCATGGAAAACCGACCTGATTAACGGCGATCATTACATGGGAGGCAACTCCTCCATTGCCGCCATCCCCGGCTACCCAAGCATCTCGGTCCCCATGGGGTTTATTGATGAACTGCCGGTAGGTATTTCCTTTGTCGGCCAGGCGTGGAGCGAACCGGTACTGATAGAAATCGCGTATTCATTCGAACAGGCTACCAAAGCGCGCAAGGCCCCAAAATTCCTGTTAACAGACTGACCAGTTTTTACGGATAAAAGATTTTCATGCGGTGGTTTTTCAAAAAAAGCATTCATTATGGAACTGATTTCAGGTAATATCAAGCTCAGGAGCTTCAGGCAATCCGATGCAGCGGACATTGTGGAACTGGCTAACAATGAAAACATCGCCCGGAACCTCCGCGATGGTTTTCCCCATCCTTATACCATCAAAAATGCCCGTGAATTCATCAGCCGGTGCATGGAAATGGATCCGCAGACACTTTTTGCGATTGAATATAAAGGGAAATATGCCGGGAACATCGGGCTGCACCAGGGAAGCGACGTGTACCGGAAATCGGCAGAAGTGGGTTATTTTATCGGCGAGGAACACTGGAATAAAGGAATAGCCACGGTTGCCCTGAATCTGATCTGTGAATACGGCTTCGGCCATCTTGACATTGTCCGCATCCATGCCGGTGTGTTCGAATACAATATTGCTTCACAGCGTGTGCTCGAAAAATGCGGTTTTGAAAAAGAAGGGGTGTTCAGGAAAGCGGTTTATAAAAGGGAAATATTCTGGAATGAGGTCCGGTATGCAAAACTTAAATAACTTTAGGCCGAAAACTGGTCCCGATAAATATTAAGAACCTACATTTAATTCAGATGTCGAAAAAGAAGAAAAATTATAAAGTCGACTCCAAAGAAGTCGGGCTGGAATTAGGATTAAGGGTTTATAAATTCTTCCTCAAATCGGAATACCTGCATTACGGATATTTCAAGGACGGATTGGAAGCCGATGTGGCGAACCTGCGACAGGCACAGGAAAATTACGCTGAACTGATCTTCTCACAGATACCGGAAGGAGTGAAAACCATCCTGGACGTCGGTTGCGGTTCGGGCAAAACTGCCGAGCAATTGCTGGCGAGGGGCTACCAGGTCGACTGTGTTTCCCCGGGGCAGATCCTGACGGCTTACGCGAAAAATATGCTGGGTGACCGGGTCCGTTTTTACCAGTGCAAATTTGAGGATGTCGTTACGGACAAGAAGTACGACCTGGTGCTGTTCAGCGAAAGTTTCCAGTACATTCCGATGGACCGGTCGATACCGGGGGCGCTGAAGCTGCTCATTCCGGGCGGTTACATTATCGCCAGCGACTTTTTCAGCACCGATCCGGAAGGGAAGTCAAAACTTGGCGGCGGTCACGACTATCAGCAGTGGCTGAAGATCAGGGAGGGCTTTCCCATCAAAACCCTGGCAGAGAAAGACATTACTGTTGAAACCTCTTACACGATCGACCTGGTGAACCAGTTGAATACCGAGGTCCTGAAGCCGGTATGGACTTCTGCCTGGGCGCTGGGCGAAGATCGTTTTCCCTTCATTATCAAGCTTGTCAGGAGAATGTACAGGAAAAAGCTGCACAAAATCGAAGATAAGCACTTTACAGGTCGGCGGAACGGCGAGTTGTTCCGCAAATACAAGAAATACATGTTTTACCTTTTCCAGGCGGAAAAGTGAGATAATATGGAAAGAAAAAAGGTAATCGTCGTTGGGGGTGGCTTTGCAGGCATCCAGTTTGTTGATCATCTTGATGAAAAATTTTTCGAAGTCCTGCTGATCGATAAACTCAATCACCACCAGTTCCAGCCCTTGTTCTACCAGGTGGCCACTTCGCAGCTCGAGCCCAGCAGCATTTCGTTCCCTTTCAGGAAAATCTTCCAGCACAGGCAGAATATGCAGATCAGGATGGCTGAGGTGCTCCGGGTGAATCCAGGTTCTAAAACGATTGAAACAACGATCGGGGAATTTGGTTATGATTACCTGGTGATCGCAACCGGCTGCAAAACAAATTTTTACGGTAACAAACACCTGGAAGAAAACTCCTACAGCCTGAAGACAACGTATGATGCAATAAAAGTCAGGAACAGCGTGCTGCTGGATTTTGAGGAGCTGCTTTCGGCCGATTCAACAGAACGGGAATACCTGCTGAACATCGTCATTGTCGGTGCCGGTCCGACCGGGGTTGAGCTGGCAGGCGCTTTCGCAGAGATCAAGCGGAATATCCTTCCGAAAGATTATCCCATGTTCGACTTTAAAGACCTGAAAATCATCCTGCTGGAAGGCAGTTCGCATACGCTGAACAGCATGAGTCCGATGGCCAGGAAGACTTCGGAGAAATACCTTAAATCGCTGGGCGTTGAAGTGATGACCAATATCATCGTGAAAGACTATGATGGAAAGGTCGCGACCCTGAGCAACGGCGAATCGATAAAATCCACCCGGCTGATCTGGGCGGCCGGCGTGACCGGTAACCTGCCGCAGGGATTAGACAATAGCGTGATCGTCCAGAACGGCAGGCTGGTGACCGACCGCCATAACCTGGTGAAAGGATACACGGACATTTACGCCGTCGGGGATATCGCCAGTATGGCAACGCCAAAGTACCCTAAAGGCCATCCGCAGGTGGCCAACGTGGCGATCAACCAGGCTCGGAACCTGGCAAGGAACCTTAATGCACTGGTTAAAAACAAGCCGCTGAAAGACTATGAATATTTCGACAAAGGCTCCATGGCAACCATCGGCAAGCACAAAGCCGTCGTTGACCTTCCCTTCATCCGCTTCCAGGGATATTTCGCATGGTTCGTCTGGATGTTCCTCCACCTGATGCTGATCCTCAGCATCCGCAACAAACTGATCGTATTCATCAACTGGGCGTTCAATTATTTCACAAGAGACACCTCGCTGCGGCTTATTCTCCAGGAACGGAAGAAATAAGCTCCTCGTTCCTGATTATTGGATTTTGGTTATTGGTTGTGATTGACTCAAAAGTCGGAATTCCTTCTTAATGACCATTCTGTAGATTCGAACTCCAACGACTAAAGCCGTTGGTTCCGACAGCCTCACACCCTTTACCCCCTGCCCTCTATTGAGGGTGTAACAGAAGTCTCTTTGCGTAACTTTGTGTCTGCTTTGTGTAGCTTTGCGTAATAGCTAAAGGGCTGTTACACAAAGATTCGCAAAGATACCGCAAAGTTTCGCAAAGAAATTCTTCCATTAATTTAAGAGTACTGTTACACGATCACAGCGGGTGAGGTTAAACAACCGACGGCTTTAGTCGTCGGCGATTCGAAACAGAGAGATCATACAGACTTTCAAAACACCCTCATACTCGAACAGTTTAACAATTGAACAATTGAACAATTGCCCCTCATCCTTGTTTAACCTTAAAAATCAATTATACAATGAAGAAATCAGTATTAATTCAATTTTTGATCATTATCATGACTACAACAGCAGCAGTTAACGCACAACAGGCGGGTCCGTTCCAGCTGATCACCCTGCCTTATCCTTACAATGCCATGGAGCCGCATATCGACGCGCAGACGATGGAAATCCATCACAGCAAGCATCACGCGGCTTATGTAAATAACCTGAATGCAGCCATAAAAGGTACCGAAGGTGAGAAAATGACCCTTCTGGAGATTATGGCCAACACGAAGAAGTTCGATATGAAAGTCAGGAACAATGCCGGCGGAGTTTATAACCACGATTTATTCTTCACCACCTTATCCCCAAAGGGAGGCGGGCAGCCAACCGGTGAGCTGGCTGAAGAGATCAACAAGGCATTCGGAAGCTTCGATGAAATGAAAACGCAGTTGAACACTGCCGGGGCTAACCGTTTCGGCTCGGGTTGGGCATGGCTTTACGTCACCCCTGAAGGCAAACTGGCTATCGGCTCGACGCCAAACCAGGACAATCCCTTAATGGACATTGCCGAGTTCAAGGGCACGCCCATCTTTGGCATCGATGTATGGGAACATGCTTACTACCTGAAGTATCAGAACAGGCGGGCCGATTACCTGGCAGCAGTCTGGAGCCTGGTGGACTGGGATGCGGTAGCGAAGAGATACCAGGCTGCTAAGTAAATTCCAAATTCCAAATTCCAAATTCCAAGCAAGCACCAAAAGCCAAACTAAAAATTCAAAACAATTTTGAATTTAACTTTTTTAGATTTTGAATTTGTTTGGAATTTGGAATTTGGAATTTGGAATTTGGAATTTGGAATTTGGAATTTAATCTGTCAGCTTAACAACTTTAGTCGCCTCAAGAAATTTCCCGGATTCAACAGACACGAAATAAATCCCTTCCGGCAGGTTCGAAACAATAAACGAAAGTTCATTCGAGCCTGCCGGAAGTTTTTCATTCAATAAAATACCATGCGATCTCCCCTCGAGGTCAAAAATCCCGATTTTTATCCTAGCTGTTTCCGGAAGATCGAAACGGACCCTCAACGATTCCTTCACGGGATTCGGGTTCACCTTCAGGCTCAGGTCACTTTTATCGTTATTGAATTCAAATATTCCCGGGCCGCTGTTCATATCCGGTTTGCCGGCATCGATCCAGGCCGAATAGATCAGCTCCGCCAGGGAATGGGCCGACCGGTTGAACAAGCTGACCGTGAAAGTCCCGGTCTTTTCCCATAATGCCTCCCTGTACTGGTATGAGGAAGTATTGCCGGCAACGGATTGCGCGTAATCATCAGCCAGCATGATGGAATTAACGTAAATGTAATTCGAGTATATGTAATCGAAGATATAATCCTGGACATCGGTGATGTATTCAATCCCGCTGCCTTGCATCACGATCTCCTGCTGAAAGGTGTTGATCATACCGGTTTCATACCGCGAATGGATTCCCGAATTACCGGTATACTGCCCGTTATAGTTCCGGGTAATATGCAAAGGGTTATGGCCATCACCAACATAATGGCCCAGGTCGGATGCGTAAAGCACGGCCTTTTCCCGGTCGAATCGTGTAAAACTGCTGACCAGCGAATCGTAAGTGCGTTTGGTAGCCCAGGGAAGGATGCCGTTTTCAATGACAAAGGCAGTATTATAAAGAGCTACGACAGAATCATAGGTTGACGGAATTCTTCCGTTCAAAATAAATTCCGCGTAATTATCGATATCGATATAATGCCGGGGGCCTTCGTCAGGGTCTTCATCCTTGCGATAATCGGCATCCGACGCGTGATCGGCAAGAATGGAAGCCCACGACATGAACTGTTCCATCTCCGGCGTGAACGACAGGGCAGCGTTCTGGTTAATGATACGGTGACCGGTGTATCCCCAGGAGATCAGGGTTATAAAAAGAACCAGGAGGATGACGGCCTTGCCGAATATTTTGATAAGTTTCATGAAACCGGGTTGTGGAAGTTTATTGCAAAACTAAGGTTAATCCGGGAAAATATTTTACGTTGTATGTAATATGTTGTAATTATTAATTATTACCGACACTTTTATACGTCATTACAAACATTGTTAAAGATTTGTTAAACCACACATCCAGGGTTAATCGTATGTATTTTTCGGTCTATTTTTACAAGCATAAAGGCTGTCTCAAATGCCGGATTTCCTTCTTGATTAACATTTTGTAGATTCGAATTCCAACGACTAAAGCCGTTGGTTCCTGGTTAGTTGCAAAATATCAACCGACGGCTTTAGTCGTCGGCGATGCGAAATAAAAAGCTGAACTGACTTTTGAGACGACGTCTTTTTGCCAGCTTAAAATCTTTTTATTATGAAAACATTTAAAATCATTTTAGGATTATGTCTCTTTGTAATTTCAATCGCAATAAACGCACAAGTTGCAATAAATGAAGACGGCAGTCCGCCGGATCCATCGGCAATGCTTGATGTAAAATCGTGGAACAAGGGATTGCTGCTTCCGAGGATTGATTATAACGACCGGCCTGATCCGGCGGCTCCCGGTCTGCTGATCTTTGTGACGTCCAATGGTCCGCTGGGCGATAACGCGTTGTATCTCTTTGACGGTACAAACTGGAACAAGGTCCTCATGGAGACTGCGACCATCATTGGCACTGAAATGGAAGGCGGGATTGTTTTTTATCATGATGAGAACCAGGGATTCGGGCTGGTTTGCACCGAAGCAGATGAGGGGTACGCTGCATACGGCTGTTTCGGAACCCTGGTGGGGACAGATGGCCAGCATACGGAAATTGGTTTTGGCGAGGTGAATACCGATGCGATCCTGCAAGTGTGCAGTGATCCCGGAATTGCAGCTGATCTATGCGATCAGCTTGATCACAACGGCTATGATGACTGGTTTCTTCCGTCACTGGATGAACTGCGTGAAATGTACACCTATAGAGCCGAAATCGGCGGCTTTTCAAATACTTTATACTGGACTTCAGCAGAGAGTAGTTATGGAACACCTCAGGAACAATCAGAAGGGGCCTGGATCGTGAATTTTAATAACGGAACCTACGGATGGACAGCCAAATCAGGCAACTTGCCGGTGCGCTGTATCAGAAAATACTATATTTATTTCGAATGAGACGAATGAATTATTTTGAAGGGCTGACTGCTGCTACGCTCCACATCCGGAAAAACTGCTCCACTTTAGCCCGGTCGTAGTCTTTATCCTGTTCCAGGTACCAGCTATCCTGGGTATGAATGCGATCACCCTCCTGGTTTAATACAACCAGCACCGGAAACCCGAATCGCTGCGGGTTATCGAGTTCTGCCAAAAGTTCATAATCACGTTTGTCCTTTTCCCTGGGAACATTCACCAGTACCCTGACATAATCTGCATTCAACAGCGAATCGATCTGAGCATCAGATTCTTCCATCCCGTGCAGTTTAACGCACCAGGGGCACCAGTTTCCTCCGATTTGAAGGAGCACATGCTTGTTTTCAGCTTTGGCCTGTTGTATGGCTTTTGCAATGTCTTCCTTTGCATTTGCATCAGGGTTGTAGATATTAATTTCTTGATTTTGAGAGTATAGAAATATTGAAAGAAGAAGAAAACTAAAAATAAAAGCTGCTTTTTTCATTGATATCATTTTTTATTTCATGCGAAGTCGCGCAAAGGTAACGCAAAGTTGCGCAAAGATTTATTACTTCGTGTAATAATCGACAAAGAATGATTTCATTCTATAATTCTCAGATCGGTTTGATAGAAATAAAATACAGATCCCAATGCCATCCGTGCAGTCGCTGCAGCCAACAGCGCCAACCCGGTCAGTATCATTATTCCATGCCACCGGGTTATCGGCTCTGATGGTTCACTTACAGGCTATGCCGGGGGATTGTGGCGGAAGAAATGGCTGCTGGATTTCGAATCAAACGATAAATTATTGTTCTGAATGATCCTTACGCCTTTAATAGAACACGGATGACACTGATATAACGGATTTACGCGGATTAATCATGTTCCAGGGTTCCATTGTTCCATTGTTCCATTGTTCTAAATCTCCCTATCTCCAGGTCTCCTGGTCTCCTGGTCTCCTGGTCCTCCCGTCCTAAAGTCCTAACCTCATCATCTCCTCCTTGCTCATGATCCTTCCGACAGGATACACATTTCTCTTAGCATCCACCCATGGTGACCGGAAATAGAACCACTCAAGTTGTGACCACTGGCTTCTGGCTGCTTCCGGGTTATCCGCCTTCCATTTCTCGAACTCTTCTTTCATGCCGGGCGTTTCTGCCAGCATCTTCCGCGCATATTCTTCCATCTTATAAGTTTCGAAATATTCCTTCAGCTCAAATATAGCATTGTAAAAGCCCCACTGGAGGTAGGAATCGGGGGAAGCCGGCTCCAGCATATGAATGATCGCTCTTGCAGCAGCCTGGCCCGTCGGGATCACCACTGACCCTGCCGGGAATTCCTTTTCTTCAACGATGGTTTCAAAAGTGGGCGTCACCTGTTGCCGTCCTTCATAAGATGATTTGCTGTATTCAACAGTTGTAAAACGATAGGTCTCGACATTGATCCTGACCGGTCGTTCCGTCCGGATAAAACTGATGCCGTGCAAGGGCAGTCTTTCAATAACGGTTTCCCATTCCGGCGGAATGATATATGCCTCCGGGACCTGCACGGTTGCTGAAGGCACCTGGCGGTGGAAGTAAGGCACCTTGTATGTTACCGGCTTGTCCGGATAATATTTAAACCAATCGCCGCCGGTGAGGCTGCTCTGTTCCACATCATACGCCACACCTTTGAAATCAATCATAATACTGTCGGGTGCCGCTTTAAAATTCACGGCGAACGGCCTGGAGCGGAAATCTTCAGAAGCTGCGACGAGGTCAGCAGTTAAATTGATGGTCGTGATTTCAAGCGCATGACCAGAAATATAATCGCTCAAAAACTTAAGCAGTTCGTATGTAGCACTAACGCGTGTTTTATAATCTTTAAGGGAATGATTTTCAACCAATAGCCCAATCCTGTTCTGTGCTGCAGCATAGCCCTGGGAAAACCTGGGCCCGCCGACGCTGCTCCTGAGTCCGCTGCGGGGGTCATGCCATTTCCTGAACATAACATAGGGGAATGCAGGGTAACCCGCCCCTTCCATGTAAGATTCCATGGCCGGAATGAAGCTTATCTCGGTCCAATCGGTTAATCCCTGGTCCATATTCCCGTGGGTTTCCAGCCCGTAGGTCATCACGTACTGGTAATCGGCACCATCCGTAACATGGATATCGACAAAGAAATCAGGGTTCCATTCTTGCCACAGTTCCAGCCAGGCTTGCATTTCCGGGGCGTCTGCCTTGAGGAAATCGCGGTTCAGGTTCAGGTTCTGGGCCGTGGTGCGCCATCCCATCTCCTCGGGCCCGACCTGGTTGATCCGGTTGTAGGGGCCGAAACGCTCATGCCCGTCAACGCTGAAAATGGGGATGAAGAGAAAGGTGATGTTTGACGGTACTTCCCCGAATTTCTTTTCTACCGCAAGGTCACGGAAAAACATGAGCCCGGCGTCCTTGCCGTCGATCTCCCCCGGGTGGATGCCCGCTTCGATCAGCAGGACAAATTTTCCGGCCTGATTAATTTCATCAGGTTCAGTAAACCCGTCCGAATCAATGATCAGCAGTGGCAGGTCTCTTCCCTGGGGGGAAATCCCGAATGTGGTGTAATGGATCATCTCCGAAGCTTCATCGAGCAATTTGCAATAGGCTATGGTTTCATCGTAAGACGGAGTGGATTTGAAACCTGATTTCTCGTAATAAGTGACCAGATCATTACTTTGTGACAGGCTGGCGAAGTTGAACAAAATAAAAAAAACAGAGAGTAGCTTTGAATTCATGTCTTTAGTTTTCACGCAAAGAACGCAAAGATAGCGCAAAGAACGCAAATAGAGTTTACCGGTTGCTTTGCGCCCTTTGCGAATCCTTTGCGCCACTTTGCGTGAAACATCCATCAAACAATGTCGCTGTTGCAAAACTTATCCCCGAAGCATATCCCCATCTTTCTGCCTTTCCCGATGAGGGGAAAATCAGCCGGGACGAGCCGGGTTTTGGAGCCGACATCCTTGAGCGGAACGGACGTTGTTTCTTCTCCTTTCTTTGCCACCATCATCCCGAATTTGCCTTTGGCGATAAGTTCCACGGCATGGGCCCCGAAACGGGTGGCCAGGATGCGGTCGTTGGGTGAAGGGCTGCCCCCGCGCTGGATATAACCGAGAATGGTTTCCCGGGTTTCCAGGCCGGTGATTTCCTCAATTTTACGGGCTATGAAAGTGGCCGCTTTGTCCTTTTTGGATTTATTGATCCCTTCGGCCACAACGACGATCGAATAAGGTTTCTTGGCCCTGGCCCTGCGCACAAGGTAATCGGCCACGATATCCATGTCATATTTTACCTCCGGCAGCAGGATCACGTCGCCTCCGCCGGCGATCCCCGCGTAAAGTGTCAGCCAGCCGGCATTGTGGCCCATCAGCTCGATCACCATGATGCGCTTGTGGCTGTTGGCCGTAGTGTGCAGCCGGTCGATGGCGTCGGTGGCGATGCCCAGTGCCGAATCGAAACCAAACGTAATGTCGGTGCCCCAGACGTCATTGTCGATGGTTTTCGGCAGGCCAATGACGTTCAGCCCCTCCTCCACCAGCTTGCTGGCCGTCCGCTGCGTGCCGTTCCCGCCGATGCAAACCAGTGCATCCAGTCCCAGCTCCTTGTAATGCTTTTTGATCAGCTTGGGCTTGTCGACCTGGTCCGGTCCGCCCGCCTTCTTGAACGGCTTTTCCCTGCTAGTTCCAAGAATGGTGCCTCCCAGGGTGAGAATGCCGGAAAGCTTTTCTTCGGTAAGGATCTCGTATTCTTCATTAATTAAGCCAAGAAAACCGGAAGAAATGCCAATGACCTGCATGCCGTATTCGACGATGGCAGTTTTACCGACGCCGCGGATGGCTGCATTGATGCCGGGGCAGTCGCCGCCGGCGCTGAGGATGCCGATTTTAAGGGCTTTTTTCTTTGGTGACATGGGAGGGAAATTTGAAATTCGAAATTAGGTTTTTTTCTCAACGAGTGGCAGAGATTTTATTCACAGATTTGCAGTGATATTCTTGAAATAAGTTTGCACTTTTAAACCGCATCCTGCTTCATCTCCACCTTTAACTGTAACATTCTTGCTTTTGCGACGTCATTTAACTAAATTTATAGTTGAAATACATCCTAAATCACTAACGCCATGATTTCCAGGAACACAAAATTTGAAAAGCAAGAAAAAAGCCGCTTCATTTTATTGGAGATTGGCATGATCATCACCCTGATCCTGATCCTTTGCGCTTTTAACTGGAAAAGTTATGAGAAGAACAATTTCCAGGATTATTACCGCACAGTCGACGACACCCCGGAGGAGCTGGCGCCGGTCACCGTGCAGAAAAGGCCGGAGCCACCGAAAATAAACAAGCCGGTGGTTGTTCACACCATCAACATCGTGGATGACGACCTGCAGGTGGATGATGATTTCGTCATCGACGCGGAAATTGATCCGCTCGACACGATGCCGGTCTACATCCCGATGCCGGTATTAAAGGGCGAAGAAGGATCGGAGGAAGAGGAGATCTTCACCGTGGTGGAATCGATGCCGCAATTTCCCGGAGGTGAAGCCGCGTTCTATGAATTCCTCAGGAAAAACGTCAAATACCCCGACATGGCAAAGGCAGCAGGAATCTCAGGCAAAGTTTACATCACCTTCGTAGTTGAAAAGAACGGCTCGATCACCGATGTGAGATTGTTGCGCGGTATTGGCGGTGGCTGCGACGAAGAAGCGCTCCGGGTCATCAGCAACATGCCTTCCTGGAAACCGGGACTGCAGCGGAACCACCCGGTGAGGGTCCAGTTTGTGGTGGATATCAAGTTTATTTTAGAGGGGATCTGAAAAAATGATGGACGTCTGGCTATTTCCCTTCCGCGTAGCGGATCAAGTGCTGTAGCTGAATGCGAGGGGATACGTTACATTTTTCCCTGCGCAGTCATTCAAATTCACCACATTAGGCACATAGGACACATAGAACTCACAATAGGTTAGAAACCAGTTGATTATTCGGAAACCCTATTTAACTTTTCTCTGGTACTTACCTTTCTTCTCCAGGAGTTTTAATTGTGCAGCAGGTTTTGGTTTAATTATCGCCGGAGTAATAAATGATTTTTCCTTTCTTCCTGCCTGTGAATGATTGCTGTATGTTTCCCATTCCGGATAATAATCATCCGCCTGGTTACCCCAACATTCCCAGTTATGACGTGATCCCCGGGCAAAAAGCTCAAGATAAGGGCCCCAACTGCATGCCTCAATTAAATCATATTGCTCATCCGGTTTCCTGCTATGCTCCCGTTTTTGTTTAACAATCATATTCTCCTGTGTTCGACCGGGTTTCAGCGTTCTCGCATTTCGGCCTTTCACTCCGAATAAGATCAATTCAGTCACATTTCTGAAATAAAATCCAACGCCTCTTCTGTCAGGGCCGCCGTCTTTCCTGATCTTGTACCACACTAGATTTGTTTTGTAGGTAAATCCCCATGCTTTCATCACCTCCAATCCCTCTTTAAGTAATGCATTCGGGACCCAGAGATAGAGATGGGCTGATTCTTCCAGCATTTCACTGACAGGGATCTGCTTGATCTCTTCAAGCGTCAGCGTTGAATATCTTGATAAGCGCTTATGTTCAGGCGCCATTTTACCGGTGCGGTTCTCAAATTGCCATGGCGGATCCGCCAGAATGGTTGCAAATTTCCGCCCGGCTGCAAACCTTCTGAAATCCTCCGCTGCTGAAATATTAGCCTTCATAATCTGTCAGGAGTTTTGTTGTTATGCCAAAAACCAGTACAGGACATCCTCCATTTCGCCCGGCTTCAAGTCGAGGCAGTAGTTTCCCCATATGCGTTGTACTTGCCCCGTATTTTGGCATGATCTCAAGCTTTCTGAACAAGGGATCAAGCTCATTACTTCTGGTTACAAGTACACCAACACTGATCGCATCATATTCGAAAAAGGCACGAAAAGCATAAAGATCCCTGTCAAAGGTTTGATCTTTACTATTCCATTCCAGGTCAAATGCCACACGTCCTTTCAGGTAATCGACCTTGTGAGAACCGTGATTAATTGTGCTCTTCAGTTCTTGGGCCTTACCTTTAACCTCATAAACTTTCAGTTCCGCGGACAGATTCTTTTCATTCCATCCCATTGGCCGAAGAATTTCAGAAAGAATCTTTGGAATATGACTTTCACTACCCCCTGCTTCTATAATGTCACTTAAGCTAAACCTGAATTTCCCCAGCGCTTCACAAATTTCCTTAAACTCTTCAGGAAACTCATTAGCTAAAATAGCTGCTGCATGTTTAAAATCATGAACTTCGTATAAACCTTTGATATCCAAAGGAATATAATCTGTATACGTCATCTGAATAAATATTAAAGATCAAGCGAAATTACGAAAATGCCCTGATTTCAGATTATGATACCGTCTGCTCAGGATGAATCTTCTTTTCTTTCCGTCCCACCCTTATGAGCACTTCGAATCCCCGCAAGCCGTACACGTCACGCAGCCTTCTTTGAAGATCAGCGTGTCCTTCTCACCGCAATTGGGGCATTTTTCCTTGGATTTCGTCCCGTCGGGAATGTAGCGCTTCAGGGCGCGGACCACGCCGTTCTTCCAGGTGTTGATGGATTCGGACTCAAACTGCAGGTTATCGATGAGATGCACGACAAACGGCAGCGGCATGCCATGGCGCAGAATGCCGGAGATGAGCTTGGCATAATTCCAGAACTCGGTGTTGAACTGGTACGACAGCCCTTCCATGGTCACCTTGTAGCCGTATTTGTTCGTGTAAATGAAATCGTAACGTGAATTTACGTCATCCAGCTTGTTTTTCACCACCTGGCCATTCTTCACCCAGGTAGGAATGAAAAATCCTTCCGCTTCTCCGGTGAAGATCTCGTACGGGCGGTTGTCCAGCAGACCGATCACGGCAACCCACTTGTCCCTGTCATTCTGGAAATGCAGCACTTCGGCGTCGAGCACGCGGGGACGTTTCGGGGCGGAGGTTTCACGGAACTCAAGTTCATCGCTCTTTTCCGGCTCTTTCTTCTTTTCGTCCTTCAGCAACACGCCGGAACGGCTGCCGTCCCTGTAGATCGTCATCCCCTTGCAGCCGCTTTCCCAGGCGGTCATGTAGATCTGGCTGACCAGGTCTTCCGTGGTTTCGGCAGGTACGTTCACCGTCACGCTGATGGAATGGTCCACCCATTTCTGGATGGCGCCCTGCATCTTCACTTTGCTCAGCCAGTCGATATCATTTGACGTAGCGCGGTAATAGGGCGATTTCTCGATCAGGCCGTTCAGCTCGTCTTCGTGGTAGGCTTTCACCACTGCCGGATCATACCCGTTGATGACCAGCCATTCTTCGAATTTCGGGTGGAACACGTTGTATTCTTCCCATGAGTCACCGACCTCATCCACGAAGTCGACCCTGACGTCCAGGTCGTTCGGGTTCACTTTCCTTCTCCTGCGGTAGGAAACCATGAACACCGGCTCGATACCCGAGGACGTACGGGTGCAGATGCTCACGCTGCCGGTCGGGGCGATGGTGAGCATGGCGATATTGCGGCGGCCGTAGGTGACCATGTCCTGGTACAGTTGTTCGTCAGCCTCTTTGATCCGGAGGATGAACGGGTTGTCTTTTTCCCGTTCGGCGCTGTATACCGGGAAAGGCCCGCGGTCTTTTGCCAGCTCGACGGATGAACGGCAGGCTTCCAGGGCCAGTGTCTTATGCACTTCCGTAGAAAAACCGATGGCTTCGTCAGAGCCGTAACGCAGTCCAAGCGCGGCCAGCATATCGCCTTCGGCGGTGATGCCGATGCCGGTGCGGCGTCCCTGGATGCACTTCTCGCGGATGTTCATCCAGAGGTTCTTCTCGATGGCTTTAATGTCTTCTTCTTCGGGGTCGGTCTCGATCTTTTCCAGGATACGGTCGATCTTTTCCAGTTCCAGGTCGATGATATCGTCCATGATTCGCAGGGCGTACCTGGCGTGCTGGGTGAACAGCCCTCCGTTGAAGGTTGCATGCTGCGTGAAGGGCTGATCCACGTAGCTGAAAAGGTTGATCGCGATCAGGCGGCAACTGTCGTACGGGCAGAGCGGGATCTCGCCGCAGGGATTGGTGCTGACGGTGGCAAAGCCCAGGTCGGCATAACAATCGGGCACTGCTTCGCGCTTGATGGTATCCCAGAAAAGTACGCCCGGTTCAGCCGATCTCCATGCATTGTGGATGATCTTGTTCCACAGGTGCATGGCATCGATTTCCTTCTGAAACTTCGGCTCCGGTGAGTTGACCGGGAACTGCTGCACGTATGGTGTATTGTTTTTGACCGCGTTCATGAACTCATCGTCGATCTTGACCGACACGTTGGCGCCGGTTACTTTTCCCTGTTCGAGTTTGGCGTCGATGAACATTTCGGCGTCAGGGTGCTTCGAGGAGATTGAAAGCATGAGCGCTCCCCGGCGTCCATCCTGCGCCACCTCGCGGGTGGAATTGGAATATCGCTCCATGAACGGCACAATGCCGGTGGAAGTCAGGGCGCTGTTCTTCACCGGGCTGCCGGTGGGACGGATGTGCGACAGGTCGTGCCCGACGCCGCCGCGCCGTTTCATGAGCTGCACCTGCTCCTGGTCGATCTTCATGATCCCGCCGTAGGAGTCGGAGTTGCCCTTGTTGCCGATGACAAAACAATTTGATAAAGAACTGATCTGGAAATTATTGCCAATGCCTGCCATGGGGCCTCCCTGGGGTACGATGTACCGGAAATCCTTTAACAGGAAGTAGATCTCCTCTTCGCTGAGCGGGTTCGGGTACTTGGTCTCCACCCGGGCAATCTCCTTTGCCAGCCGGCGGTGCATATCGTCGGGTGTCAGCTCGAACAACTGGTTGGCACTGTTCTTCAGGGCATATTTATTGATCCACACATTGGCGGCCAGGGTATCGCCTTTGAAATATACGGTTGATGCCTTCTGGACGTCTTCGTATTGGTATGGTTCCAATTTGGGGATATCGGTTTGACCCCGAACGGCGCCCGAATTTTGTTTTTCCATTTCCTCCACAGGTGGTCGTTGTCGGCGTTCCAGCATATCATGGAAATAATCGCTGCCTTGCTGCTTTGCCTGTTCCAGATCCTGCTCCGTCTGCAAACTGTCGAAAAGGGTGTTTTCCAGTTCTTTCATCTCACCTGTTTTGATAAATATTCCTAAATGATTATCATTCAACGATTTCTATACTAAATTCGGGGGGAAATATCCTTTGGCTAAAATAGTATAGAAGGTAAGATTAAGGAAATCAAATTATCAACATTAACACGTTGAAAATTTATAGGAGACTGATTTAAAATCAGATAGATCATGCCTTTTCAATTTTTCAACAATTATTGATAATTTTTTTGATAATTTTCACTCATGAAGGTGTGAAAAAACATCGTGCCAAACAATAGATTCTCAAGAAGATAGAAAGATGCAAGTGTTTCTTGAAATATAGTTTTCAACAGGTAATACAGGATAAAAAGATGGCTGTATGAATCTAGAATCTAGAATCTATAATCTAGAATTTAAAATTTAAAATTTAGAAATCAAGGCTCAGGGAAAGGTAGAACACAGGCTCATAGATCTGCCGGTCTTCAACCCCCCAGGCCACATCCGCGCGCAGGAAATAGCCGAGGATTCGCGTCCGGGCGCCGAAACCAAAACCGCCGATCAGCGGTTCTTTCTGTTCCCTGACTTTTATAACAAGTGATCCGTCCTTTATATATCTGATATACAACGAATTGTTCTCTGCATACGGATCTTTGCCGGCCCAGGCCACACCGACATCCCCGAATCCGACGAGCTGGAAATTGTTGAGAAAATCAGACCGGAGCGGCTGATCATACAGGTAACGGAAAACGGGGAACCTCAGCTCTGAATTCAGCACCACCAGGTTGTTCCCGTTCCGGGCATTCTGGTAAAAGCCCCTGAGATTGGTCGCTATGGCCTGGTAGGCGTAATTCATGGAGAAATCCACCGGCGTGGAAACAAGGAACTTGGGCGACAACCAGTTATCGACGCCCCCCAGGTAATAGATCAGCCGGTTCTTGCCGAAGGAGGTGCTGGCAGCCAGCCGGTTGGCCCAGATGAACGACCGGTGTATCCGCAGGTAATGCCTCACGTCCATACCAACCACCGTCATGTTCTTTACCTGCTCGCCAAGGATCTGAGTGTACTCCCCGAAAACCTTAAACCGGGTGCCTGTCATCAGGTTCAGCCCGATCTCCTTCGTGTCGTCATAGATCAGCTCTCCCTTGAGCCCGCCCCAGTATTCCTCTATGTTGGGCCGGACGAGCGAACTGTCATTGGTCGACAGGAAGACCATTCGCTGGTAACGGATATTCGCAGTGCCCCTGATGGCAAAAACCGGCGAGAACGGGTACTTCAGAATGTAATATAGCTGATAGGAACGAAAACGGTCCGCGTAAGGGAAATAACTGATATAATAACTCGTTTCGGATGCCTGCCGCACCACCATGATCTCCTTGTCAAGACGTTTGCTCAGGTTGGCATAACTGAAAAGATACTCGATGTTGTTCAGCGACAGGGGTATCCTGAAACCGCCGATGATCCGGTGGTTTTCCAGCAGGTCGGTCATGCCGACCTGGAAAAAGCCGTTCAGGCCCAGGTTGTTGATCCCATTATCGCCTCCCCCGCCAAAAGGCTGGTAGAAGAAATTCAGGGAGGTGAAGTCAAGCTGGGCTGCCGTCTGGTTGATGGAATACTCCACACGGTAGTTCAGTCGTTTCGGAATGACAAAAGCATTCTTGTCAACGGTCTCTTTCGGTGTGGTCTGCACTACCCCTCCCGTGGTATCTGTGCCTGAAGGGGTGACCACCAGCCCTTGTGGCTGTTCGAAGACATAATTGTCGATATCGATCACAGGCTGCTTCTCAATGGTATCCTGCCCGACTTCCTCATAAAACACGTTCCTGAAACGCCGGGTGTACTCACCGTACGATTTTACGATCTCCTGGGCTTTTTCTTCTTCTTTGACAACCTCCGCCTCCTTTACCAGGTCAGTCCTGAAAGAAGTCTGCCCGAGCGTAAGGGTGTCTTTCCGGCTGAAATCGTCCAGCTTAGGCGTCTGAAGCAGGTACCGGCCTTTGGAAAAAACAACCTGGGAAAGTGAAAGCGATTCCCGGTCAATATCGTGGCTGAGGATGCTCCGCGGGTAGTTGGTAACCGGGTAGGTCTCAGAAAAATACCGGTAGTGCACGGTCGTGTCGACGAAGCTGATGGTGCTGTCGAACCGGCCATAGTAGCGGTTATAGATGCCGTTCTCGTCGCTCAGGTATGCAAACCGGCCGGGCTCGATCATCACCGGCTGCTGTTCATTCCCCATCGGCGTGGAGGTTACCCTGCGAAGCTTCAGCCCTTTTCCGTCGTCGATCATATGGAACAGGTCGGTCTTGGCCGGCACTTCGACCGGGTGGTCTTCCAGTTCCATCCAGCGCAGTTTCTCGTCGGGACGGTTCGAGGCAAACAGGATGGCCCCGGTGCCTTCTCCCGTGAAAACCGGGTCCAGGTCGTCATAGATGTCGTTGGTCAGTTGCTGCTGCGAAGCGGCTGCAATATTATAAAGGTACAGGTCCGACTGCCCTTTCTGGACCGCGGAAAAGACCAGGTAACGGCCATCGGCAGAATAGGCAAAGTCGATGATCTTCTCGAAGTTATACAGGATGACAAGGTTCTTTTCCCGTTCTTCCAGGTTATAAAAATAAAGGTGCACCTCCCCTCTTTTTTCGACGATCATGGTCAGCACCTTGCCGTTTGGACTCCAATTGACCAATGGGTATGTATAATCGATCTTCTCTTCGAGCCTGAACCCACCCCTCAGTACACTGAACTTTTTCCCGTTAGAAAGGTTCTTCATGAACACTTTATACCGTCCTTCGTCATTTTCGACATAAGCCGCGTATTTCCTGCCCGGGCTGAATTTGAACTGGCTGTAAACGCGTCCTTTTTTCGACCTTTTCAGGAAAACTTCGGACGGAAGGCTTCTCCCCTCTTCCTCAGCCTTGTAAATTTCAGTGAAATGGCTGATGCAATCTTTCACCAGCGTCTTATAAGAAATGCCGATCACGTAAAGGAAACCGTTATCAACGCTCCGGCTGATCTGGGTCATGGTCACGATATCGGTCAGGGCCTGCTGCCCGAACTTATCGGCGACATACTTCCAAAGCATATGGCCGGCATAGAGCGCATCTTCGCCCATGAGCGTGTTCAGCTTCCGGTACCTTCCCGAGAGGATACCGTCTTTCACCCGGTTATCGGTCTCGGTGCTCCACTCTTCCGACAGGTAGGAGATCAGCCCGTTCTTGTACCATTCGGGAAGGGTGAACAGGGTGGTGTTTTTGATCTGCGAGCCGACACTGGTCCCGTAAAATGCCTGGTTGACCAGTACGTTCGCGATGGCGGCCCTGATCTGTTTTTCAAAATCGCGGTGCTCCCCGTTGAAGTAAAGAAAAACCTTGCTGCCGATGATGTAGGTGATGCCGCCGGTATTATAGCGCTCTTCGCCCACCAGGCCGATATTGCTTTGCTTCAGGTCGGTGAGGTTATTATAGACCAGGAACTGGATCTTCTGCTCGAGCCCGGTCTGCAGCTTGCGTTCCATCAACGGGATCTGCATCTGGGCGTATTTTGCCGTGGCCACCGCTAGTTCCATGCCGTTCAGGTAAAAATACACGTCGAAATCCTCGAACTTGTAATACGTCCACATGAACTCCTTGTACTGGATCCGGTTTTTCCCGAAGCTCATCTGGCTGCCGTTATAAAACTGAGCAAAAACAGTTACATTGATCAATACCAATGTCAATATCAATGGCATTGACAGGGTTATTGACAGTGTTTTTAATCTGTTCTTTTTCAGGCTTTTCATCATTTAACAGACTCTCAGGAAAACAGAGCACTAAATTAAACTAAAAAATCATGGTTCTATTGCTCAATTGTTCAATTGCTTAACTGTTATGCCCAATTTCCAGTTTCCAATTTCAAATTTCGAATATCTTTGCCCCTTAACTTTCAGGAACTGACTATGCTCAACATACAACGCTTTTCCTTCAACCCTTTCCAGGTAAACACGTTTCTACTCTGGGATGAAACCAAAGAATGTGCCATCGTCGATGCCGGCTGCTACGGCCAGGCTGAGCAGGATGAACTCACCGGCTTTATAAGTACGAACGGACTTAAACCGGTAAAGCTCATCAACACTCACTGCCATATTGACCATATCGCCGGGACTGCCTTTATCAGCCGCGAATACGGGCTTGACTTCGAAGCCCATGAAGGCGGGATAAAACTGCTGCGACATGCCGAGAAAGCAGGGTTTATCTACGGTTTCGAAAAACTGGAAACAGTAGACCCGAAGGTTTTATTGAAGGAAGGGGATGTCGTCCGGTTTGGAACATCGGAGCTGGAAGTGATCTACACGCCCGGACATGCCGAAGGCAGCGTTTGCTTTATCAGCCATGCCGGCAAGTTCGTGATCACCGGGGATGTCCTGTTCCACCAGAGCATCGGCCGCAGCGACCTGCCCACCGGTAATTATGACCTGCTCATGAAATCGATCCGCGAGAAACTGCTCACACTCCCTCCCGACTACAAGGTCTACCCCGGCCACGGCCCGGAGACTACGATCGGTTACGAAAGCTACTCCAACCCGTTCCTGGTTTGATTCTGGTTCCAGGTTCCAGGGTTCCAGGTTCCAGGTTCCAGGTTCCAGGTTTCTAATTTCTAATTTCTAATTTCCAACTGCTGACCGCCGACTGCCGACCAATGACTAATGACTAACGACTCATCAATCCCCTCCATGCACTTAAAATGTCCCTTCGGGCATTGATCATAACCCAGCTTGCTGCAGGGACGGCATTTCAGGCCTTTCACCTCGACGATCTTCGATTTTTCCTCATCACCCGGCATGTACGGGTACATCCCGATCTTCGGGACGGTATTGCCCCAGACGGAAACGATCTGTTTGCGGAACGCCGCGGCGACATGCATCAGCCCCGTGTCGTGGGTGATAACCACCGTGGCCTGCCGAACCAGCGAGGCGCTCCGGTTAAGGCTGACCTGTCCGCACAGGGATAACACGCCGGGCCCGCTTTCTGCAACTATCCTTCCGGCAGCCGGCGCATCTTCAGGGCCGCCCAGCAGGACCACCGGGCTGTTCAGCTTTTTGCAGACCGAAATGATCTTGTGCTCCGGAAGGCGTTTCGTGGCATGTTTTGCCCCGATGACAAAAGCCGTGTAACCATTCCTGAAAGCTTCAGGCAGTGAATCAAGATTAAATTCTTCATTCTCAGGAATAAAATAGTCCAGACCTTTAAGATCGTTCTTCACGCCAAGTCTGTTAACTGCTTCAAAATACCGGTCCACGATATGGACATCCGGCATGATGTCGATCTTAAATCGCGTCAGCAGCCATTTTTGGATATTGATCTTGGGAAACCCGGCGGCAGGCACCCGCAAGGAAGCCCTCACCCTGATAGACCGGAGGTTGCAGTGCAGATCGGCGATGAAATCGAACTTCTCGGCCTTGAGCCGGCGGATCAGGTCGCCCAGGTCGTTATCCAGCACGTGGACCCGGTCGATGTGCGGGTTGGCTTCAACCACCTGCAGGAATGCCTTTTTGACGGCGAAATGCACCTCAGCGCCCGGGACCTGCTGCTTCACGCAACGGATGACCGGCGTGGTCAGAACGATATCCCCGATGGAACTGAAGCGGATTATGAGGATCTTTTTCAAAAACGGATTTTTTACAAAAGTAAGACATCATTTCAATTTCCTGTAATTTTGCCGCCATGATCCTGACCGACACCCACGCCCACCTTTACCTGGAGCAGTTCGACGCCGACCGCCATGATGCGATCCGGGAGGCGCTAGCCAAAAGAGTCGAATACTTCCTGCTGCCCAATATCGATAAAGACAGCATCAGGCCGATGTTACAGCTTTGCCATGATTTTCCGGGGCATTGCTTTCCCATGATGGGACTTCATCCCACTTCGGTAAAATCAGACTTTAAGGAACAACTTGACATCGTTAAATCTTGGCTTAAAAAAGAAAAGTTCTTTGCCATAGGCGAGATGGGCATCGATCTTTACTGGGACAAGACCTTTTTCAGGGAACAGCAGGAAGCCTTCCGTGCCCAGGTGGACCTTGCGCTGGAATATGATCTGCCCGTCGTGATCCACTCGCGGGAGTCGTTCAGTGAAATCTTCGAACTGCTGGAAGATGTCAGGCAGCCCGGGCTGCGCGGCGTTTTCCATTGTTTCACCGGCAACCTGCAACAGGCTGAACATATCATCGGAATGGGTTTCATGCTGGGCATTGGCGGGGTGCTGACGTATAAAAATTCGGGACTGGCAGATGTCATTGATAACATCCCCCTGGAACACCTTCTCCTGGAGACCGACGCGCCCTTTCTCGCCCCCGTGCCCCATCGCGGCAAGCGGAATGAGAGCAAATTCATCCCGGTAATAGCGGAGAAGATTGCCGGAATAAAAAAGATCAGCGTTGAAGAAGTTGCCGAAACGACCACTGCCAATGCCAGGAAGCTTTTTGGGTTGCCGCAAGCCACAAGCCACAAGCCACAAGCCACAAGCTGCAAGCCGCAAGCCCCATTGACCAGTGACCAATGACCAATGACCAATGACCAATGACTAATGACCAAAGACCTAAGACCAAAGACCCACACCCATGCCCTACGACAAAATAAACATCCTCATCATTTACACCGGCGGGACGATCGGGATGGTACGCGACAGCAAGACCGGTGCGCTGCACCCCGTGAACGGGGCCGAGCTGCATGAGCATATCCCTATCCTCAGCAAACTGGATTACGGCATCGACCTTTATTCTTTCGATCCCCTGCTCGACTCCTCCGATATCAACCCGGGCCACTGGGTTGAGCTGGTTTCGGTGATTGAGCGCAATTATGAGAAATACGACGGGTTCGTGGTGCTGCACGGCTCCGATACGATGGCCTACACGGCATCCGCCCTGAGCTTCATGCTGGAGAACCTGAACAAACCCGTGATCCTGACCGGTTCCCAGCTACCGCTGGGCATGATCCGCAGCGACGGCCGGGAGAACCTCATCACGGCCATAGAAATTGCCGCTTCGCAGGACAATGCCACGCCCGTGGTGCCTGAAGTGGCTGTCTATTTCGAGAACAAGCTGCTCCGGGGCAACCGCACCTTTAAATATAACGCCGAGCATTTTGAAGCCTTCCGTTCCGGTAATTATCCCCCGCTGGCCGAGGTCGGCATTCATATCCGCTTCAACCACAACGCGATCCTGAAGCCGAATTTCAAATCGTTGAAGCCCCATCTTGCGCTCGACAACAACATAACCCTGCTCAAACTTTTCCCGGGGATCTCGAAAGATGCGGTGAATGCCCAGTTGACCATTGCCGGGCTGAAAGCGGTCATCCTCGAAACTTACGGCTCCGGTAATGCCATGACCGACCCGTGGTTCCTCGAAGCGATCAGGCAGGCCATTGAAAAGGGGATCATTGTGATGAATGTCACCCAGTGCAAAGCCGGCTCCGTCGAGATCGGCAAGTATCAGACCAGCAGAGAGCTAGGGAAAATGGGCGTGTTGAGTGGCTATGATATCACTACCGAATCGGCCATGACCAAGCTGATGTACCTTTTAGGAACAGGTCTTCCCAAAAGCGAGACTGAAAAATTACTGGTGCTTTCCCTGAGGGGAGAAATGACGACGGGTTAGGATTATTCCGGCAATTAAGCCATATCATTAAAAAGATTGATTAGATCAGATATAAATATTAAATTCTAAAACCTTTATTATATTTTTTTAATTACTTTAGCGCCGTTTTAAGGAGAGTTGAACCGCAAAAATAATTGATTTAAGGAGAGATGGCCGAGTGGTCGAAGGCGCACGCCTGGAAAGTGTGTAACCGTCAAAAGCGGTTCATGGGTTCGAATCCCATTCTCTCCGCCAAACAAATTAAAACCAAAACGAAATTTTAAATCAATAAATTAAACTATGAAACGCTTAATCACATTATTAGCTCTGGCTGCAGTACTCATGACCGGAGTATTCAACCAGGTTTATGCTCAGTCTGACAGTCAGGCCGCGCAAACCACGCAGGTAACCGTTGAATCCAGGGGATTTCACCAGGTTTTGAAAGACTATTTTATCCAGGGTGGTGCCGGATTTATGGCAACGATCCTTTTATGTCTTATTTTCGGTCTGGCCATTTCAATTGAGCGTACGCTTTATCTGAACCTTTCAGCGACGAATACCAAGAAACTGCTGAACAAGATCGAATCGGCGATGGAGTCGAGCGGTATTGACGCTGCCAAGGAAGTCTGCACCAATACGCGGGGCCCGGTGGCAAGCATTTTCTACCAGGGTCTGACCCGGTACAATGAAGGACTTGAAATCGTTGAAAAATCAATCATTTCCTATGGCAGTGTTCTCATGGGAAGAATGGAAAGCGGACTGTCATGGATTTCATTGTTTATCGCCATTGCCCCGATGCTCGGGTTCCTCGGAACGGTTATCGGGATGGTGCAGGCATTTGACGCCATCGAAGCAGCCGGTGATATCAGCCCCACCCTCGTGGCAGGTGGTATCAAGGTCGCTCTTCTGACCACCCTGTTTGGTCTGATCGTGGCCATTATCCTGCAGCTTTTCTACAATTACCTGGTCTCCAAGATTGACGCTATTGTCAATGATATGGAAGACAGTTCGATCACCTTTATCGATATTCTTTCCAAGTACAAGAAATAATCACAGCCATGACCGAAAAGCATTTTAAACTAATCCAATGGATGTTGTACGGACTGATGGCAATTTCAGCCCTTTTCGGGTTGTTGTTTTACATTAATCCGAGCAGCTCTGACCTCCTGATCTATTGGGGTTATATCCTGGCTGTAGTTTCCGGCGTGGTGACCATTTTGCTCTCCATCGTCTCTATGGCAAGAAACCCCAAAGGATCGATCAAGGTGTTGGTCATTATTGCAGCAATGATCATCGTAGGAGTCATTTCCTATGCAATGTCAACCAACACATATAGCGCAGCCGAGCTTGACAAATATGACGTGACCGCCAGCGGGGTAAAACTCGTGAGCGCCGGTTTGTATATGACCTATGTCATTGCCATTATAGCGATCGCTGTGTTTATCTATTCATCCGTAAGCAGAATATTTAATAAATAATAATCCAGGTCATGAGAAAGAAAAGAGGAAACCCGGAGATCAATGCCGGCTCGATGGCCGACATTGCTTTCCTACTCCTGATATTCTTCCTGGTTACAGTAACAATGGATGTGGACACCGGGATTACCAGAAAACTGCCCCCGCCTGTTGAAGATGAAACCAATATTGACATAAACCAGCGAAATATTTTCGAGGTACTGGTCAATAGCGCTAACATGCTTCTGGTGGAAGGTAAAGAAGGTAACCTGGAAACACTGAAAGATGAAACAAAGCATTTTTTTCTCAATCCAAACAATGAGGCGAATTTGCCTGAGAAAAAGCTGGAACAGGTTAATCTTCTGGGAGATGTCTATATTTCCAAGGGAGTCGTATCGCTGAAGAATGACCGGGGAACTTCGTATGAAATGTATATCAAGGTCCAGAATGAGCTCACAAGAGCTTTCCAGGAAATGCGCGACGAACTGTCGGTTGATAAATTCGGGTTGAAATATGACAACCTGAAAGACCCTGAAAAACAGGAAGCTATTCAGGCTGTCATTCCGATCGCGATCTCCGAAGCTGAACCGGAAGATATTGGTGGAACTAAATAAACAATCAGCATTATGGGACGTTTTAAACAGAAAAAAGAGGGTGGCGTACCGAAAATCAGTACGGCCTCACTACCGGATGTGATCTTCATTCTGCTTTGTTTTTTCATGGTGTCAACAACCATGCGCGAAACCACGCTTATCGTCAAAGTACGGTTACCCGAAGCTACCGAAGTCCAGAAACTGGAGAAAAAATCACTGGTCAGTTTCATCTATGTCGGACCCCCGATCAAAAGTACCTTTGGTACTGAATCCAGGATCCAGCTGAATGATCAGTTTGCCACCATTGCCGATATCCAGGCATTTATTGCTACAGAACGTGACGCACGCGACGAAGCCGACCGGAAGTTCCTTACCACTTCCATCAAAGCTGACCGTGACACCCGCATGGGCGTCATAACCGATATCAAACAGGAACTGCGAAAAGCCGGTGCTTTCAAAATAAATTATTCCAGCAAGAAAGCTGCAAAAAAGCACCATAATTAATAAAAGGCAATTATTTATTAAGAGGCTGTCTCAAAAGTCGGAGCAGCCTCTTTTTTTTATCCTCTGCTGCTCGTGGTAATAAATGAGTAACATCACCAGGACCATCAGTACCGCACTACCGGCAATCATCCCTGTGCTTTTGGATGAGCCGAACGTTTCCAGGTCTACGTTCAGAACGCCCCGTTTGGTCATGAACGCCAGGATCACAGCCATGGCATTGTTAAGGAAATGCAACAGGATTGGCACCCATAAGGAGCCGGACCATATGAAAAGATATCCCAGGATAATACCCAGCAGCACACGTCCGAAAAATCCATAAAACTGAAGGTGCATCGCACTGAACAATAACGCAGGGATGATAACGGCCAAATGGATATTGCCGGTCCATTCCCTGAACAGCCTGACCAGTATCCCCCTGAATATCAGCTCCTCCCCTACAGCGGCCAATCCAGCGATCATAAACAGGTTTACCAAAAAGCCACCCCATTGATCGGTCGAGAGAAATGCATCGGTCAGTTTGCCGGCACTGTCTTCCGAATCCCGCATCCATGTTTCTATCCTTTCCAGAAATTCCGGCAAGTGAATGCTGTTGTTTATATCTACCAGCCAGTTTATGAAAGGCAGTGCGACAATAAGGACAATGAAACCGAAAATACTGCTGAACTTGCTCAAATCCCTTTTAAAACCAAGGTATTTAGTAAAATGATCGTCCGTCAGTATCACAAACAGGATGGCCGGCAGGATGAACACCCCAAGCTGGTTGACTATCTGGAAATACTTGAGGGCCGCAACTGTTTGCGGATTTCCATAATCGTTAAAAAGGTCAGGATCATTCAAGTAATTGCGGCCAAAGAAAGGTATGGAAATAGCAACCCCAACAGCTAGCATCACCAGGAACGTAATGATCATCACCATGATCAGGGCGAGGATCTTTAACGAAGGAGAAAAATGGCGGAATGGAGGGTCCCTGAACATAACAGTGCTTTGATCGCCGTCAAAATTAGTAATTTTGCCATTGATTAGAAATTATTCTCACTTGGTTAGAATTGGGCCCATCGAAGCCGGGGAATTCCCGTTGTTGCTTGCTCCCATGGAGGATGTGAGCGATCCGCCGTTCCGTTATGTCTGCAAGATGTTTGGAGCGGATATCATGTATACTGAATTCATTTCTTCAGAAGGACTGATCCGGGAAGCTGCTAAGAGCGTTAAAAAGCTTGAATTCACCGAATTCGAGCGGCCGATCGGGATACAGATCTTCGGCCATGATATTGAATCGATGGTGCAGGCCGCCAAATTCGCCGAAGAAGCCAATCCCGACATCATCGACATCAATTACGGCTGCCCGGTGAGAAAAGTGGCTGACCGGGGCGCAGGTTCGGGGATCCTGAACAACATCCCGAAAATGGTAAAGATGACCGAGGCTGTGGTGAATGCGGTGAAAAAGCCGGTCACGGTGAAAACCCGGCTGGGTTATGACAACCACATGAAAGACATCGTGGAGATCGCCGAGCGCTTGCAGGATGTCGGCATCCAGGCCATCACGATCCATGGGCGCACCCGGGTGACCCGTTCCAGCGAACCGGCCGACTGGACCCTCATCGGCGAGGTGAAAAAGAATCCCAGGATGCACATCCCGGTCTTTGGCAACGGGGATGTTTTCTCCCCCGAAGCGGCCAGGCATTTCAAAGAAACTTACCAGGTCGACGGACTGATGATCGCCCGCGGAAGTTACGGCAATCCATGGATCTTCAGGGATATTAAACAATTCCTGGAAACCGGAATAATAGCAGCTCCTCCCGATATCCATGAAAGGGTGCGCATTTGCCGCATCCACCTTGAGAAATCGGTGGAGTGGAAAGGCGAGCGGGTTGCCATCAATGAAATCCGCAAGCATTATTCCGATTACTTCAAAGGATATCCTGATTTCAAGCACTTCAAGGTTGCCCTCATGGAAGCCGGAACGGCAGATATCATCAATGAATTACTGGATCAGATCCTTCTGGCTTATTCGTAATTCAACACCGATCACGCCTTGCAATTCATAAGCGGCTAATTCCCCGTCAGGATCAGCATGGCACCGGGTGCAGTCATGATGGACGCCCCTTCTGAAATGGTTATACCTCTGAGGATTACGTCGGAAATGATGACAGGCTGGAATGGCCCGGGCATGATGACTGCTTCATGATAGACACCCGGCACAAAGCCATCTGACCAGTTTGTCGCATCATACCAGTCGGAAGAGCTCAATCCGGTCCATGTCACGATCTGGGGAAGCGGTTCAATGACCGCGCTCCTGAGCCCCCAGGAATCCAATCCCATTTGCAATCCGGGCATGGTCGTCATTGAAATGAATCCTTCCGGCCCCATCAATCTGAAATCACCAAGGACCACCACGTACACGCCTGGTTCGAAAATATCCAGTGTGGCCACCTCAATGCTACTGCCCGGCGCCTGGATCATCATCTGGCCGGGTGTCATCACATCAGCCACCTTCAGGACAAGTTGCATATCAGCCCAGAAGGGATGCGCGGGATCAACCTGGAAATTGAAGCCGAAATTTTGCACAAATCCATCTCCCAGGATCGCGGGCAATGTGAAGAGCGGCAGATTCAACTGGTCTATTCCTTCCACGAAATGGTTAGGAACAGGGATCGGCATGAACTCCGCGGTACTGTTGTCGGATCCTCCAAAGGAGAAACCGGGATAGGTGCTGATATTAGACGGGGATTCAGAATAAACAGGTGTGCCAAGTGCCTGGACCTTCAGCCTGGAAGTGCCGTTATCATTGTGAATCCAGTAAGTTGTCGAGCCCGTCAGATCCCCGTTAATGGCCCTTCGTTCATTACCGGAAGAATAGCCCCAGGAGCCGGGATGGTTCCAGTTCCATACTGCCACTTTGATCTTTTCACCGGTCACCGGATCAACCTTGTAAACCGTTACATTACCGCAACTACCACTTTCCCCTTCAAATTCCACAACAAGCTGCCCTCCGGGAGGGACGACAAATTCCTGCCACTGGCAGTAGGTATTAAAGGGGACCAGGGTAACATTCCTGGACTCGCAGATTGAATTGGCCGCACTGGTGCTGTCGGCAATCCATTCATCAATCTGCTCCTGCCTGTCAGGGATTGTGGGATCAGCCCTTAAAGCCTGCAGAACCGAATGGATATATGGCAGCACGATGTTCCGTATGTAATCATCATAGGCAAGTTTGGCCTTTACCACGGCAGCCGGGTAAGAGGCCCCGGTATCCAGCGCGTTGATCTTGGCCTGCAGATAGGAATGCACGCCTGGGTCACTGCTCCACCCTGATCTGTCATCGACCGCAGAATTCGCGTATACGGTCGCTTTGTTTTTTATGTCCAGGGTAGAAACGGCATCAACAGAATGACCTCCAAAACATTGTATGAACTCATCATAGACTGTCCTGCAGCATGAATCGATCACCTTTTGCTGCAGGTCCCTGAGATGCTCCGGCCTCAGTTTCTTTTTACCCAGCAGGTTAATCCCCCCATCGGAAGCTCCGTGATTCGTGACCATTTTCTGGAACGTGGCAGGCGTGCCGTTGTCATTGCACGCAGCTACCCGCTTTGCAATGACCTGAAAAGTGCTGTCGATCTTAGCACTGTCTGCACTGATAACCCTTCCGGCAGGAATGCTGCCATCCCTTGGGTCGCCCTTGAAATAATGTACAAACACATTGCTGTCACAGTACCCCAGGGAATCTACCTTGAATTTGTATAGGAATGCCAGATTGTCCCAGTATTTTTTCTTGTTGTTCAATGTGTCGCCGCCGCCACTGAGCAGAAAGGCAAATTTACAGGGATCGCAATTACCGTTCAATATCGATCGGTCGATGTCCTGGCTTTCCTTTTTCCGCTTTTCAATTTTATCCCCAGGGGCCTCGGGCACCACACCTTCTCCGGGAATGTACACCGTCACTGCGATAACATCAAGATAGGCCATAATGGTATCATTCGGATAAAAATGATCCGGGTAAGGTTCAAATGTTACCGTACCTTCTACCAGGATATACCCTCCATTCCAGGCATTATCCGGTGGTACAACCCCGCTGAGAATAATACGTGAAAAGGAAGGCAACACTTCATCTTTCATGAAATCACCATAATGATCCAGGAGCATGTCGTAATCAGTATTAGTATAATATCCGACAACCTGAATGTTATCCCCATCCTGAATGGAAGGATCGGTGTAAACTTCAATAACATTATAATAGGTATCCCTGGAAGTTTGCGATATCAGGAAAAACGGAAGTATAGTTAGAATGATAATGCTTAAAATTGGTAACGCTTTTTTCATAATAATTGGTTTTATATGAAACTGACGAAATGAACCGATGGTGTGACAACCTGGTTAGGCAAAATTCATTTCAGAAGAAAAGCATAAAATTAAATCATTATGAATTGGATGTCAAGTGTTTAAATGTTAATTATCTGTTAAATAATGATATGTGTTATAATTTATTTGATGATGGAAATTAGCCCGTCGCATAGAATTTCATCTCAAGTAACCTGACCTTTTTTCCCTTCAGGTCATCATGATAACACCGGAGCAACATGGGTTTGATCAGGATTCCAGCTCCGGCTGATAAAATAATCTCCGACGGGGAACTGTTTTCAGTTATGATCTTTTGCTCACCTGTTTCAAGCATCTTTTTATGGGAACCTGGCATTAAAAGGAGCGGAAAAGATAAAATATGTGCGTGTTCCAGGAAAAAGACCAGGCTGAACGCGATGTCATCGTATGATTGCCTCCAGGTCAGCCACTCATCGGGCAGGTTCTGGTAAAGTATGACTTCCTTCAAAATAAGATCCTCCGGTCCCTGGAATCTGATCTTGTCAATATTACGGTTCATCAGGACCATTTTAAGTTTAGGATTAGCCTCAGGATCAATGGTTTTTACAAACCTGCCCTGGACTGTGAACTCCCCGGCATGATGCAGGATCGAGGCAACCTGTCGTATGGCCCTTTTCGTAAAAAGATTGTTGATCACAGCAAAACCTTTGTTTTCGAGCTTTTTCCGGATGATATCAATGCCTTTTTCGTTAATGGAGGTATTATAAAGATCGATTGCTTCACTCAGACGGCCGACAATGCTGCGCTTCAATCCTTCCGGTGACAGCACCTGCATCCCCTCTCCCATTCCGAGGATCTCTTTTTCCAGCTCAAAATTGTGCTGAACCGTTAGTTCAATGGTAATACCATGGTCATCTTTGCCGATCACCTTCTGGGAGCTATGCAACGGCTTGGTAACGATATAATTGGCATGCCTGTGTGAAACATAAAGCACTATCTTTTCCGGCTTCTGGTTCGCCTCCACCGTCACCCCGATCACATCCTTGAAATAGCTTTCCGGGTTGAAGTTTTCCACCGCGATATAAGGCAACTCCGAGGGATGGACGGCCATGATCCGGTCAAGGGCCAGCGTGAGGACCGGCTCATTCTTCTTTTTAACCCCGAGGATATACCACCTGTTGCGAAATTCTTTCAGCAAATACGGATGAAAAATGAAGGTATTGGCCTGCCTTGCCCTGAACGACTGGTATGTCAGCTTAATGGCCCGTTGCTGGATGATCGACTGGTAAAGCACGTCCAGATAATCCAGCCCCTTCAGGTTTTCGTTTTTCTCGAAATCGATGGCCGGCTTCTGCTTCTTCTTTTTAGAATAGACATGGTCTTCGAGCTTCTGTATCATCCCGTCCAGGTCCCTGAAGTGCGAAAAGCCCCTGAACTGCTTCATGAATTCCACCGCTTCCGACATTTTCTCCAGGTCCTGGTCGGTCAGCGGGATGTTGGTAATGCTGTAGCCTTTCTCTTCGTAGGTATAATACTTGTTGTCATACACGACGATGGGTGCGTTGTAGCCCAGCTTGTCGCTGCGCATCAACTGGATATCCAGTTGAACGGTCCTCCGGCTGATACCTTTTGTGATGCCTTCGTATTCATACAACGCTTCCGAGCATGCCTCTATCAGGTCTTCCAGGGTCCATTGACGATAGCGGTTTTGGAGGCATTGGTCAATGGTTTTATAACGGATTAATGCATTACGGTTGACTGGCATAAGAATATTTTTAATAAAAATAAAAAATATTTTCAGTTACGCAAAAAGCTTGCGCAGCGGTTTATAAATATTTGCAATGTTCTTTGATTTAATTGCTTGTTCCGATGAACAGGTGGTGAAAATAAGGCAGAATGGACCCCGATATTTTCAGGATGAAAATATCGGGGTGGCGAAAGGGTTCGAGTCCCTGCACCACCGCGATAGGATGAGGATGAGCAAAGCCCGGGTGCAAGTTTCCCTATGGCTTCACAGTGTTGCGTCCCTTAGGCCGTAATATGCTGCTTTCCTCGTCGCATTTTATCACTAAACAACTTGTAGGTCGGGGGTTCGAATCCCCCTCCGTGTCGAAAGCGGATAGCCCAGCGGTAGAGCAGCAAGCAAACATGCAGGTTCGAATCCTGCTCCCTGGTTCAGGGAATGCGTAATGGTTGACGCGATGAATTGTAGGTTCATTGTTTATTGCAAGATGGTCACTTGTAAAAATGACCGCAGGAACAGCCGGAAGCCAGCCGGTTTCCCGGGTTTACCCGGAAAACAGTTTCAAACCGGCCGGGGCGAGGGGATCTCGCCGGTGTGCCCAGGGCTGCTTTCATCTGCATGAATTTCCGATCCGGTGCCGCTTCGGCTTCATCGCTGAGGAAAGGAGATGCAGAGAAACCAGCCTTGAAATCCCGGCTAAACCGGGCCTCCGCCGGAATGGGATGGCCGGCTTCCGCTGTTCTATTTTAAAATGAAATCTATTAACCAATTAATACATATTGAGATGAGAAAAGTAATAATTAACGCGGGAAACGTAGGCCTGGTCTTCAGAAAAGAAGCCTACAAAAGGGTACTGACCGAAGGTTCGTACTGGATCGCACTGAATGAAAGGGTGATCGTATTCAACATGGCGAAGCCTTTCGTGCCGCCTGTCGATTTGAACATCCTGTTAAGGGATAAAGTGCTGGCTGCCTTGCTGACGATTATCAAAGTGGCCGACAATGAAATCGCCCTGAAGTTTGAGGACGGGATCTTCAAAGGGGTCCTGGTGCCTGGAAAATACGCCTTCTGGAAAGGATTGACCGACTACACGTTCACGATGGTCGACCTGGGAGTGAAAGAGATCCCGGACGACCTGGACAAGAACCTGTTGGTGAAACCGGAAATAGCCACCTACCTGAGGGCCTACACGGTCGAATCGTTCGAAAAAGGGATCATGTTCGTGGACGGGAAATTCGAAAAGATGCTGGACCCGGGGATTTATTTCTTCTGGAAAAACGCAATCCCGGTCTCGGTTGTAAAAGCCGACCTGAGGCAGTTGCAACTGGAAGTTTCGGGACAGGAGATCCTGACCAGGGACAAAGCAGCCCTGAGGGTAAACTTCTACGCTCAGTACAGGATCAGCGACGCGGTCAAGGCTGTGGTCGAATGCAAGGAATACGACAAACAGTTGTATATCCTGATGCAGCTGGCGTTGAGGGAATACATCGGGATGTACGCGCTGGATGAATTATTGGAAAATAAGGAGTCGGTCGCAAAAAGCATCCTGAAAAACACCGGGGAGCCGGCCGCAAGGCTGGGTGTGGAGATCGTGGCCTGCGGGATCAGGGATATCATTCTGCCCGGAGAGGTGAAGGATATCATGAACCAGGTGCTGATCGCCGAGAAAAAGGCCCAGGCTAACATCATCACCAGGAGAGAAGAAACCGCTTCGACAAGGAGCTTGCTGAATACTGCCAAACTGATGGAAGACAACGCCATGTTGTTTAAACTGAAAGAAATGGAATATGTTGAAAAGATCGCAGATAAGATCAACACCATTTCGTTATCGGGCGGTAACCAGATCATCGACCAGTTGAGGGATATCTTCTCGCCGGGCAAATAGTTCAGAACCTCACCCCCTTTACCCCCTGCCCCCTATTCCCCCTCTCCAGATTGGAGAGGGGGAATAGGGGGTGAGGTTGAAACGTGGAGAGGGGGTTAGGGGGTGAGGTTGAAAAACCGACGGCTTTAGTCGTCGGTTGTAATTAAAATGCAAATCTTTAGGCTTATATATTTTATCTTTAAACAATGAAACAAGTAATCACCACCGAAAATAAGCCCATCAAATTATGGCTGGATGAAATCGAAGCAGAGGCTATGGCCCAGGCCCGAAACCTGGCCAATCTGCCGTTTGCGCACAAGCACATCGCCATCATGCCCGACAGCCATGTGGGCTACGGCATGCCGATCGGCGCTGTGCTTGCCACTAAGGGAGCGGTGGTCCCCAACGCGGTGGGCGTGGATATCGGTTGCGGCATGTGCGCCATGAGGACCGACATGAAGCGCATCACCAAACTGCAGTTGAAGAAGATCATGGGAATAGCCAGGAAGCTGATCCCGGTAGGCTTCGACCATCACAGGGAAAGGCAGGATGAAGCGCTGATGCCGCAGCAGAACCGTGAATCCATGAAGATCGTGACCCGGGAATACATTTCCGCGTTAAAGCAGATCGGTACCCTGGGGGGAGGTAACCATTTTATCGAGATCCAGAAAGGATCCGACGGGTTCACCTGGATCATGATCCATTCAGGCAGCAGGAACATCGGTCTGAAAGTAGCCGATTATTATAACAGGATGGCCCAGAAACTGAACGAGCGGTACTTTTCCAGCGTGCCAAAAGAAGTCCAGCTCGCTTTTTTCCCGATTGAGAGCGAAGAAGCCCACCAATACATGGCTGAAATGCAGTACTGCATCGATTTTGCGCTGGCCAACCGGAAGCTCATGATGGACCGGATGATCGAATCGGTCACAGAAGTGAAGGGCAGTTTCGGCCGGGACGAGATCATCAACAAGTCGCACAATTTCGCGGCCTGGGAGCATCATTTCAACACCAATGTCCTGGTGCACAGGAAAGGGGCTACCCGTGCTTATGAAGGCGAACTGGGCATGATCCCCGGTTCACAGGGTACCAGGTCCTACATCGTAAAAGGGCTGGGCAATGAAGAAAGCTTCAAATCCTGTTCGCACGGCGCCGGCCGGAAGATGGGCCGGAGCAAGGCCACAAAAGTCCTGGATCTTGAAAAAGAGATCGCATTCCTTGAAAAGCAGGGCATCCTGCATGCCATCAGGCATAAGGGAGACCTGGAAGAAGCCGCCGGCGCTTACAAGGATATCAATGTCGTAATGGAAAACCAGAAAGACCTTGTCGACATTGTGGTGGAACTCCGTCCGCTGGCTGTGATAAAGGGGTGAAAAATAAGTGACTATCTGGATATAATCATTTTAGAATTTCCTATTACTTTACTTCCTTCTTTATAAACGACCAAATATAATCCCCGAGGCAAATTTCCGACATTGATTTGAACTTCATCATTATTTGCCGATACCATTTTGTTTGCGACTTTCCTACCTAGCATATCGTATATCTCAATTGAGCCTTCAAATCGGTCATGTAATCTCGGTAATTGGCATCTGATAAGTGTAGAGGCAGGATTCGGACTAATATGCAGATATCCTTTACTTTCTGCATCAACTATTTCCCCGCCCCCTTCTTCATCAATTCCTACCCAGCAATTCGGTACTTCGCAACCAATACTGTCCACCTTAATGACCCACATTTTTTGTACATGATTTGGGCCAAATAATGTATATGCCCAGCCTACCGCTATAAAGCCATTATCTTCAGTGATTGAAATATCATATAATTCGTTAAAAGGATCACCTGATCCAGGTGGATAATAATAATAATCCTTATACCACAAGCTGTCTCCATCGGAATTCACCTCCATTATCCAACCTGCATTAGCGAAAGAAGGATCCAAAATCATGGAATAACCACACAAAATAAAGCCACCATTTTGAGTAATATTAATATTGGAAATATAATTTACAGGTTTGGAAGGGCCATACTTTTTATTCCAGATCACATTGCCTTCCAGGTCGATTTTAACCAGATTAATTTTAGCATAGGCATAATCTGGTGTGTCCATTGAATCAGCATAGGCAGTTAAAACCATAATGCAGCTATCCTGGGTGTTGCACACTATGGCTTTGTCATCCCCATATGGTCCTCCCAAGTTCAACGACCATTCAAAATTCCCCTGGCTATCAGTTTTTATAACAATCGGGTCTGCAGTCACAATCTGAACAGGAACGTATGCCCAGGTTCCCAGGATATACCCGGAATCCGCGGTTTGAGCGACGCTGACAGCCCAATCGTCTATTTCTGTTCCTAGCTGACTGCGCCAGATCTCATTCGCAGCGCTATCAGTCTTGATTAAAACAGCATCAGAATAACCTGAAAAGTTCTGAACTTCACCTAATAAGGCAAAACCATTATCGGAAGTTGTGGTGCACGTCCTGCCTATTAAATTGTTGTAAATTTCACTGTTGAATATCCGGGTAAAGATTGTATCGCCAAGATTATTGAAATTAAAAAATATTCCTTCATCATGACCGGTGGAAAAGTTGTATCTTGAGCCAAAAGAAGCATAACTATTATCCGGGACTTCAACCAAAGAACCACGATAGCCCGGATAATAATCGTAACCATATTGCCCGAAATTTTTCCAGAATATTAGATTGCCCGTTTCATCTAGGAAAAAAGTGCAGGTATTGTAAAAATAATCTGAAACGCTGTCGCCTGAAATGGTGCATCCAAAATATCCATTTGGCGTTCCGATTATGTTAAGTCCACCAGCCCATGTTTCGTTAGGATTGTAAATTTGGCTGAAGTACCAGGGCTGGCAGTAGCCGACCCTGGTACTTGTTATAAGGAAGAAAATGATAATAAACATCCGTGTAGGCTTCATGAATCAATCTGATATAAGGAAATGGATTATTATTTTAAAATAATGATTTTACCATTTTGATCTTTATCACCCGATAAAACAAATTTATAGAAATAAATCCCTTGTTCCCAATCCTTTTCAATATATTATCATACAATGACTTTACTCTATTATCCAATGCTTAGATCACTTTTAGCGAATTCCAAATTCCCTTAACCGATGGCTTTAGTCGTCGGACTAAAAACAAAACGGATTTACCTGCTGGACTGAGAACAAGTTCTTACAAACTCTTGATCTCCGCCACCAGTTTCTGCAAGGTGGCCTTGGCGTCACCAAACAGCATGCTGTTCTTCCGGTGGTAAAACAGGTTGTTGGGTATGGCGGCATAACCTGCTGCCATGCTGCGTTTCATGACAATGATATTCTTGGCGTCCAGCACTTTAATGATCGGCATGCCGTAGATCGGGCTTGAAGGATCATCCTCGGCGGCAGGGTTCACCACATCGTTGGCGCCGATCACCATCACCACGTCGGTGCTGCCCATCTCCTTGTTGGCGTCTTCCATCTCCATAAGCTTTTCATAAGGAACATCGGCTTCAGCCAGCAACACGTTCATATGGCCGGGCATACGGCCTGCAACCGGGTGGATCGCATATTTCACTTCAACGCCTTTTCCGGAAAGCAGGTGGTCAAGCTCATTACAAAGGTGTTGTGCCTGGGCTACCGCCAACCCGTAACCGGGGACGATGTAAACCAGTTTTGAATAGCTCAGCAGCACGGCGGCATCGCTGAGCGTGATCTCCTTGACGGTCTTGTCGGCCGACTCGGTGCCCTTGGCACCGGCCACCCCGAAGGCACCGATGATGACGTTCATCAGCGAACGGTTCATGGCTCTGCACATCAGGATGGTCAGGATCGTACCCGACGATCCGACAAGGATACCTCCGGTGAGCATAGCCTGGTTTCCGTAAAGGAACCCGCCCATAGCGGCCGCGACGCCTGTGAATGAGTTCAGCAGCGAGATGACGACCGGCATATCCGCCCCGCCGATGGGCATGACGAATGTGACCCCGTAGGCAAGCGCTGCCGCCGCGAAAAGATAAATGGGCCAGTTGTTTCCGACCTGTGGTTTCATAAAGAGAATAACGACCAGCGCTACGAGGAGAATCACTAGGAATGTAAGGTTTACAATGCGAAGCATCGGGTGCTTGATATCCCCGATGCGCCCGTCGAGTTTGCCGAAGGCGATCATACTTCCGGCAAAAGAAACGCTCCCGATCATCAGTCCCAGCATGATGGCAATCCCCTCCCCGCTGAGCATATGTGCTGCCCCTTCGTAGGCCAGCGTATTCTGCATATTGGGGAACTCCATCATCGAGATCAGGGCGGCACAGGCGCCTCCCATCCCGTTGAATATGGACACCATCTGCGGCATGGCGGTCATTTTCACTTTCACCGAGGCGTACCAGCCGATGAAAGAGCCGATGGCCAGCGCGGCGACAATCCATCCGATATTGTGTATGCCCCTGGTTTCAAAGGTTCCGTCAGGGAGCTCCACACTTGTTTTATGGAAAAGTATGGTGAAAACAATGGCTGCAGCCATGCCCGCAGCTGCCCAGAGGTTTCCGGCGCGTGCCGTGGCGGGATGGCTGAGTTTTTTCAAACCGAGAATAAAAAGGACCGAGGCCAGGATGTACGAAACTTCAAGAATGGATACCTGGTTCGAGAATTCGATGATTTTAGTGATTGTTTCCATGATCTGCCCTCCTTATTTCTTCTTTTTCCTGAACATTTCAAGCATCCTGTCCGTCACGACAAACCCGCCGACCACGTTCAGCGTTCCGAGGATCACGGCAATAAAACCAAGGATGAGCGACAGGGTGTTATCCGCATGCCCCATCACGATGATGGCCCCGATAATGACTACGCCGTGTATGGCGTTGCTCCCCGACATCAGGGGGGTGTGCAGTACGGCCGGCACGTGTGAGATCACTTCAATGCCCAGGAATATCGACAGGATGATGATAAAGATCATGTCCTTGTATTCCAGGAAAAATTTCAACACTTCTTCCATAAGATTTTATGTTATTGGTTAATAACTGATTTAACTCTTTCGTGGACAATTTCCTTATTGAAGGTTACGGCGGTCCCTTTCACGAGATCATCATCCCAGTTGAGGTTCATGCCGCCTTCCGGCGTAATGATGAGCTTGAGGAAATTGATTACATTTTTGCCGAACATCCGGCTGGCATCGGTCGGGATATCCGAGGGGAACAATGAGTTGCCGATGACCTTGACACCGTTATGAACGATGGTTTCGCCGTTTTTGGTAACCTCGCAGTTGCCCCCGGTGGAAGCGGCCAGGTCGATGATCACCGAGCCCGGCACCATGGCTTCGACGGTTTCCTTTCTGATGAGCAGCGGGGCGCGCCGGCCGGGGATCTGTGCCGTGCAGATGATCACATCGCTTTTAATGGCCTGGTCATGGACCGCTTTGGCCTGGCGCTGTTTGTACTCCTCCGACTGTTCCACCGCGTAGCCGCCGGCCGCCTTGTCGTCAGTTGCGCCTTCCACATCGACGAATCTGGCGCCCAGTCCGACCACTTCTTCCTTCACGGCTGCCCGCACGTCAAAAACATAGACCACCGCCCCGAGCTTTCGCGCGGTGGCGACAGCCTGCAGCCCTGCTACCCCGGCGCCCAGGATGAGCACGTTTGCCGGCTTGATGGTGCCTGCTGCCGTCATGAACATGGGAAAGAACTTCGGCAGGGTATTGGCTGCGGTAAGCACCGCTTTATAGCCTGCTGCCGTCGCCTGCGACGAAAGTATATCCATAACCTGGGCACGGGTCGTGCGCGGGATGACGTCGAGACTGAACGAGGTGATGTTTTTTGCAGCCAGTTCTTTTACCAGCTCAATGTTGAAATAAGGGTTCAGCACGGCGATCAGCACCTGGCTGTCTTTCAGCAGATTGAGCTCCGCTTTGTCGGGCGGGTTGATCTGGATGACCAGGTCGGAAGAAGCGATGGCTTTTTCCCTGGATTCGATCCGGGCCCCGGCTTTTTCATAGTCCGCATCGGAAGCATACGAAAAAGCCCCGGCGCCTTTTTCAACGAGTACCGTGGCATTCATTTTCACCAGCGCAGCGACACCTTCCGGCAGAAGGGCCACACGGTTCTCGCCGGTAATTTCTTTTAGTAAACCTATTATCATGGCAGGAGGTTAAAGGGTTAAAATCCGGGCAAATTTAAAATAATATTAAGAGAAATTAATTATCAAAATAAATCCATTTTCCATCCATTTCCTCCATGAAATGAACCACTGGCGGCCATAACGGCTTATGCAACGATTCCGACCAGTTATCATGAATGCCAATGAGATCCCTGGCAAGCTTATTATCGGGTTGAAAAAGATTTGTAGTTTCATTGGGATCATCATTAATATTGAACAGCAGCGTATCGCCGAATTCACCATTCCAGATCACTTTCCAGTCGCCCGACCTGATGGCCCTGGTAGAACCGCGTTGCCAGAATAGTTCGCTGTGAGGTACGAGGCTGTCGTTATTTAAATACGTAAGCAGGTTTTTTCCATCGACCTGCCTGGTTTCCGGCAATGGGCTACCGGTTGCCGCGGCGATGATGGGAAGGATATCCATCGCGCTGACCGGCGGTGTGAAATTACTTCCGGCAGCAATCCTCCCGGGCCAGCTCATGAAAAAAGGCACTCTGATTCCCCCCTCGAAATCCGTGATCTTTCCCCCTTGCAACAGGCCGTTGTCGGTTGTATAAGTGTAAGTCGCACCGCCATTATCGCTTAAAAAGATCACCAGTGTATTTTCAAGAATTTCCTGACCTTTCAATTCATTCAGCAAACGTCCAACCGCATCGTCGAGTTGTTTGATCATCGCATAATAGACCCTTTTAACCGGGTCCGGTTCGTCGTTGAACAGATCAACATATTCGTCCGGTGCCTGCAAAGGCGTGTGCGGGGCGTTGTACGAAGCAAAGAGAAAGAAAGGCTGGTCTTTGTGCTGACGGATAAATGCAATACTTTCTCTTGTGATCGCATCGGTGAGGTGCTCTTTTTCATCGATGCTTTCATAATTCCGGAAAATGCCATTGGTATGGGTCCTGCCCCGTTTCCAGTTGTACTGGTCGGTAAAGTCTTTTTCGATCTTTTGATCGGTGATCCCCGGCGTTCCTTCGTGCGCATACATCGAATGCGCGTCGAAAAAGCCGTACTGGTAATCAAAGCCGAAAGCTGAAGGAAGGTTGCCGGGGTGTGATCCCGTGTGCCATTTTCCGATCAAAGCCGTAGCATAACCCCTGGCTTTGAGCAGGTCGGCGATGCTGATCTCAGATGGAGGGAGTCCCTGGCGTTCAATGTCATGCTTGCGCGGCACTTTATCCATCGGTCGGGCACGCCATATGTCGCTGGCCATGAAGTATTTGAAACCGAGGTATTCCAGGCGGTTTCTTAGGTAGCGGTCGTGCATCTGGAATTCGAAGCCAAAACGCTGCGGGTAACGGCCGGTAAGCAGGGCGGCCCTCGAAGCACTGCACATCGGGGCGGCAACGTACGCCTGGCTGAACGCCACGCCGGCATTGGCAATGCCATCCATATTTGGCGTTTCAACCTTCTCTCCGCCATAAAACGACATGTCGTACAGGCCCAGGTCGTCGACCAGGATCAACACGATATTCGGCATGGAATCAGCAGGGTTGGCTTTCGGGATGTCATCGAGGAATTTCCGTTTGTCTTTTATTGCCGCTTCATCCCAGTTAATCGCGAAATCCTTTGATCTCAGCGGCCAAAGGAGGAAAGTGAGCAGCCCGGCGAGTACAATCAGGGTAATAATGAGAGTTCTTTTCAGCATCCATTCAGATTTGGGGGGCTAAAATAGGATTTTATAATTTAGCTGCCTGAAACATGATAAAAATGGAATGGTTTGAAAAACTCGACGGCAACGTCATCGTCTGTGATTCAGAAGGAATAATTATCTACATGAATGAAACGGCGATCCGGAATTATGAAAAGGACGGCGGTGCGGCACTGATCGGCAAAGACCTCATGGATTGCCACAATGAAACTTCGCGTAAGAAAATAATCGAGATTATGACAACCCATCAGAAGAATGTTTACACGATTGAAAAACGGGGCAAGAAGAAAATTATCTACCAAACCCCGTGGATGGACAGTGATGTGTTTAAAGGGATCGTGGAATTATCGCTGGAGATACCTTTCGAGATGCCGCATTTTAAAAGAGACTGCCCTTGTTAAAAATTTGTTAAATATCGGTCAGCCAGTCGCTTTGGCTGATTTCTCTGATATTTCCTCTTATTTTTGTCCTGATTATTTAGAACCATTCTTAATAACAAGCAAATCTATATCGGTTATGAAATTGCAGATACTAATCGCCTGCACGATCCTGCTGGCCATAAATCTCCCGGCTTATTCGCAAAGTGTTATCGTATCGGAGAGCCCCAATCCCACGCCGGAACCTTCGGCCATCCTGGATGTGCAATCCACCACCAAGGGATTTCTCCCGCCGCGGCTGACATCTAATCAGAGGAACTCCCTGGCAAATCCTGCCACAGGCCTGGTGGTTTACGACACCGACATGCGCAAGTTGTATGTTTATGCCGGTGATTTCTGGACGCCGGTTATTTCGGGCGACCACTGGGTGCTGACGGAAGAAAACAATTTGATTTTCAACAATGGAGACATAGGTATCGGTACTGGATTTGACATTCCTTCAGCGCTGCTGCATGTGAATGGGACCGGAACGGGCGGAGGCAATGTGTTATTCAGCGGGGATTGGAAAAACACTCCTGGCCCGGCCCCGGTCATCAACGGAGGCACCCGCTTAATGTGGTATCCTGACAAGGCGGCATTCAGGGCAGGACGTGTTTTGGGGGCCCAATGGAACACCGAAAACATAGGCAATTACTCATCCGCATCGGGCTATAATTCTACCGCATCCGGCCCGTATTCCAATGCCTGGGGATCTACAACCAACGCCTCAGGTTCTCAATCCTCCGCCTGGGGTTTCAATACGATCGCATCGGGAGCCAGTGCAACAGCATTTGGTGAAAGTACGACAGCACCATCTTTTGCTGAAACGGCTATTGGTTACAACAATACTATTTATACCCCTTCCAGTTCAACTACCTGGGTTGCCGAAGACCGGCTTTTTGTAATCGGTAACGGGTCAGCAGGCAGCAGCGATGCCCTGGTGATGCTGAAGAATGGAAATACAGGTTTGGGGATTTCTGAGCCCTTATATCGCTTTCATGCTGCCGGCAGCATATATGCCTCCACCTCCAACTGGGCCATCAGGGGCGTCAAGACCGGCACCACCGGGACATTTCCGGGGGTGTGGGGTGAAACGGAATCTGCATCAGCCAATGCGAGTGGCATCAGGGGATTTGTTAATAATACAGCTTCCGGGGCGGGTTCTGCCGGAGTGTATGGCAAGAATTTCAGCACCATAAATTCAAATTACGGTGTATTTGGAGAAGCCGTTTCAACGTCAGGCCGTGGGGTATATGGATATGCCTCTTCAGGGACCGGGACCACCTATGGCGTATATGGACATTCTGTCAGCGGTTCCGGAAGTGCAATTTATGGAATCAATACAAATAATGTAGGTGACGGAGTTATTGGTGATGTAAGCGAATCTTATTTTGGAATTGCAGTCTGGGGGATCGGTCCCGCCGGAGGTGGCATTGGCGGGATGTTCACCGGGGATGTCGATGTATCGAGGAATCTATATGTGAGTGGAATGAAAAACTTTATGATCGATCATCCACTTGATCCAGCGAACAAAACACTTCTTCATTTCTGCATAGAAGGCCCCGAACCTTATAATCTTTACCGCGGAACGGCCACCCTCGATGAAAGCGGATCATCATGGGTAACCCTTCCGGATTATTTCCATGCGATCAACATCGATTTCAGCTACCAGTTAACGGCTGTCGGTGCGCCTATGCCCGATCTCCATATCGGGGCACCGGTCAGTGACGGGAAGTTCCTGGTCAGTGGGGGCGCCCCGGGTAAACAGGTTTGCTGGGAGGTGACGGCCCGTCGCAACGACCCCTGGGTACGCGATAATGGTTTCCAGACCGAAAGGCCTAAGCCCGAAGATGAACGGGGAACCTATATCTACCCGAAAGGTTATGGGCAGCCCGCTGAATTGCAAAGAGATTACAAACGAATCCAGCAAGCCAGGGGTGTGACTTCAAAAGAGATCAGCGATTAATCATCTATTGGCTTATTGTTTTAAACACAAATTTGCTGATAGATACTATCCCCTACTGACAGCACAAATTGCTTTAGCGTCCTGAAAGCTCCTTTTCCAGGTTAGCCAGCTTTTCCATGAGCATGGCATTGGCCGCTTTCAGTTCTTCGATCTGGGCCTGCTGCTCCTGCATGCCTTTCACCAGCGGCACGACAAAATCGGCATAACGAAGGCCATACATGTCATTTTCATTTTTTGGCGCATCCACTCCGCTGAAACTGAAACCAAGATTCTCTGCTGCTGCTTCCACCTCCTGTGCGATGAAACCCGTGGTGACCCCGGAGTATCTTTCTCCGGAAGAGAATTCCATACCGGGTTGCTGACTTCGAATCTCGGTGTGCCGCGCTGTTACCCCGGTAAACTCGTTGAGCGCCTCCCGGTCGATCCGGTAGGTCACAGGCCTCAGTTGCGTGATAAAGCTCAGCCCAGGTATATTCTCATCGACATCTTCCTTGAACCTTCCGTCAGATAACGTGGTCCAGCCTACATTGCCACCAATAGAATTGACAAAGCTATTACCGATCCGCACCATATCTGTCGCTGTCGCCGTGGCGTCAGTCCCAATGCAGGTGGTATTGCTGATATTGTTGACACTGGGCCCGGTGTTATAACCCACCGCGGTATTCCAGGAACCGCTGGCGTTGGTGACCATGGAGTACGCTCCCATTGACGTGTTGAAGAACCCGGTATTGGTGTTGTAGGCTGATTGGAAGCCGGCAGCCGTATTGGAATATCCGATGGTATTGTTCAACAGGGCAAAGGTGCCGACTGCCGTGTTATTGATCCCGTTTGAAGTGGATGTGGGCTGGTTGTTATACAGCGCGCTCAGACCTACCGCCACGTTGTCTGAATTAAAAGTGGTGCCGGGGGTATAATTCTGAAGAGCCAGGGCATTCACGCCCAGGGCCGTGTTACGGCTGCCACGGGTGTTGATAACAAGGGAATTATAACCAGTACTTGTGTTCGAGCTACCATCGAAACTCCCGTTCTGAGAATAGTTTCCCACAGCCACGTTTGCCCAGCCGCTGGCATTGTTGTATAAGGCATTGAAACCCATCGCTGTATTATGATAACCCGTCCCGTTGTTGCGCAATGCATAACTTCCGATCGCGATATTTTTGCTACCATTACTGATGCTCATCGGCTGGTTGAGCAGTAAAGCTTCGGAACCCAGGGCAATGTTGTGACTGGGCCATGAATAGCCCGGATCGTAGCTTTGCATATACAATGCATAGTTACCTATGGAAATATTGGTGGAGGATGCCTGGTTCGACAGGAGAGAATAGGTTCCAATCGCAATATTTTCGTAGCCAATGGTGTTGTTTTGCATGCTTTCAGAACCGACTGAGGTATTCCGTGCTTCGGTTGTATTGCCATTCAGCGCGTTTTGACCAAAAGCGGTATTGGAACCCTGGCTGGGATTTGGCAAAGCATTGTAACCAAAAGAAGTGTTGAAGAGCGCCGGAACAATACTACCTGAGTTGGTATTGTTAACCTTAAAATAGATCGGGACATTATCCGTGGTTCCGATAAAATTCGTACCCGCAACAGTGCCGGCATTTCCTGAAATGCCCCAGTAATCTGTGCCCCCGACCTTGGTCCATTGCGGTGTAGTTGTAGTTCCGGCGTTGTAATAAAATCCGGGATCACTATTCGTCTGATAGATTATCAGGCCGGTGGCGGGGCTTGCAATAGCGTTGCGTTCCGTTACGGTCATTCGCGGGATAAGCACCCCTTTGTTATCGGATGAAATGTCGAGCAGCGCACTGTTGTCAGCGGTGGCATTGCTGCTATTGATGGCCACTCCTTGTGAATATCCCTGGTATATACAGAATAGACCAGTGGCTAGAAAAATAAAACGCTATTTAAGCTTCATGGTAAAATTTTTAAAAATGATGATCAGGGGAAGAAATTGCGGTAAAATTAAGTCCTCTTGCCGGATAAATTTGTTAATGAACTGTTAAATACATGAGTGAAGGCATCTAGCGTGCGTGTGCTACTTCAGGGAGATTTCCTTTGGCCGAAAGAAGCAAAATCATGAAATTATTTGCGGTGGCTAAATGACGATTTCCCCAGGATCAGCCACATCGGCCCGGCGATAGTCAAGGCCCCTCCGACAAGCTGGTATCCCAGGGGGAAGCGGCCAAAGACCAGGAAAGCGCCAATGAGCACGAAAAGGGCCGTAGTGCTCTGAATGATGGCCAGCCGCGTTGCTTCAATATATTTCAGCGCGCTGTACTGCCCTATGGACGTGAGAAACGGCCCGAGAAAAGAGCCGATCGCGATGTTTATTAAGGCACGCCATGGAATGACCGGGCTTTGTTTCAGAAACACAAGCATTATAATTGAAAGGGCCAGCAGGAAATAAGCCCTGTTGATAGCCAGGACGGTTGGAGAAAAATGATGGATATTGCTCTTGACCATAATGGTTCTGAAGCCGTAGAAAACAGTCGAAACCAGCATCAGACCCGAGGTGCCGGTGAAATAAGACCCTGGAGCGGCCCCTCTGTTATAGCTGATCACCATCGCTCCCAGGAACGTGAGCGCCGCCCCGGCCGCTTCTTTTCTTGATAATTTTTCATGCAGCAGGAAAACGCCCAGCAAAGTGACAAAAATATATTCCATGTTTCGCAGGAACGACGGAATCGCCGGGTTGGCCGCCAGTTGTATTGCCGCGTAAAATGCGGTGGTGGCAATTAGTTCCAGCAGACCGATCGCAATTAGCATTTTATATGTCCCGGAAGCGATGCGGTGCAGTTTCGGAGTATTTGACGGCACGAGGGCGTATAAATAATTCCAGAACAACGCGAATGCAAACCAGTACACGCCAAATTGCGGCAAGGTAACCTGTTGAAAAGCAGATTTGCTGAAGATATAAACCGTGGAGCCGGCTACTGTAGCCAGCAACGCAAGGGAATAACCTTTCAGTCGGCTGTCGGTGATCACTGCATCTGCATTGAAGACGCAAATGTAAGGTGTTTATTGAAGGAGAAGGTACCTGAGCGTATTACATCATTTGCGGGTATTTCCTAAATCGCTGTTATCACCTATTTAGAAACTACTTTAACGCTCCGGAAAATTGTATCCATTAGTAATTTATTAACAATATTTTAACAAAATCTATTTTTTCTTTCGTATATTTTTACGGCGAAAAAACTATTTAAAGCAATGAGACCCCGTTTCTTAATTGGATTGATCGTTATATTTCTCTATCCGTTCAAAGTCATGATGTCACAGGGAGTGGCCATTGCACCCGGGCAGACTGTTCCGCATTCCAGTGCCCTTCTTGATGTGCAGGGAAACAGTAAAGGTGTGCTTATTCCCCGGCTCACCTATCAGCAACGTAATGCTATCCCGGAGCCTGCCAACGGACTCCTGGTTTTTTTGACTAACGACAGCTCATTCTATTATCATCATGGCGGCGTTTGGTTCAGGATACCGAATGACCAAAACGCGAGTGAACTCTGGATCGACCAGAATGAGAACATTCTCAGCCGTAACAGCGCCAACCAGGCCATTACCGGCTCGTCCAATATCATCATTGGCAAGAATGCATTCCAGGATAATGGGGGAGGCTCCAATTATGTCACTGCCATCGGATTTGAAGCAGCCAGAAATGATCAGACTATCGGAGACACCTATCTGACGGCCATTGGCTACAAATCAGCTTACAGCAATAGCGGGAATGATGTAATAGCCCTGGGGTATGGAAGTGCATACAATAATAATAAGGATAACGTTATAGCCATCGGTAACCAGGCAGGAGCTGCAAATACGGGATTCCAACTGATGGCCCTCGGCGGACTTGCCGGCGCCAACAATTCAGGAGGATTCTTACATGCACTTGGAGCCACGGCCGGAAAAAACAACAGTGGATTGAGCGTTAACGCCTTCGGCGGTGGCGCTGCGGAATTCAACACCGGCAATTACGTCAATGCTTTCGGTAACCTCAGCGGGCGAAACAATACCCATAACCACGTGAATGTGATAGGCGCTTTTATTGATGACGCGCCGCAGGACGAAGCCACCATCCTTACCGGTGACCTTTTTCTGCGGGATCCTTATTACACCGGGACTGACACCACCGGAAACAAGCTGCAGTTTCAAAACGGGACGACGCTGATGAGCCCGGCCGACAGTGTGCTACAGATCATCGACGTACTCCGTCTGCCCCCTCGTAACAGTGCGCCTCCTACGCCTGTAAAAGGTATGATTTACTTCGACGATGCCCTCTCAAAACTTTTAGTCTGGGATGGAACGGCATGGCAGTCCTGCTGGTAACGTAACCTCGGAAATTTACAGTTGCCAAATGACAATGGACGATGATCCATGTAAATGGTCCATCGTCCATGTTCAATCGTCCATCGTCCATGTTTGTGGGCCCACCTGGGCTCGAACCAGGGACCTACTGATTATGAGTCAGTTGCTCTAACCGACTGAGCTATAGGCCCGAACTTCGTGATTTAACGATTTGCCGGTTTGTCGATTTAACGATTTGCCGGTTTGTCGATTTTCGATTTTCGATTGTCGATTGTCGATTTTCGATTTTCGATTTTCGATTTTCGATTGTCGATTTCGGGAGTGCAAAAGTATAGAAATTATGGGAATGTATTTGCATTGTTGGAAGGAAGCTGTAAAAAAATCAACTGAAATGATAAATGATTGATATCATCGGGAAGAACTGGCCCTCATGAAAGCGAAGGGAAGCGAGTAAGCGCGAGGAGCAAAAAATTCAGTCGCAGTGTGGCAACGAAAAAACAAAAAAAGAAAAGAGGGTGTGCTCTTTTGAGACACCCTCTTTTTTTCGCTTTAAAAAGTAACTTTTACCTTTGTTTTATAATTCTTACATTTTGAACATGGCCACCTTGCTGGATTTTCATGATATAAATCCCGGCTTTAAGGTCAGCGCCCATGGTAAACTCCTGTTCAACGGCGATCTCTTTGATCTCCTGCATGATCTTCCCGCTCAGGTCATATATTAGAACTGATGCTGGTTCAGCAGATTCCGATTCAACAATCACTTTGAAATCAGATGTGGAAGGATTCGGGTAAATGATCGCTGAGAATTCATGATCATGCGAGTCAACCAGTTCCCCTGCCGTGATGCTGGTCTTCAGGTTATCGCAGCTCTGGTCGCAGGCTCCCAGTTGATCACCTTCATGATTCCCCAGGTGAGCAGGTACTGCATTGACACTGATGGACAGGGTCTGCGGATTTTCAGGATTACCTGGCGGCACATGGCACAGGTAAACTTTTTTACCATTGGTGCCGGGTACGCGGATATCCAGGACACAGATCGTAATGGTGCAGGTTGAAGAACATCCGAATTCGTTGGTGACCGTCAGCGTGAAATCATAGTTGCCTTCGGCCGCCGGGGTGAACACCGGTGCTGCGCAATCGCTGCAGCTCAGACCGTCAGACGGGCTCCAGGAATATGTGAATGCCGATCCGCCGGTGGCTGTACCTGACAGGGTCACATTCTGCGGGCCATAGCCAATATAAATGGTCGTTTCCGGGCCGCCGGTATAAGGACCGACGCCGGGAATTGCTTCAATGGAGCAGGAAGGAACCTCCCCGACCACCGTTACATTGGCCGAACAGGTGGAACTGTTCCCGGAAGCGTCTGTAACCGTCAGTATAACAGGAACAACGCCGATATCCTCGCAACTGAATGTCTCCTGTGATAGTGAAATGGAAACAATACCGCAATTATCCGTTGATCCTGCATCGACGTCGGATGCAGTAACCGATGCGGTGCCACCGGCCAGCGTAACAGTAACATCCTGGCATGCAGCCATAGGATATTCACTATCGACTACTGTGACATCAAAGGAGCATGAAGATGCGTTGCCTGCGGCGTCAACTGCCTCATAGCTGACCGTAGTGGTTCCCACCGGGAAAACTTCACCGGAATACAGACCTGACAGCAGGTAAAGCGGTGTGCCTTCAACCTCGAGAATGTATGGATTAGGCGTCCAGCCGGGCAGGTCACTGGGGAGGTCATTCCATTTCAATGAGCCGCCAATATTGAGATAATTGGCATAATGCTCCGTTCCGCCGGCAGCATTGTTCGGTTCTCCTGCATGCCAGTCAGTGAATGAATAAGCCTCGCAGGTGACCCATTTCCAGTCTCCTTCCGCTTCAGCATCGGAAAATCCGATCCATGGACTGGAATTTTCCAGACCATTGGCAAAAAGGCCATATACGATAAGATCGTTTTCCTCCTGGGAGGTTACGGCAGCCATGTGCAGACCGTTAGCACGGGAATCTGCCAGGGCGCCATGCCAGGTGAATGAAGCATTGGAAATAAAATAGCTGCTGTTTTCCAACGTGCCGAGATAGGTAAATCCCGGAAGGGAATTGACCGTGCATCTGTCTGTTGAGGTCACATTATAACAAACCCGGGCTCCGCATTGTCCCGGGTCGCTATATACCGTAATATCACCGGGGCAGTTGATAACAGGAGCTTCTTCATCCAGATCGTTGGTTACCTCAATGGTGAAGTCGCTTTGGCAACCGTTGCCGTCGGTCACGGTGACGGAATAGGTCCCGGCAACCAAACCTGAAATATCTTCAGTGGTTGCGCCATTGCTCCATGTGTAGCTGAAGGGAGGAATACCACCTGCCGGATCCAGGTCGATCGCACCATTATTATAATCAGGACAGGAAGGGCTGGTGACGGTGTAGGAACCTTCTTCAGTAAAGCTGACATTGCTGATGCAAACTGTCTGGAAATTGATCGCCGCACCCGTTGCTGCGGTAAAGCCCCAGAAAACATTGGCGTTGCCGCCGAAGATATTGGTAACAATATCGTTCGTGTAGTCGATCAACAGGTTGCCATCAAACCAGACTTTCAGATTATTAATTCCGGCATTCCATGATATGGTAAAAGGGTGGTTCGTTCCGTTTTCCATATTGGGAAGTAAAACAGGTCCCTGCAGATTATTTGCCGTGTTGTGGCTGACCACCCCGTTTCTCATGAGGGCAACGTGATCGGCAGCCGGATCGGCAAATTCACCGTTTTGCCAGGTATCGAACTCCACCGCCAGTGAAGGCGAAATTCCCTGGTAGCCGATCCCTCCGCCTACGACTCCAAGACCGCTGCAGATCGGTTGAAGGACGAAGGCTATTCCATCAGCACCGCCACCATCAATAGAACCCAGGTTAAGGGTGCCTGTCACCGTAATATCACTATTAAGTGTTACCTTGTTCTGAAACCAGACCGATCCCACCTGGAAATAATTAGCTGGAGTAAGCTGGAAACAGTCATTGCCAAGACTGATGGCATTTCCGTTGATCACATATTGCGACCATCCGGCAAAAGGGAGCATAAAAAGCATGCTCAACGCTAAAAAATAAACACGTAATTTTTTCATCATAATAGAATTAATTGATTATTTAATGGACTAATTTAGAACGGGTCAAAATTAGACAGCGGGCACTGCGGAAATCTTGTACTTTTTGCGCAAATTATTGCACTTTTTGCTCTTTTTTATATTCTCCCGGGCTGCAACCAAACTGTTTTCTGAAGGCCCGGGAAAAATAAGCCTGGTCGCTAAAGCCAAGCTGATAGCAGATCTGGGCAACGGTACCTGCTTTTTGAGCGAGCAGGTCAGCAGCGCGTTGCAACCGCATCGAACGGATTAACTGACCTGCCGGCTGACCGGTCAGTGCGTTCAGTTTCCGGTTGAGCTGGGAGACGCTGATACTTAATTCTGCAGAAAGTGAATCGACTGAAAATTCCGGGTTTTCGAAATTTGACTCGATAAAACGTATGACTTTTTCGATGAAAATTCTATCAAGGGGCAAGGCCGATATTTCAGATGGCTTAATGATGGTAGCTTTGCTAAACCGGTCACGAAGTATCCTTCGCTGGTGGATGAGATTCCGGACTCTTGCTTTCAGTTCCCTTGAACTGAACGGTTTAATTATAAAATCATCGGCGCCGGTTTCCAGGCCACCGATCTTGTCTTCCAGGCCGGCCCTTGCAGTCAGCATGATCACCGGAATATGGCTTGTAGGAATATTATTGCGGATTTCTTTACAAAACCGGCATCCATCCATGACCGGCATCATCAGGTCAGAAATAATGAGGTCAGGAATGGTCTCCTTTGCCAAATCCAAACCAGCCTTACCATTCTCCGATTCGATGACCTGGTAATCATCGCTGAGCTGTTCCCTCAGAAATTCCCGGACTTCAGCGTTATCTTCAACAACCAGTACCAGTTCCCTCTCATTGCTTTCGGATCCCCGATTCTTAATCTCAGATATTCCAGGGTCGGAATTCGCAATCTCTGCATAAAGCGCTGATAAGAGTTGCTTTGCATCCAGACTGATCACAGGTTCATCACCTGTCAAAACATGATCTGTCGGAATCCTGACGTAAAAGACCGTGTTAACTCCTTCAATGCTTTCGACTGATATTGTGCCCCGGTGCAGTTCAACCAGTTCCCTGGCAAGTGCCAGGCCTATTCCTGTGCCTTCCTCAACGGTTGAACCCGATCCGTCGACCCGGTAGAAACGGTCGAAAATGCGTGGAAGATGCCCTGCGGGAATACCCCGGCCACTATTTTCAATTTTTATCTCAACAAAATGATCAGCAGCAACATAAAGGCTTACAGACACCTTTCCTTCTCTTTCACAGTATTTGACGGCATTGGCAATCAGGTTGCAAAAAATTTTTTCCGCTTTGTCCGTGTCAAAAACTACCGGGATATGGCCCGGTTCCGATTTAAACGCCAGGGATATATTCTTGCTGGCTGCCAGCGATTCAAAGGAGAATAATATTCCTTTGACAAAGGTTACAATATCCTGCCGGGAAACGGACAATGCCATTTTACCGGCATCAAGCTTCGAAAGGTCAAGGATCTGGTTGATCAGCAGCAGCAATTTACGCGCGTTCCGGCCAATGGCCTTCAACTTTTCTTCATCCTGTGGCTCTTTTACGGTCGACGTCATGCTTTCAACATGACCCAGGATCATGGTGAGCGGGGTACGGAACTCGTGTGAAATATTGGCAAAAAACTGCGACCTGAGCCGGTCCATGCTACGGAGGGAATCCGTTTCTATTTTTTCAAGCCTTAACTGATTTCTGAGCCTGATCCTGTTCAGCTCATAGCGACGGACAAGCAAGAGGACGATGATCAGTGCCAACGCGGCCACCAGGTAAACCGACCAGGATTGCCAAAAGATAAGAAGGGAAATAATGAAAGGATTTATCATCCTTAAAGCCCTCAGTTAACTTATTGATGTCCGTAAGATGGCCTGAATTATCAGTTAAGGCTTCAATTAAACAACTTTATTCCGTATTTTGTTCATTCTGAATTTCTATTTACAAAAATTCTATATTTGACAAAGCCAAAAAAAAAGCTGACAACAGATCCAACACCCTTCCAAAAGTTTTATCATGAAATATAAAAACTATCTGCTTTTTATCATTGCATTATCCTTTTCTGTTGCATTGCCGGCGCAAAAGATCCTATTCGACAAGGCGCCCGGATGGGTCAAAGCAATCGGTATCCCTGAAAAGTCTGCCGTCACCAAATACGATATTTTATCCGGGCATTACCTGACGCTGGCAGATATCCAGATAAACCTGGAAGAGAATACGGTCTATCACCGTGAAGTGGCCAGTATCGTTTCTTACAGTGGCATTACCGATGCTTCGCAACTGGCGGTCATCTATGATACGACCTACGAGCGGCTGATCATCAATCATTTATTTATCTGGAGAAAAGGCGAGAAAATCGATCGCACCACTTCGCTGAGTTTTGAGAAGCTGAATAATGAAAATAACCTGGACCAGGGGATCTATACCGGGCAGATTACGGCTTACGAGAACCTGGACGATATCCGGAAAGACGACCTGATTGACTTTGCCTACACCCTGGTGGGGGAAAACCCGATCTTTGACAATGAGAAGTTCCTCTTTATACCCCTTGAATCGATGAACCCGGTGGACTATTTTTCACTGCGGACTTTGTATTCAAAGGAACAGGATTACTCCTGGAAATGTGAAGGATGTGACAGCCTGGTTTCTAACTCTGATACGAATGGTTACCGGCTAATTGAATATCATCGGGCAGATGTTAAAGCAATGAAACTTGAGGATAATATGACAGCCTGGGAAATGCCCTATCATTACTTTCTTCTGAGCAGCATGAAATCCTGGGAAGAAGTGAACGGCTGGGCACAGAAAGTATTTACGCTGGAAAAAGAACCGGGACTGGATGAGGTGTTCACTGAAATTTTCTCGGGAAATGAAACGACTGAAGAAAAAATAGATAAGATCATCAATTATGTGCAGGATGATATCCGCTACATGGGCATCGAAACGGGGATTGGCAGCATCAAGCCATTTCCGCCGGAACAGGTTGTAAAACAACGCTTTGGCGATTGCAAGGATAAATCCCTGCTGCTCGTTTCATTTTTGAAGAAAATCGGTGTGACCAATGCATACCCCGCCCTGGTCAATGTAGCCCTTCATCATGAAATTGAAAAGTTTTACCCCAATAATCAATGTTTTAACCATTGTATCGTGACGTTTGAATACGATGGAAATACATATTGGGTGGATCCTACCGTGACTTTGCAGGGTGGTGGCTTTCAGTCCCTGAACAATTATGACTTTGAAAGAGCGCTGGTCATCGGGAAGCCTGCCGATTCGCTCCAGGAAATGGCGCCGGTCCGGTCCGAATCCAAACTGGAGGTCATCGACGAGTTTACGATCAAATCGTTCACCGAACCGGCGGAGTTGAAAATGACTTCCGTCAGGCATGGCCTGGAGTCGGATGCAAGAAGGGCTTTCTTCGAGTATTTCGCCATCGATAACATTTCAGACCTGCTGGAAAATGACCTGGGGCTGATCTTTCCAGAAGTAACCAAGACCTCAGACCCGGAAATTGATGACGATATGGAAGGGAATATTTTTACCGTGACCTATCACTACCAGGTAAATGGTTTCTGGCAGGATGGCAATAAAGGGAACAGTGACGCATTGTACAATTACTGGCTTTTCAGGTATGAACCGGTCATGCTGTACCAGAATTTCAAGACCTCCTCTTGTGAAGGCAGAATGTACGACTACCAACTGCCTTACCCTTTGAACCTGGATTACCGTGTCATCTTCAATTTTCCTGAAGATGTTCTCATCAATGATGAGTATGATCTGTATGATAACCAGGCATTTACATATGAGGAAAGCGTCGAACAGGTCAGCCACAGTACGATACTGATCAGATACAAGTTCAGGACAAAATCGAATTATATCAAAGCATCCGATTACAAGGAAATGTGTGAACAGACCAATAAAATCGTTAACGGGTTCCCAATAGTATTTTATTTCCCCAAATAACCAGCATATGAAAAGGTTCATTCTTGGTTTTCTGATTATCCTGGCAGCCTCAGTTGTTCTGCCGGCACAGGATACACTGATTTTCTATTATGACAAGGACTGGATTGTGATTCCGGACAAGGACCAGGCGGTATATTACCGGAAGGCTTTCCCGGATAAGGATGCCTGGGGGGTGCGTGATTATTTTAAGAGTGGCAAATTACAGATGACCGGAACTTATAAATCAAAGAAATTCCCTGCAAGACAGGGTCATTTTGTCTACTATTTTGAGAGCGGGCAGAAGCAATCTGAAGGGAAATATCTTAATGATAAACATGAAGGCCGGTGGACCTACTGGTTTGAAAACGGGAACATAAAATCGGAAGGCAGTTACATTGCCGGCAACCTGGAGGGCGAGTGGACCTATTGGCACGAGACCGGGGAAAAGAAATCAAAAGGCAATTTCTTCAAAAGCAATAAAAATGATTCATGGACTTACTGGTACCAGAATGGCCGTGTAGAAGGTGAAGAAAAGTACAAAACAGGAATAGTCTCTTCAACTAAAGTTTATTATAAGAATGGGGCGCTGAATTATGAAGGCGAATTCTTAAATGGTAAAAAACACGGTACCTGGACCTATTATAATGTTGACGGGAGAGCTTATTTTTCAGGCAAATACGTGCTCGATGTAAAAAAAGGAGAATGGGTGCGGTCTTTCCCGCATGGTAACATGATCGTAAATTATGGTACGGCGGGGATACAGGAAAAAGAGTTCGGCGGTATGGTGAGGAAGAAATAAGAAGCGGGAAAAGACCGGCAAGTCATTCGATCTTCTCCTTCCTCCCGTCGGCATAGCACCGGAACAGCTCGTCCCCGTTGATCAGCAATCCCTGCGAAGATTTCCCGCTCTCGTCGATGACCACATCCGCCGAAATGACCTTTCCATTGAAAGCAGCAGTGATGGTACTCATTTCGTTATGCCCAATGATCATTTTTTTAAGATTCTTCTCGGCTAAATATTCGTCGACAAATTCCTGTGTGGCTTCCATTTCGTTGCCGTAAGCTCCATAGCCCCGGTACCACTGCGGGCCGAATTCGCCGAGGATCCTGTCGCGGGCGCTCTCTTTTTCAATGATGTAATCGGAATTAAGATATGCCCTCACCGAATCGTTAACAGCCTGGTCTGAGTAATTAAATGCTGCAAATTCGGATGAGATCCCCGCGTGTGAAAATAAATAATCGTTGATCCTTAAAATAACATTCTGGCTTCGGAGCCAGCTCCCCAGCACTGTGTTTCTTTCAAACAACTGCGAATAATCGAGTTGAAAATATTTTGTAAAAAAATCGTATTTATCGTTCAGGTACCGGTAATCACGGGTTAAGGCCATCATTTCGTGGTTTCCGAGCAGGAGATGCACATTTCCGCCAGATTCCCGCGCTTGTCGTTGAAGGCGGTGCAGGAACCAGAGGGTCTCGGTTACTGAACCACCGCGGTCAAATACATCCCCTAGCAAAATGAGCCGGCCGTTCCCGAAGGTCCAGTTCTGCTCCGGATCGATGATCCCGTTATTGATCAGCAGGGACAGCATCTGGTGAAATTTTCCGTGAATATCTCCTACCGTGAAAATGTTCCCGCTTGTCACCAGGTGGCAGGAATCCGGAGCGTACCGGCAACTGATGTAATAATTCTTTGTATCCCATCCAAATCCCTGCACCATAGTATCCCCTTCCGTGTGCCTGATGGTCTTCTCGATGATCCCGGTGAGCTTCCTTTCACGGTCATGATCAAAATAGGCCATGACCACCTGCTCACTGTTTTCACGGTAAATGTATGGCCCATCCTGCATTGAAGCCATCGTGTCGCGCTTTGCGCACAGCTTTTCCATCGACACCAGGTATTTGTAGGCCGGTGAGGTCCCGTAATTGTATGCAAAATCACTGGCCAGCCGGCCCTTTTTGTTTTTATGAAGCGGATCGGCGCCACGGTCAACCAAAATTTTGCAGAGCTCTTTATTATTAAGCCCTGCGGCGTTGATCAGGGGCGTATTCAGCTTGTCGTCCGTCTCATTCACCTCCGCCCCGTATTCGATCAGCAACCGTGCAGCCCTGCCCTGGTCAAACCGGATCGCCCAATTCAGCAGGGAACGGTCATCATCTTTCAGATTCGGGTCAACACCGCTGTCCAGGTAAGCCTTTAGAAGGATGAGATCCCCGCTTTTAATGGCGGTTAAAACAGCCTTTCCATCCTGCCCCCATCCCGATAAGGACAAAGCCATAACCACAACCAAAAACCCTATTTTAATCAATCTGCTATTCACTTTTCCACGACCCGTGCTTTATCAAAAAACTCAGTCTGTATCTTTTTCTCATCATTAATGATCTCATAAAACTTATCAAGGTATTTTACGACATCCGCTTTTTCATCTTTTTCCAATAACTCATCGTTCAAAAACACATCGTAGATCTCCTGTTTTTTTACCTTGAATTTTTCAATCGCATGATGCACGATAAACGGTTCTTTTTTAAATCCGCGATAGACGCGTTCGGACACATGGCCGGTGCCGACAACCGGGTTCATGACGGCATAATTGGCCGAGATCAGGCCGCTCCAGTCAAAATCATAGGGAACCGGGATGGGAGGAAACCTGCCGGCAGAGTCTTCGATGGCGATCACGTTATGCAGGTCATAAACCGAATAATCCGTATTTCCGATCATGTACTGGAACATGTCCATCAGGCACGACTGATGCGGGTTAAAACGGGTAGGGTCCATCTTTTTCGTTTCATTTTCAATACCGTGCAGGCGCTCAGCCAGGTACTTTTCCCGCTCGATAAAAAAGGCGAACTTCTGCACCGTGTCGTTCTTCCCGCCCATGCCAATATATTTTATACGGGCAGGCCTTGCATAGAATGAACTGTCGGTCAGCACATTGTACGCTTTGTAGATCAGGTATTCCAGGATTGTATTTTGTTCATAGAAGTCAGCCTTGTCACAATGCGTTACCAGTTTGATGGCTTTCTGATCTTCGAATGGTGTGTTTCTAACGGTTTTTTTCGAGAATTCAAGCCGGAGCGGAGGGAACCGGCAAACATCGCTCTCACGTCGTGTTTTCCCCCGGGTCCTGATCTCGATGTCGACGATCCTTTCCACGCCATTATTATCCTTCAGCGTAAGCTTAGCCGGGAACAGGGTGGAATCGTCCTTAACGGAAAACACGGTCTTAAAGTCGGCCTGCAGGGATAACTCGAGGATCTCATCGGATTGGAACAACGGCATCGCTAACTCTGACCCGGCATGCTGGGCCAGAAGACGGGCCGTCGCAAAGAATGCTGTGAAGATTAACAGGTAACGGAAAATTCTCATGACTGACCTAAACTTAGTATTTATGGATTTCCGGGCAAATCATTCATTTATCAACTGATCAAAGCAGAAAATGTTCAAAATTGAAATAACTTTGTTCAGGATAACTGAAAAAAATTTACAACGAAGTATGGGTAAAATTAATGAACTTTTAATTACCGGATCAGAAAAGTATATCTCCGGTCTGATGGCTGAGAAGTTGCCTGAAAAAGTCGTTTTTCATAATTTCAGCCATACGCAGAGGATCGGTGAGTATGCTGAGATCATCGGGCAACATGCCGGTCTGACTGATGAGGAAATGGATCTCCTCAAAATATCGGTATTGTTTAAAGATTCCGGTTTTGTAAATTCTTACGAAAACCACCTGGAGGAAAGCGTTGCCATCGCTACCAAATTCCTTTCAGAAAATAATGTTGACCAGCCGGCCATATCCAGAATCTCAGAGCTCATCAGGGCGACAAGGTTTCCACAGCAGCCAAAAGACAAGGTTGCGGAGGTACTTTGTGATGCCGACATGATGTACATCACGGCTGACGATGCCATCGAACTGTTCGATCTGCTTTATTTTGAAAGGGCCCTGGTTAAACCGGGTTCCGAGAAGCGTGCCACCTTTGAAAAAAATCTCACGGATCTGTTTTCACAGCATACTTATTTCACGGAATACGGGCAAAAAATACTTCAGCCGAAAAAGGAAGATACCATCAAGCGGATTTGCGAACGGATAAAGCACAGAAAGCTGATCGACGGTAAAAAAGAAACCCCCGTTAAAAAGAAGTTCGAATACACCCGCGGTGTGGATACCATGTTCCGTATCACAGCCCGGAACCAGATCAACCTGAATTCCATAGCCGATAACAAATCGAACATCCTGATCTCGGTCAATGCCATCATCATTTCGATCATCATCACCATGCTGGCCGGGAATATCGGGAATATGTCGCAGGATATTGTGCCGATCCTGGTGCTGCTGGTGATCTGCCTGGCAACCATCATCATCGCGATTTTATCAACGCGGCCGAACATTATAAACAGTGAGTTTACAAAGGAAGACCTCGAGAACATGAAGGTTGACCTGACTTTCTTCGGAAATTTCATCAAGATCGATTACGATGAATACCTGAATTCATTGAAGGAAATGATGCAGGATGACGAGCATCTGTATTCGATGCTGATCAAAAACCAGTATTCCCTGGGAAAGATCCTTTCAAAAAAGTTCAGGCTGGTGCGGATTGCTTACAATGTTTTCATGTTCGGGATCATTTTCACCGTGCTTGTTTTCCTCATGAATTATCTGATTGTTCATTAGCAAGCCTGGAGTTATGATGAAAATACCGGTCAAGAATAATTACATTTGGTTGATAATCCTTCTGATAACTACCTATGGAGCCTGTTCGCAGGATGAGAGGAAAGCAATGCATTTTATGAAAACCGGATATAATTTCCCTTATAATTTATCAACACCTGACAGGACATGGAAGCTGCCCGGAATCTTGTATGAAATATCCGGCGTGAGTTATATTGATGACCAAAGACTGGCCTGCGTCCAGGATGAAAAGGGCATGATCTTCATCTTCAACAAGACAGCCGGTAACGTGGAAAGAACGATAAGTTTTGGAGAAGATGGTGATTACGAGGGCATTGAACTCATCGGAAACGACGCCTGGATCCTGAAAAGCAACGGGACGTTGTTGGAGGTAAAGGATTATCTTAACAGTGAGGCGCCCCAGGTCAACAAATATTCCACTCCGTTGTCGGGCAAAAACGACACTGAAGGCCTGGCGCACGACAAAGAGAGCAATAGTCTGCTGATTGCCTGCAAGGAACAGGCATTCGTGAAGGCAGAGGATATGACAGGTTCCAGGGCTATATATCGGTTCGACCTTAAAACCGGGCTTCTTGCCCCGGAGCCTTATATGATTATCAAATCTGAGCAGCACATCGGCAATAACAAGTTTAAACCTTCCGGGATGGCAATTCATCCTGTCACAGGGGATATTTACATCATTGCTTCAGCGGGTAAATTAATGTTTGTCTTCTCAAGGGAAAAAGAAATGCTGGCCATTATCAAACTTGACCCAAAGCTCTTTCCCCAGCCCGAGGGCATCTGCTTCAGCCCGGACGGCAGGCTTTACATTTCCAGCGAAGGAGCTGGAGGGGCGGGAAAGATCTTAAGCTTTGAACCGCAAAAATGATTCAAAATGAAAAATTTCTCATTCTATTTGCTTTCGGTTTGGAAACCGGGATGGAATCATATTCATTGATGAAGCATTGGCCCAAAACTGGAGAGATATAGGTCAAACCGAGAAAAAGCAAGGCGATATTTTTCATTTTCAAGGACTTTGGCTGGACAAAGATAATAAATTTCCGGCTTTTTGTTATTATACTGCTGAATCTCTGAGATGCAGAAAGTTTAAAGCATTACTGCGCCACGGCGTCCCCGCGGTAAATTCAGGAAGCAGACGGGAAGAGAGGTTTTCCATTATTTTAAATATTTCCCGCATGAAAATCCTACATTTGTATACCAATCAATCAAACCTCCCTATGAAAATCGTAAAAAGAGTCGAATGGGCTGTGAACAGCGCCAATATTCCCGCGGGCAGCATTATATATATTGCCGGCAATGCAGCAACGCCGCAGGTATTGCTGAGGCAGTTAGCTGCAGATACATCGATCCGCGACGTTGACACCCTCAGTCTTCTCCTGCTGGGCAATATCGCAGAGCTTTTCTCCAGAGAGACCTGCGAACGGATCCGGCACCGGATCATTTTTAACGGGCCGCACAGCCGCGAGGCCATGAATAAAGGCTGGGCCCGGTACCAGCTCATTCACCTGTCGGACATTCCCAACCAGCTTTCGCAATACATCAGGCCCACGATAGTGTTCCTGACCGTAGCGGGTCCTGATAACGGCGGGAATTACAGCCTGGGTACCACGGTGGAAGGCGTCAGGGCGGCCATTGACTCAGCAAAAGCAAACAAAGGGCTTGTCATCGCTGAAAGGAACGCCAACATGCCGTTTGTACTTGGAACCACCGTTCATCAAAGCGAGATCGATTACCTGATCGAAACCAATTATGATCTTCCGCACACTCCGGTCCATACTATGGACGACCGCGCCACAAAAATTGGCAACCTGATCGCCGAACTTTACATTAAGGACGGATGCACCCTGCAATACGGGATCGGGGAAGTGCCGGAAGCTGTAACCCAGGCAATTATTAAAAAAGGGGTGAAAGACCTGGGTATCTGGACCGAATTGTTTGCCGACGCAATGAGGGGGCTGGTTGAGAAAGGCATTGTAACGAACAAATACATGTCGCACGGTTTCAGCGTTTCGTCCATTTTCCTGGCCAACAGCAGGGAAGGATACCAGTGGCTGGATTTTAACAGCTCGGTGCAGAGCAGGCCGTCGAACCGTACCAACAACGTGTTGATGATCGCCCGGCAAAACCGCATGATATCCATTAACAGCGCCATCGGCGCCGACCTGCACGGCAACATCTGGGCCGATTCGATGCATGCCCGCGAGATCTACGGCGGCATCGGCGGGCAGGTTGACTTTATCCGCGGCTCTTATCAGTCGGAAGGCGGCATCCCGATCATCGCCATGAAATCGACTACTGAGAAAGGGCAGTCGAAGATCATGGACATGAGCCCGCAGGGCATCACCACGACGGCCATCCCGGCCGATCCGGTTGTCATCGTCACCGAAAATGGCGCTTTTGACCCGAGAGGGCTGACGATTGCCGAGCATGCGGTCGGCATTGCGCATCTCGCGGCGGAAGAGTTCAAAGAACAGCTCTTACGGCAGATCTACGACAGCAATGTGTTCTATAAACCGAAAGAAGCCCTGAAGGATGTGATCCGGAAAGGGTTTGTTTCGTATGAGGATGTTTTTGGGAGGAGATGACCTTATTCATAGCTAATCGTTGCGTATCCAACTCATTGATGAATATTGGCCGGCGCAGTGAGCCCCATTAACATGAAAATGCTTAACTTTCGCCTTTGAAAAAAATCGCTTTGAAGATCAAACCAAACTTAGCGGCATATTTTGTTGTTTTTACAGTGTGCATCGCACTGCTGATCATTTCGTGCAACAAAGAAGGTACAGTACTCGATGCTCCAAAAATTGAAATCGATTCAGCCAGTGCAACTGGACTATCTGTATTCCAGGCCTCTCTCAGCATTGACCTTGGTGAAGGACAAAAAATAACAGCTGCGAGAGTTATCTTTGACAACATCACCATCCTTACAGACCCCGATCTTGAGATTGATATTCCTATTACTGAAGAACGCTACCAGGATACGGTGGTCATATTGCAACTGGATCAGTTAAATCATGATTTCGCGGTAAAAGCTTACCTGGAAACCGAAAAATATCGTTATTACAGTAACGAATTGATTGTCAGGAGCGTTAAAAATTCATTCAGACCATACATATTGGTAAATGATAATTATGGCCATTTGTGGGATAAAGTAGCCATTTGTATCAATAAAAAAAGCCGCTTTTCCTTGTTTATCGATTATGAAAGCTTATATGTACCTAACCAGATTGAAGTAAGGCTTAATAAAGAAATTCCGCTGAGCATATATTTTGATTTCTTTGAAGATATATGGTTTAGTGGATCAAGTATTTCGACCATCGGCAATTTGTTGCTTCCGCAGGATCTTGAAGCCGGAATTTACGGGGTTGACCTTTATATTGAAGGTCATCATTATGAATGCGCGGAAAAGATCAAGGTCCTTGAAGGATCATGGAATGTTATGGATACACTCTATCCGGGAGAATTTCGCGGTGATTATGCTAATTTCCTGATCGGGGATAAGTTATATGTAGTAGGTGGACACATCCCCGGCACATTGACAACTTACTCCCCTGTGTGGAGGTTTGACTTCGCATCCCATCAATGGACGCAACTGGCAGACTTTCAGCATCCTGGCAATCCAGAGTTTTGTGAAATTTATAAAGGAAACATGATGTACAATGATACCGGGTACATCATTTCCCGCTTAAATAATGATGCTTTCATCTGGAAATACATTCAGGAAAGTGATAGCTGGGAAAAAGTGACAGATTACCCGGGTGCAGCTAACGGCTCCTGCATCCGATTTATGGATGGTCCCAGAATCTATATGGGAGGCGGAAAACTCAATAACACATTTAAAAATGATCTCTGGTATTATGACCTTAATTCTGGCATCTGGATCCAATGCGCTGACATCCCCGTTTATAATACCGGCGGGAGTTTCGCATCAGCTTGCTCCGGCGGTAAAGCATACACCTTGACTTTTGATGGATTCTGGGAATACCACATGCTTGCAGATACCTGGACCAGGCAAAGTGATTTCCCCGGAATTGAACGGGGAGGAGCCAGTTTTATCACAAATGGAGACAAAATGTTTCTGATCGGTGGGATGTACAATGATAATGGGTATGTCGGCCTCATGGATTGCTGGGAATACACTGTCGCGGATAAAACATGGGAACTCAGGGCATTTTTACCCGAATATTACGGACGTGGTGTTGAATTTATCAGAAATGACAAAATAAATGTCGGGCTTGGCTATGTACAACATGTCTTCTGGTCATTTTATTCCACGACCATTTACCAGCTTGAATTGTAATGTGAACTGAAAATGCACTGGAAATACCTGATAATATTATCATTGCTTTTGGCCGGCTGCACGGATAAAGATATTATTCCCGAACCCGAGCCGCCTGAGCCAACATTTCCCCCGGGTGATTTTTCAGTTTCCGTCAGCGATATCACCGATACCAGGGCCTATATTTCCTGGACTGAGGCGATCGATCCCGACTCAAAAGATGTTGTCTATGATATCGCTTTTAATGATTCTGTTGTGGTTTATGATTATTCAACAAAATACTACAGCGGTTATTATTTTGATGACTTGATTCCGGATCATCTATATACTGTTAAAGTGATTGCAAGGGACGACAAAAGAAATGAAACGATAAGGTCAACAGCATTTCATACCCTGAAGTCCTTTATCCGGCAGGTGATCACTTATGACTTAGGATATGACAATGTCCGTTTCCAGAATTCTATTGAAACCAGTGATAAAGGTTTTTTCATCCAGGGAGAAGACCTGGGCACCGCGAATGGCCGTGCAGACCTCCACTTTTTTTTAAAACTGGACGAAATCTTTGAGATAGAATGGTTGCGTGAAAAGAATTTTGGTCTTGAACCGAATGCGATGCTGGAAGCTTCCGACGGTTCATTTTATATTGTTTTTTCGGAAAGCGTCCTCAAACTGGACCATACCGGCAATGAAGCATGGGAGTATCTGCTTCCTGCAGATTATAATGTTTATCTTAAAAATATCACAGAAAATTACGATGGAAATCTCATCATTGTCGGCAACTCCTGGGTAGATAAATACAACCGGTCCAAAGAGTATTTCGTTTCCATGATCACGCCGGATAAAAAAGAATTGTGGCATAAGATCGGGGGAGGAATTTATGCTGATGATGGGGCAGCGGTAATTGTGGAAGAAAACCACCGGATTGCAGTTTATGGCCAGAACGGGACCAGGGGCGCATTGTTTTTCATGGACCAGGAGGGTGAATTCATTCGTGAATATACCTTTGATAATGAATATAATGGAGAAGATGTCGGCGTAAAATTTATCCGGAAATACAACGATAATTATCTCCTTTCATCGTCCATCGGCACGTACGGAGGTTATGATTATGTTCCTCATTTTATGAACATTAATCCTGATGGGCAAAGGATATGGGATGTCTATCCCGATGTCAGTGTTTCATCGTTTACAACACTCCGTGATGTGGATGACATGGGAAACGGAGCAACACTGATCCTCACATCCAGCTATGACCGAGAAACAATAGCCGTTATCACGGTCAATGGTGAAACAGGACCTGTTTTCGACATGCGTAGTTTTCCGGCAGGCAACCTGATTAAAATTGATAAAAACAATGATTATGTCATGATAACATATTATGGGCAGATTATTGTTTTCAATCATGATGGGTATTTCTCTTTTCGGAATGACGAAGACCAAACTAATCTTTAATACATAAAATATGGAAACAAATTCAAGGCGGGTATTTTCCGCGATCACGCCCAAAATGATCTCCTGGATGATCATTGGTTTATTTGGATTAATACTGTTACTCAGGTCGTGCACCATTGTCCCTGCCGGGCATGTCAAGGTGGTGGATTTCATGGGCAAGGTGAGCAAACGGCCGCTGGAGCCTGGTCCAAGGCTGACCAATCCATTAGCTAACCGGATCACGATGGATACCCGGGTCATCGAAGCGAAAGAGCACATGGAAACACCCACTTCGGAAGGGCTTACGGCCATCGTTGATATCTCATTGTTATTCAGCCTGATGCCTGCCGGCGCTCCTGAAATGTACAAGCAATACGGGACGAACTGGGTTGATAAGATCGTTCTTCCAAATCTGAGAAGCGCTACCCGTGACGTCATTTCCAATTACAAAAGCGAAGATCTTTACAGCAAGAGCCGGACAACCATTGCTTCGGACATTTCATCGCGGTTGGAAAAGCAATTTTTGTCGAGAAGTATTTTGCTGGATAACAAAGACGGGCGGGAGTCTGTTCTTTTACGCGATTTGCAGCTCCCGGCCGAAGTAAGGTCGGCGATTGAGCGCAAGATCAAGGAAAAGCAGGCATCGGAACAGATGGAGTTCACCCTGCTGAAAGAGACCCAGGAGTCGGAGCGGAAGCGGATCGAGGCCCGGGGGATCGCCGACGCGCAGAAGATCATCGCCGAGAGCCTGACCTCACCTTATCTTCAGTGGAGGTTCACCTCCGTGATGGAAAAAGCGGCCGAAAGCCCGAATTCGACATTCTGGGTGCCTTACGGGCAGAATTTGGTTCCGCTGGTGAATATCGGGAAATGATCCGGTAAAAGGGCATTTACATTCAGAAACCCGTCACGGCAAAGGCTAATTAACGGGTACTGTCAAAATACCTGTCAAGAAAATAAGGCATCTGCCTTCTCCACCAGTCCCAGTCATGGTTGACGTCTTCGCCCCAGATATCGATCCAGGCGCTGACGTGTTTTGATTCAAGTATTTCCTTCATTTTCAGCGTGTCGGCGATCATCTGGTTTTCAAAATCTCCCCTGCCGCAGCAGATCACGATCTTACTCTTCCGGTACTTTTCAAGGTAAGCTTCGTCGGTCAGGCAGGCGAGGTAATGAACGGGAGAGTTGAAATAAGCATCCTGGTCCATGAACGGTCCGAAGAAATGTTCTGTGGAATAAACACCGCTCAGGGCGATCAGGCTGTCGAAATACCAGGGAAAGCGGAAGAACATGTTGGCGCTGTGATAGGCCCCGAGCGAACATCCAGTGACCATCAGCTGGTGCTCAAAACCGTTGTTGAAGATTTTATTATGATATTGGATATGGGGTATTAGTTCCTGGGTGATGTACCTGAAGTACCTTTCATGTTGCTGAATCCTGTCTGACGGGTGCCGGTCAAAACCCATGAATGTCTCCCCGTCAATTCCGTCACAGGCCCAGACCTGGATCATCCCGCTATCGATAAAGCCTGAAATGGTGTCGATCATCCCGAAATCTTCGTACTGGTAGAAACGGCCCTTTGACGTCGGAAAAACCAGGACAGGCTTGCCGGTATGCCCGTAAACCTTGAATTCCATGTTACGCCCCAGGTGATGGCTGTATTCGGAGAAATACTCAATCTTCATGCGGCCTTTCTTCGTGGATCATTTTTATAAGCTGCCTTACTTCTTCGAGCGATTCCGAGCGGAACTGGTACGCATAATTCCCCATCGCACGGCTGAGTACCGGGGCGATCGCTTCGTGCCTGACCAGTTTGCCGTTCAGCTGGTCTATGACTTTAGCATGACCTATAAGGTAATCCTTGTGGCTTTTGCGGCTGGCATAAGCGGTAAAATATTTCCCGGTGAAAGGCCCTCCGATCTCACCGCGCATGATCATATTGGCCCATTCCCGGTATATATCCATGTCGTGGGTAAAATTAATCGCGTCGGTCATCCAGGCTCCCGGCGGCCGCATATTGACTTCCAGCGCGATGATCTCCTGGTTTTTCCTGGACCTGAACAACTCGATATGGAAGAATTTCTCTTTAGCGCCGTAAGCTTTCATGATCTTCCGCCCGGCATCCCTGACATCCTCCGGGATTTGAGCCATGGTGACGTAATGCACGTGGTTGTCATGATTGACCACATCCATGATACTTTGTTCATACGTGGTGCTCGATTCGAACAGCACCTCGCCGTCGCGACCCGTCAGCCCGTCATACGTGACGATGATGCCATCCACAAATTTTTCCGCAATAAAATCAGCGTGATCCGGGACGTTATGAATAAACTCATCGATTTCACTTTCATCCGTGAGCTTGAAGGTCATGTTGGCGCCCGATCCTTTATCCGGCTTAACAATCACGGGAAAACCCTGCCTGGCTGCAAATTCTTTGATCTTTTCCCCGGTAAGGCCATGAATGTAAGGAATGGTTTTCACAACGCTTTTTTTGAAAAACTGCTTCATCCGGGATTTCCTTCTGAAATTTTCTATTTCATCCGGCTTGACCCCTTCAATGTTGAAATCCATCCTGATCTGTGCTTCCATTTCGAGCCAGTGTTCGTTCAATGACTCGATACGGTCGATCTTTCCGTATTTAAATGTGAAGTATCCGACTGCCCGGATCACTTCATCGTAATTCTCCAGGTTGTCAACTTTATAATAGTCTGTTAATGACCCTTTAAGACGGTCATCCAGGGCCTGGTAATCCGTGTCGCCTATCCCCAGGACATTCGCTCCGGCCTGGCGCAGGTGATAACTGAAATGCCGGATAAAATCCGGAAAATGAACGGAAAAGAAGATGAAGTTCATAACGGGTTAATAGTTGGGTAGAGTAGATAACAAAGAAGCGGTTCAATTGTTCGATTGTTAAACTGTTAAACTGTTAAACTGTTAAACTGTTAAACTGTTAAATTGTTAAATTGTTAAATTGTTAAATTGTTAAATTGTTAAACTGTCCAATTGTCCAATCGGAGCGGAGAGGGTGTAACAAGTGTCGGCATTCCTTCTGGTAACCATTCTGGAGATTATAACTCCAACGGGTAAATCCGTTGGTTCCAAGATCGTTACAATTTATAAACCGACGGATTTACCCGTCGGAGTTTCGAAAAGAATGGAAGTGATGAACTTCTGTTGCACCCTCAATAAGGGGCAAGGGGTAAAGGGGGTGAGGTTGTTGACGATGCGAAAGAAACAGATTGTACTGACGTTGGAGACAGATTTCTCCTACTTTCTCTTCCTGAAATACTGAGAATCGAGGTAATACAGCACTTTCAGCGAGATAAGGTTCGACCCCGGGGCATCAAACGTATTCATCAGCTCGCCGAAGTAATTTTCAGCCGGAAGGCTGCCCCGGGTGTAAATGGCATTTTTCCAGGCCAGCACCAGCTCGCTTCCGGGAGCAAAAAGCCAGGTAAAATAAGTGTCGATGTTGAAGGCGGTGTAGATGAAATCTTTATCATCAGTATAATTGTCTGGTGCCAGGCTGCCGTCCTTCTGAAGGTCATAATACTGGTTATAATCCGTTTTGAAGTAATAATAACGCAATCGGCCGCTGAGGCTGAACTTAGGATTAAAAGTGTAATTAATTGTCAATGTGGTGGTAATATCTTCAATGTCGCGCTTCCCGAAAATAATCTTTAAGTTATCGTTGTAAAGAATATCGGTCACATAGCCCAGGTCGTTGAAATTAGTGCTGTACATGGCCGTCAGGACGATGAACAGGTGCCGGGTAGCCTTGTAGCGCGGGCTGAGGCGCAGGTACCAGCCGAGTTGGTCGTAGTCTGATCCCCAGTTGATCCCGGGCATGACATCCACCAGGAACGTTTTATTGTAATCCGGTGAGTAAAATGCTCCGAAAGCATAGGAAGGGGGCAGTTTCACATACCATCCCGGATTCCTGGTCTCATAGTAATCTTTCCGCCAGATCGGGCTCAGGCTGCCTTCCATTCCAACTGTCAGCTTGTTTTTGAACTGGGTCCTGTTCTCAAATGTAATCTCCATGCCGGTGAAGTCCAATGGGGAATACAGGTGTTTGAATTCCATCGCAATGGCATTATCCATATCCAGGATCCGCCAGAACGGATCGTAGAAATTATAGCTGAAATAGGCGCCATTCTCAATTTCATTGTTATTCTCAAGGTATCCCAGGTCGTTGGGATCATAAGTATCCGAGATCACTTCCTGCCAGACGCCGTAATTGGCATTGCCGCCGATCTTCTCTAGTTCAAACTGGTAAATAAATCCGAGGTCGGAGGAATCGCCGGGGAAATATTTCTGGGAAACATTGGCCAATCCAGAGAAGGAGATGAGGTTCCTTTTGCCGCGGAACCGCATTTCAGTGCCTGTCACGTTGGCCGAATAAACGGATGTGCCGCGGTAGACGTTGGTGTTGTAAAGACTGACATAAGAATTATTCGGCAGCGACTGATCGAACACCACCATGCTGTAATTAGTGAACGGCTGGGTCTGGATCTCCGGAGTGTCACCGGTGGAATCTTTTACCGTTGCATAAGAAGGGGCGGTCATGGCGTTGAAGATGCCGATCCCGGTCCCTTTCACGGTCCTTCCCGAAAGCTTTGTCGCGTTGATCAGGCGTGTTTGCTCCGGATTCTCGACTATATTTTCTTCAGGATAATTTGCCTCGATCAAATCATATCCCATCGGTTCCGCCCCCACCCTCCTGGAATAGAACACTTCTCCCTTGCTGAAAAGCTCGACGCCTTCGGTGAAAAACTGCCGTTTCTCGCTGTAATAGGTCTCGAACGGGCCCAGGTTCACGACCTGATCGTCGGAAGGCACCTGGCTGAAATCGGGGATCAGGGTCATGTCAAGTGTAAAGCTTTCGCTGAGTCCGTATTTGAGGTCCATCCCGCCGTTGAATTTGGCGTCCCATTTATCCTGTCCGGGATCTTTCAGCAACGTGGAAGAAAGATAGGGTTCGAAGGAAAGACGAAGCGGAGGCCGGATATTTTCAATGCCCGTCAATATGCCGGCCTGGTTCAGGACCCCGTCGATTTTTTTATCCACGAAGCTCCAGTGGGAAATCTCACGGATGCGCCGGATCTCCCTGACGAAATTGATCCCCCATGTTTGTTTGTCGGTCCCCGGAAAACGCAGGGCAGAGTATGGGATCTCTATTTCGGCCATCCAGCCTTCGCCGGTAATCGCCACTTCGCTTTTCCATACCGCGTCCCACGACATGTCGTCGCCGCCGGAGAAGGTTTTCGCGTCGACTTGCACGCCGGAGGCGTAGAGGAAGAAGTCGAAGCTGTTCAGATCGTCGTTGTAGGGAGAAATGCTGACCAGGATCGCATCCGCGTTGAGATCCTCGGAATCCCTGGGGCCCAGTTCGCGCATGATCTTCCCCGGCTCCGGATCGTACATGACAGCGCCGACATAAATGGAATTGTCGTCATAAACTATCTTGAAAACCGACTGGTAAGTAGGTTCCGCGCCGTTATACGGCTCATACTGGATGAAGCCGGTCGCTCCTTCTGCCGATTGCCAGTTCACTTCATCGAGTTTTCCGTCGATGGTAATTTTTTCATTGATCCTGAGCGCCTTAAGCTCCTTCTTTGCCGATGACTGCGCAAGAATCAGCGTGGAAGTGAAAAGAAGAGTAAAAAGGAAGATGCTTCGGGCCATAAAATTCAACAAAACCTTCTAAGTCTAAACGGTGCGAAATTAGGAGAAATTTGAACCATTCTCAAGTTGCATTGTTACTCATCAAAAATAAAAACCATGAAAAAGATATTATTTGTTTTTGTAATTATTCTCGCGTCAGTCTTTACAGCAACTGCACAAACCGCAGGCAAAGACAACTCCCCTGTAATGATCGAAAGCGCAAGCAGATACGGGTTTGCCGCCACGGTCGATTCGTTGTCGAAAGCCGCTGTAGCAGGCGGATGGAAGGTCACGATGATCCACGACCTGCAGGAAACCATGAAGAAAAACAGCAAAGAAGTGCTTCCTGTCAAGGTGATGGAAATCTGTAATCCGATGCTGGCTTACCAGATCCTTTCGAAGGACGAACTGCGCGATGCTTCCCCGATGCTTCCCTGCCGGATATCGGTTTACGAAAAGTCCGACGGCAAAACCTATGTTTCCCGCCTGAACATGCTTGCATTTACAGGGATGATCGATGCCGAAGCCGCCAGGACGGTCGCTCAGGCATTCCACGAAGCTGAAGTGTTCCTGAATAAAGTGATAAAGTAAATCTTTTTCAGAGTTTCACGAACTCCACCCGCCTGTTCAGCGCTTTGTTGACCGGTGTATCATTCGGCGCCACCGGCTGCGTCTCTCCCAAGCCGTCTGTTTCCATGCGTGATTCCGCGATCCCGAACGCTTTGGAAAGCTCCATTTTAACTGACTCGGCGCGGCGTTTCGACAGGTCGAGGTTCTTCGCGTCATCCCCGTCGGAATCCGTATGGCCGATGATCTTAACGCGCACATCGGGATTCTCAGTCAGGACCTTGGCGATATCTTTCAGCGTACCGTATGATTCCGGTTTTACATCGGCCTTGTTCACGTCGAAATAAATGCCGTAGGTCACCAGTTTGCCTTCGGTAATGAGCTTGCTGCGCGTATCCGGGGCGCCTACCGCGATCCTGATGTTTGTGATCAGGGCTGCTCCGTATTCTATCCTGATACGGTCCATCTTCACGCCCGGAAAATTGAACGCCTTGGGCAGGTCGAAAAGCTTGGTCTCATCCTGGTACAACCTGACTCTAGCCTTCTGCATCCAGATGGAGATCCTGTACTTTTTATTTTCTTTCTGGAATATGTTCTCCTTTTCCGAATACCCTTTCAGATCCAACTCTTCCGCTCCTTTCATATTGATATAGGTCCGGTAACTCTGTCTTCCGAAATACTCAACATCAAATGCAAAACCTGCTTTTCCCGGGATCGATCCACCATCCCATGACTTCTCATTAATGCACTCAAACAGCCTGAAGGCGTAACCTTCCATATCTCCGCTCTCGCCGGCAACCGGGATGACATCAAATTCAATGGTATAATTATCCGGCAGATCGAGAAGCTGGTCAGTCCAGATGCAATGATTTCCCTTCAATTGCAACCAGTTTCCGGGATACAGGTTCGTAGTGACAACTTCGCCGGAGCCATTCGTGTTCCATAGCATCGGGAAATCACCTATGGCATCCTGTGTGAAATCTTCATAAAAGATCACTCTTTCACCGGGGATAAAGTCATATTTTGAATACGATTCAAAGGCAGGCTGTTCCTGTTGTTTGGTATCTTTTGCGCTGTCTTCAGCCGCTTCTTCCTGCTCAGCATCTTCTTTCTGCTCGGGTTCATCCTTTTCGCCTTTGATGTCTTTTTCCGCCGCATCAAAGGTTTTATCGATCGCTTCGCCGGTTTTCTGGTTGGCTTTTTGTTCCAGCTTTTCCTTGGCTATTCTTGCAGGATTGAACTGCGGGTAAGCAGCTGAGGCAAATGCAAAGAAGCATAAGAGTAATACAAGTTTAACGAGTGTGTTCATAATCTGTAGTTTATGGTTAATAATGTGATTCCGGTAACAGACAGTAAATTTATTGAATCTTTAATAGTGTTAATTAATAGCAGAAATATTTATTCATCGATTGTTTCTCATTCATCACAATCACCCTGCTTCTCTGAGTCTCCGCGTCACTGCGGTGTTCCTGGTAACCGCCGGGGCGCCGGGGCGCCGGGGTTCGTTGCTCTCTGCGTCTCCGCGTCACTGCGGTGATCTCGTTAACCGCCGGGGCGCAGAGGCGCTGGATTCGTTGCTCTCTGCGTCACTGCGTCACTGCGGTGCCTCGGGTAACCGCCGGGGCGCCGGGGCGCCGGGGTTCGTTGCTCTCTGCGTCTCCGCGT
>CAYUQP010000010.1:0-6828 GCA_964447005.1 uncultured Bacteroidales bacterium
ATAATCCTGTTTTTAGTTTACTTTTCCTGTAAACCTATTTCAGGACAAGACACCTGTCCACCTGTCCACCCGACCACCTGATCACTTGATCACTTGATCACTTGATCACCTGACCACCTGATCACCTTACCACCATCTTCCCGGCATAATTCCCCGACCTGGTCGCCACATCAACGATATACATTCCGGGCTTCATGCCAGCTGTGGAAAGTTTTATGTTCCTCTCATTGTATTCCCCCGAAGAAACCTCCTGTCCTTTAATATTGCTGATCTTAAGGTGAAGGATCTCTTCCTGAGCCGTGATCACGACCTGTTCCGAAGCCGGATTGGGGAAGATGCTGATGTCGTTGGACCTCCCGGGTTTGAATTGCTGAATCCCCACCATCTTCGGATCGAAGACGCAGATCATATCGGGGCCGGGAACGGGACAAATGAAGAGGTCATGCTCTTTATTGTACGTCAAGACGGTGCTGACGCCGGGAAGCGGATAAAAATCACGGTCGTACATCAAAGAAGTGGCAGAAAGCACCATGGATATTCCCCTTTGGTCAATCGCAATCTCCCAGCTATCAGTGTCGGCAGGTATCGTTTCGACAATAATCCCCGTGACAGGATCGGTCTTACGGATCCCCCCGCCGCGCTCCAGGATATAAAAAAGCCCGTCGAGAGGATTGTAATCTGCAGAAAAACTGCCATCCGACAGAAGAACGGTATGTTCAACATAGGAATCTTCCCCGTCGAGATAAATGATCGGGGCATGGTAGTCATACGCGACCGCGACGACCCGCTTAGAATCCTCAGTAAAAGCATAACCATAGATCATATCATCCTGAACATTGACGGCAGTAAGAATTTCCAGAGTCTCTGTGTCTATGATGTTGATCACCGGGCCAAGCTGTGGATCGTTATCGCCGATCAGAAGATATTGTCCGTCAGGACTTATGGCAGCAGTGGTACTAGGCTGGCAGTCAAGGGCTATGAATAGAATACCCCCATAACTTGCCCCAACGGTATTTACCTTGAGGATGGAGCTGGAAGCCCCGTCAATGTTGATTTTTGTGATTTTTGCATTTCCATAGGAGTATCCGATCAGGTACCCGGTCTGTCCATCGGGGGAAACATAAACTTCGTCTGCAGGGTTAGTTATAAACTCGGCGAGAACGGAGTAATCCGTCATGGAAATGATCCGCGACATTCCGGAATCCTCCCCGTAAGCAATTGCACAATCCGCACCCGGCACGACTTTGATACCTGTGATATAAGGGATATTCACAATGGTATCGGTTACCTGCTCTTCCAAATCGATGACACTGAGATTATAAGTCAGGCCATTGGCCGACAGGATCTTGCCGCCATCATCCGAAATATCGGCACAGGCGGATACGTCAGCTTCAGGGAGCGTTCCGCAGATGATGGCCGTATCAATGAAGATGTTATTAATTTCTTTAAAATTAACAGCATATAGCGTTTCATGACCATTGCTGCTGATATAATAATCGGGAAGGTTACCAACGATCACGCATTCATTTTTAGGAGATACGCAAAGCGGCGTTGCCGTATTGACTCCGGTTGGCCAGGTGTTGTGTATCTCCCCGGTCACGAAATCAATAAAATGAACTTCATACCAGGTAGCGACGATCGCATATTTGCCGTCAAAGGAAGAATAAGTCGGAGAATCCCAGTACAGCATGTCTTCCGGGATGATCTGGCAGGTTCCTGTGTTGAAATCAAAAAGGCAATACCTGCTGTCAAGTTGATCATTGACCAGAACCCTTGACCCATCATGATTGATAGCCAGGTCAGAATGCTGAACCATACCGGTCCAGACTCCTGCTGTTACCCAGATTGAATCAATGACAGAAAGGTCTGCCGTATTCAACCTGTACATCATCACGGTAGATTCATGATTTGAATATACATACAGGGTATCCCCTGTCTGTGAATAAGCGGCTCCCCGCCACCCGCCAAAGGTCAGAGAATCAATAAGAACACCGGTATGGGCATCGAAAATACCCGGCCAGCCATGATAGCCTCCGATGAACTGGTCTCCTTTCGGCGATAGCTTGAATTTGACCATGTAATACATCGTTCTTCCCAACCCGCCTCCCCATCCCCAATGATGGAAAGAGGGGACACTTTGCTGGTAAATCACCTCATTCGTGTTAAGATCTACAGCCACCAGCAATGAGGTATAGAAGTTGCCGCACCCGATATACGCCGTGTCTTCACCGGGGCTCAGTTCAACCTGCCAGGGTGTGCTTTCCACAGGCACCCAGTTCGATATCGAAAAATCATCCAGCGAAATGACCGCCAGCCCCTGTCCTTTATGGCAGCATACATACGCGTGGTTTTCACCCATTTTCAGCCACAGGGGGCACGCCGGAACCTGCACCGTCGCCAGCATTTCATACGTGATGGCATCGTAGAAGATGACATTATTGCTGTGCTGGTAACAAAACGCGAAAATGCTTCCGTCTTTGGAAAATTCTCCGTGCGAGGGCAGGTCCCCTTCCACATCGACTCCCGGATCGATCCAGTTGATGAATTCATGTCGTCCGGTCTGCGCCGGATGCGCTGTTTCATCCTTCATGAAACCCAAATCCAGATCAAAAGTTCCATCATTCCCTTCCACCCTGAATACTTGATCTTCAGTGTTCTCGGGAATCACAAACCGTTGCATTTCTTTCCCGTCATATATTCTCAAAATGGCCGGGTAGCCCTTGCCGGGGTAGCAGACGTCGTAGTACTGAGCGGTGAGGGACAAGGAGACAAGGAGAAGGGGAGACAGGGAGAGGAGGAGAAAGGAGATGAGGACGGTAAGACGGGAGGACGGGAAGATGATTTGGGGATTTGGGGATTTGAGGATTGGGAGAATTGAGGTTTTGAGGATGTTAGATTTTTGAGTTTTCATGGTGTGCAGGAGTTAGGATTGATGCAATAAAATTAGATAAGTTCTATTGGAAAAGCAAATTATTTTGCAAAAAAAAAGTAATGTATATTGCTGATTATCAACGGTGAATAGCACACGGATGACACGGATGAGACGGATTTACACGGATTTGTTGCACCTGCAATTTATCCTTGCATCTTACAGTCTTACAGTCCTAAAGTCTTCCCGTCTTCCCGTCTCCCTGATGCTGAAGGCATCAAACTTGAATAGCACGCGAATCCCACCCGAAAACATACGACCCCGAACGGGGTCGAATATCATGATACCGGCAATCATCAATTCATATTCAAACCCTTCGGGTTCGCCGGATTCATGGATGGTGTCCGGCCTATTCATATTTAAACCCTTCGGGTTTGGAGATAGCGTCCACCCGACCACCCGACCACCAGACCACCATGCCCCCATGCCACCATGCCTCCCTGCCCCCGATGCTGAAGGCATCAAATGTGAATATGACGTGAATCCCACCCGAAAACGTACGACCCCGAACGGGGTCGAATATCATATCCCGCATCCTGTGCAATAAGCACACGAATCTTACGGATTCGGGAAACACTCCTCCCCCGTATGGGGGAGGCTGGGAGGGGGCTGCGACCAATTCCCAAGAAATTAAATGAAAATCAAATAAATAGCAGTATCTTTGCAGCCGAATTTCCCTTCCCTGAAGGACTAATCAACGCAAAATCAATACATGACATTCAAAGAAACCGGGTTGCAGGAAGTAATTACCCGTGCAACCGATGAACTCGGCTTTACGGAGCCGACCCCGATCCAGGAACGGATCATCCCTGCAATCATCAATTCTGACAACGACCTCATCGCCCTGGCACAGACCGGCACCGGCAAAACCGCCGCCTTCGGGCTTCCTGTAATCCAGCTAACCGATATGGAATCCGAGAAGATCCAGACCATCGTGCTGTGCCCAACGCGCGAGCTCTGCATGCAGATCACGGGCGACATGAAGAAGTTCTCAAAGTTCGTCAGCGGGTTCCGCACGGTGGCGGTATACGGAGGCGCCGACATCCGGGCGCAGATCAAAGCCCTGAAAAACGGCTGCCAGGTCGTGGTGGGGACCCCCGGCCGGGTCATGGACCTGATCAAGCGGGAAGTGCTTCAACTGCAGCACATCCGTTTCCTCGTGCTGGACGAAGCGGATGAAATGCTGAACATGGGCTTCAAGGAAGACCTGGACGTTATCCTGGCAGAAACGCCGAAAAAGAAAAGAACATTCCTGTTTTCAGCAACCATGCCCGATGAGATCGCCGCCATCGCCAGGAAATACATGAACAGCCCGGAAGAGATATCCGTCGGGAAAGTGAACCAGGGCGCGGAAAACGTAAGGCATGAATACTATACGGTCCAGGCGAAAGACCGCTACGCGGCGCTGAAACGCATTGCCGATATCTACCCGAACATATACGGGATCGTGTTTTGCCGCACCCGCCAGATCACCAAGGAAGTCGCGGACAAACTGATGGCCGACGGCTACAACGCGGACGCACTGCACGGGGACCTTTCGCAGGCCCAGCGCGATTACGTCATGAACCGCTTCAGGGTGAAACAGTTGCAATTGCTTGTTGCCACTGATGTTGCTGCCCGCGGACTGGACGTCAATGATCTCAGCCATATTATCAATTATGACCTGCCGGACGACAATGAAGTTTACATCCACCGGACCGGCAGGACCGCAAGGGCAGGGAAGAGCGGCGTGGCCATCTCGATCATCCATTCAAGGGAAACCCGAAAGATGAGGGATATCGAACGGTTGCTGAACAAACGGTTTGAACAGAAAGCCGTCCCTACCGGCACGGAAATCTGCGAGAAGCAGTTGTTTAACCTGATCGACCGGATGGAGAACGTGGAAGTGGACGAAGCGCAGATCGAACCGTTCATGCCCCAGATATACAAAAAGCTCGAATGGCTTAGCCGGGAAGACCTGATCAAACGGTTTGCGTCGGTCGAATTCAACCGGTTTTTATCCTACTATAAGAATGCACGTGATCTGAATGTCGCCCACCCTGAAAAGGAAAGGCAAAAGATCCCGCAGGACCAGTTTGTGACTTTCAAGATCAATGTTGGTTTCCAGGATGGGATCAACCCGCCGCGCCTGATCGGCTTTATCAATGAGCAAACCCGGACCCGGGATATAGAGGTGGGAAGAATCGAGATCGGGCATTCGAATTCATTCTTTGAGGTTGACAAGAACTTCAGTGATTTAGTCTCAAAATCATTCAGAGATGCTTATTTTGAAGGAGTCAAGGTTATTGTGAAGGCATCGGAGAACCGGCCCAAAGACAGGCCGAAATTCAGGGCTAATGATAAGCCGAAATTCAGTGCCGGTGATAAACCGAGATTCAGAGCCAATGATAAACCGAAGCCTAAGTTCAGACCGGCAGAGCATAAAAAGGACAAGCCGAAGGCATGGTCGGATGAATTGACGGAAGGCTGGTCAAAAGGCAAATCCGGCAAGAAATCCGGCGACCGGAAGAAAGACTTTTCCGGCGGTGGAAAAAAGAAGAAGTCTCCCTTTAAAAAATGGTAACCACACGCTCCGACACCTGAACCCATGACGCAAAACAATCCATCTTCATCTCCTCCATCCTGGCAGGCTATCATTGCCCGTTACAACAAGCCGCAAATGTCGAAATCAGTGTGGCAACTGGTCAATTCAATCGTGCCTTACATCCTGCTCTGGGTACTCATGGTCTTCACGCTGAAGATATCGTTCTGGCTTACGTTGCCACTGATTATCCTCGCGGCCGGTTTTCTGATCAGGATATTCATCATCTTTCATGACTGCGGCCACGGTTCCTTTTTTAAATCACGAAAGCTCAATTTCTATATCGGCAGCGCCTGCGGAATACTTGCCTTCACGCCTTATCACAGATGGACCGACCTTCACAGGGCCCATCATCAAACGGTTGGGAACCTTGATAAAAGAGGGCAGGGTGATATCTGGACTCTGACCGTGAATGAATATCTAGCTTTATCTCCTTTCAATCGATTTAAATACCGTTTTTTCCGCCATCCGTTGACGATGCTGGGTATTGGAGGAATCGCCACCTTTGTCATTGGCAACAGGTTCTCAAGCCGGTGGATGACACGAAAACAGCGCCTGAATGTTTATGCCACCAATGTGATCTTGCTGGCTGTTGCATCCCTGGTCAGCTGGGCTATCGGATGGCAGGCTTTTTTAATCATACAATTACCTGTAATGTTCTTTGCTTCAATCGGGGGTATTTACCTGTTTTATCTGCAGCACCAGTACGAAGAGGTGATCTGGACCAGGCAGGACGAATGGGATTACAAGAAGATGGCGCTGGAAGGTAGTTCTTTCTTCAAACTCCCGCGAATCCTTCAATGGTTTACAGGAAACATAGGATTTCACCATATTCATCATCTCGGGCCGACCATCCCCAATTACAATCTTCCGAAAGCATATAAAGAAAACGAATTGTTCCGTGAGATCAGGCCTATCAGCTTAATAGAAAGTTTTAAAGCCCTCAGCATCCGGTTCTGGGATGAGGCAAACCAACGGGCGGTAGGGCTGAAGGAACTCAGAGGGAAAATAAATCCTTCTCGTGCCTGACGTCACGTTCCAGGATGGTTTTCCGCTTGTCTTTCCTTGATTTGACGGCTGCTTCCTTAATAATTTCTTCGATCCTGTCATTCAGGGCCTTGATTCCACTGACACCCAGGCGAATATCGATAGACCTGGCCAGTTTGTGAGCAGCAGAACGGTTCAGCAGATTTTTCATTTTTGGTTTTTCATTTTTCATTTTATTTTTCGTTTTTCAATTTTCTTTTTTCATTTTTCATTTGTTGTCCAACTGTCCAACTGTCCAACTGTCCAACTGTCCAACTGTCCAACTGTCCAA
>CAYUQP010000010.1:6928-90960 GCA_964447005.1 uncultured Bacteroidales bacterium
TGTCCAACTGTCCAACTGTCCAACTGTCCAACTGTCCAACTGTCCAACTGTCCAATTGCATAAAGTTATGAACTTTTCGTGAGATTTTGTGCGTAGGTGTTTTTACGACAAAATAATTTCTGCGTTGTAAAATATTCAACAACTGCGGATTTACCCGTTGGACTTCAGTGTTAAAAAGGATGATTTTTTCTTTTTAGACTCCATCTCATTCTGTAAAAGAAAATCAAATACAAGATATTGACAGATAACAGGTTGAAAACCATTACGGCGGCAAAACCGGCTCCATAAACAAATAAAACGGCAAGAAGCTGGATGGCCGCATTGGTGATCATAGCCCCGGCAAATGCTCTCAGCCGGATCGTATCAAGGGATTCGGATTCATTCTTTTCTTTTGAAAAGATGATCAGATTAAATCCTGTAATCAGTAAAAACAGGATAACCTCTTCTGAAAAATTGGTCTGGAAAACTGTAAAGAATTTCGATTCCATGAAGATGGAAACGACAGCAAAAACAGGTATCTTAAAACGAAAATCGAAAAAACTGTATAATGCAGTGCAGGCCATGCCGGCAATTGCCATCATAATACCTGCGGTTTTCCAGCGGTAAGGCAATAAAAATGAGCCCATCAGTCAAATATCAGTCAGACCGGATTTCCCCGATGCCTAATTTTCAGCGGATGTATAAATCGGGAACGTGACGCTGGTTTGGTCATCAAAATCCAACTTCACTCCAACCAAGCCAAACTTATGGTTAGCTATGTAAGTATATTTTGTGATACCGGTGCTTTTCAAATGCGATAGATCCATTTCCACCTGGATCGTTTTGATCAGAAAAAATCCGTAGTTGTAATCATCATCGGTTGATTTACTGACCACCTTTCTTTCCCTGTCGGTGCCTTCAATGGGGTAGGTATCGCCAACTTTTGAATCATACTTTACCAGTACGCCGGCCCCGGGGCCTTCCATGCTTTTGATCCCTTCTTTCGTCTGCTGGATCTTTACGTTTGTGATGCTTAGCTGGTCGCCGTTAACCTCCACGCCGGGGTAATTTGCGGCGATATTTTTCAACAGCGGATTGGTCACGGTAGCCGTTGCAGAATACAATGATACGCCGTCTTCCAACGCTGTAACCGTGGCACTGAAATTACTGACACCGGCAATTTCCATGGATGAACTGGAAACTGTGACGCCGACCTCACCCATTGGTGACTGGTCCCCGCCAATCTCACCGGCTTTTTCCTTCGTGCAGGATGCTAAAAAGAGCGCTGAAGCAAGAACAGCGAAAAAAAATAGTTTTTTCATAAGGTTAATGTTTGGTTTGTTAATAATTAAGTCATCCGGATGTTTAATTATCCATGTTTACAATATTAGAATAATAGTTTGAACCAGTAATTCATTTTGCTAAATATTTTCCTGGAGAGAGATTCTTTCAAATCCAGATTATACTTTCAGAAAATTAAGGATGTCTGGAAAGTGATCATATACTTCGTCGGTTATATTTTTATAACTTGCACGTAACCAACGGCTTTAGTCGTTGGTTCCAAAGAGAAGAAATTATTTTGAGACGAACACTTAATCGAAGAAAGAGAATTTTAGCAATTTATGACAGCCTCCTGATAACTTTTCCTAACTTTAACTAAAATTCTGTAATCATGGCAACACATCATGAAGACCATAACCTTACTCCCGAAGAGAAACGCTACAGGGAATGCATGACGACAGGAGATGATTTTACCAAGATCGAGATTTTCAGGTCAGCCGCGTCGTGGTATAAAAAGGCGCTGGAAATAAAGCCGGGCGATGAGGAAGCCACGCGTAAACTGGATGAGGTCCGGGAAAAGATCAAAAAAGAAAACAGGGCGATTTACGCAATTCTTGCAACGGGGGTGGTGGTTGTACTGGTGCTAATCCTACTGACGTAAATGAAAAGAGGCTGCTCAGAATTTTGAGACAGCCTCCGTTTTTTTTGTTTACCCGGCTTACTCTATGCCGCGTTCCTTGATTGCGCTGGCCTGCCTGACGCCTTTGCGCCAGAAGAACTCAAGCCACTGTTCCTTGGTTCCGCTGATCTTGTAAACGATGCTCTTGTACTTCACGTTCGCAACAAAGATCTTGCTCGGGCAAAGCAGCACATCGTTCAGGTTCACCTGCTCGCGCACAGCGGCAGACAGCCCTGGAATATGCAGCACCTTTTCGATGGAGATGACCCGATACCCCCAGATGCCAGGCTCATCAGGCACATTGTCCGCCCTCGCGGGAATTGCCATTGCGCAGGTTACAATTGCTGCGATCAATGCGATTTTTAACGTTTTCATAACAACCTCCGTTTTTAAGATTTGGGTTTAAGTATTGAGTTGATTATTGTATGAAGTAAATTTATATCTGTTAGAAAGAAAAAGTATGGCTGAAATTATCCGAAATTTTTTCTAGTGGAATTCAGGGAGGAGGTAAAAAAAAGAGGCTGCCTGGATTTGTAAGACAGCCTCTTTTTATTTTCAGAACCTTCATTTAATTCGTGGTAGCAGGGCGGTATTTGGTCTTCCCGTCGTTATCGCCGACTTTCATGAAGAATTTGTGCCACTGCTCGCGTGTCCCGCTGATACGGTAAGTACATTTCCTGAATGTCACATGGGTTGTCCAGACAACAGGATGATACATCAGGAAATCGTTGATCTTTAGCTGGGAGTACATTGCTGTTTCCAACCCGGGATTCTGGATAGCTTTCTCCACGGTTGTGATTATAACGCTGTGGAACTTGGGTTTTTCCCGCATCACCTGGGCATTTGCGACACCGACCATCATAAAGGCAACTACTGCTGCGACCATTGTTAATTTTAAAGTTTTCATAATAACCTCCGTTTTATAAGTTTTAAGTTTTGGGTTTTTAATTTTGAGTTTGAGTTATTTAATTTTTAAGTTTGAACTTTGAACTTTTAATGAAACAAAGGTATGGTCATGAGAAGAGTTAAACATGGCGGATTCCGGCTAACTTGAATTTTAGCGGAAAACCATGAGTAAGTGTTGAGGGTTAAGTGTTGAGTGTTAAGTGCGGGATTTTAGTGTCTTACAGTCCTCCGGTCACCTGGTATACAACTGCGCCATTCATTAAAGAAAGATGCTTACCGGGATTGACAACAATGGTCCCATTGACTGTGAGTTGCGCATTACCTTCCAATGTAATATTTCCGCAGGTTTCTCCAATGGTAAGATTGCCATTGATTACAGGCCAGTTCGGAGTATTTGAAGGAATAAAAACGTCTGTGGTGCTTGCAGGGATATAGCCATCGCTCCAGTTGGATTCATCATTCCAGTCGCCTGAAACGGCTCCGGTCCATCTGCCGGCAACATTGACCTTAATAATCACCTGCCGTTCTCCGTAAATTGTGATGATATCGAGGGTGTCGAAAAGCACCTCGGCAAACTGGTTGCTGACAGGCGATTCAATTTTAACGGTAAGCGATAAGGTATCGATTGAAGGCATTTCATGAGGCAAGCTGATATTCCACGGATCGATGTACCAGCCGAAGGTGCCGGAGGATTCTTTTTCAATCTCATTGACAATCAGTTCAGTACTTGTGAAATTATAAATATTAAATGTTTTTCCGGAATTCATTTCCGTCGTATTGCTGAATGTCAGCGTATCCGGGGTGATCACGTCAGCGCCAGCGAAACCCACTGTGAACTGATGTGGATCCGGGGCGCCGATAAATGGATGGTTTTTTATTCTGCCCGAAGAGTCTGCCGCATGAAGGAAGTATGACACCTCGCTCAAGGATGCGATTAAGGGCAGGTTAGCCCTGAATTGGATTCCTTCCAGTAATTCAACAGGTACCGACTGGTACACTCCATTGTTAATACTGTAAAAACATTTTAACGAGTCGGGGATCAATCCTTCACCTGTATATGGGATAATTTCGGATTCAATATTGTAAGATATGCTGAACTCAACTGTGTCGTGCAGCGGAATATGCCGGATATACAGCATTCCCGTATCAGCGATTCCGATTGTACGGCAATGCAGGGCGTCGGTATTTTGCCAGCCACTGTATAGCACTCCGATGATCTCATAACCGGGCATCGCTTCTTCATACACTGCAATTGCTTCATCATCCCACTGGCTTCCGGTCAGAGGCACAAAGACTTTATTATTGAGGATCAGTGAATTAGTATACGGCGTGTAAGGATAAGTCCCGGGAGTATAGATTCTGAAAACTTGATATGGGGTTCCGTACGAGCAGGTTTGTGAGGCAAAGTAGTTTGTTACATATTCGAAATCCTCATAACGGTAATCATTTTCAGGGACCTGGCCGATGAGCACCTTATCCACATCCAGGTACTTGCCCCAGCAGTCGATGTGCTCGATGTATTCGTCCAGAGGATCGGGTAAAACATGATAGGTTTCAATTCCAAGGTAATTTTGGACCAGGGAATCCACATCGTCCTCGCTGAGATCAGGATTCTCTGTCCAGACCAGTTCGGTAGAAGCTGCAGCTTCCATTCCGTCGCACATCCAGTTACCGCCGGTGTGGATGAGGTCCATGCCATATAGCGGGATTCCCATTTGGTCAGCTAAAACAACAGGTATGTTGTCATCGAATGGGCGGGGACGGTTATACGGAAAGTCGCAAATACCCATGGTATGAGATTCGTCAACCACGAACCAGGGGCCGTAGTCCCTGGTCCAGTAAGAATCGGTCGGGGCGATCAGCCATTCACAATGGGACGTGTCCACCCCGGCGGCAACATACTGGTTCAGGACATTTTTCTTCATGCCTGCGTTGGGCACAATCGTTGTAACGTCGCAATCTTCCGTTATTTCCACTATCAGGCTCATGGGGATCGCGAAAGGGTATTGGATCAGTACGCTTTGCATATCTTCGAATTCAGCCACCATTCTGACAGGCTGAGAGGCAGGCGGAGTGACTATAAAGTCCCTGCCGATCTCGTGCTTTCGTAATTCTTCTTCGGGGGTCATTGCGTGGGTGAGGACAGGGGTCAGTTCCTGGGAGAAAGTGAGAAAGGCAAGTAGTTGAAGTAGAGTGTACGGGAGTACGAATATCGTTTTCATCATAACATAAGAAGATGAGATGTAAAAGTAAGCAGAAAATATGTTTCTCAACCATATGAAACAATAATCCGTATTAGACGTATAAGCAGATGCATCTGTAAAGACAACATTTATCCCACCTGCGGGCAGCTTCCATCAGACCTCATTCATCTACATGTCTCCATCCAATGCTCCCGCTATGTTTGCAGGTGAGCGGTTCGGGGTGCGGGGTGCGGGTTACGGGGAGCGGGTTACGCGGTATGGGGTATTCAGATTCGGGCTGATGCGCTAGCCGGATCTGAAAATGTCGTTAAGAAATCGCTGAGCACCTCGTTTTTTGATCATGAACTCCATCTTTACGGCTTCGCACCTGGAGTCGAAGGACTTGGAATAAACCAATATCCACGGTCCTTTACCTTTTGTCGATTTGCTTCTGTTCTGCTGATGTCTGGCAATGCGATCCGATAAATTGCCAGTCGAACCAACTTAGAATCTGCTACTTGTTTTTGAACGAATGACGTAGGTGTAAAACATAAAAATCCAACCATTAAAATATTGTGGTTGGATTTTCAATCTGTCGGGGTACTCAGATTCGAACTGAGGACCCCCTGCTCCCAAAGCAGGTGCGCTAGCCGGACTGCGCTATACCCCGAATTATTTAATGTAATTGAAGCGGAGAGAGGGGGATTCGAACCCCCGGTACCCTAATCGAGTACGACAGTTTAGCAAACTGTTGGTTTAAGCCACTCACCCATCTCTCCGGGTTACCTTCTTTCTCATAAGAGTCGGTCAGTTAAGCATCCGCCAGTTGGCGGATAAGCCACTCACCCATCTCTCCAAAAACAAATGCCTTGCTTAAAAAGGACTGCAAAAATAGTAATTTCATTTATATCATCAAGGCTAGCTTATATTTTTATTTATCGGATCAATGCCGGCTAGCGCATCCCGCCTGGGCGGGAGGGTCCTCAGTTCGAATCTGAGTACCCCGACAAACAGAAATCCAGCAAGTTACATCAAATTGCTGGTTTCTTTTTTTGCCCCTGGTGTAATATTTGGTATTACGTTTCCAATCGCCAATACTCATTTAACTATCAAATGAAAAATCAAAAACGAAAAATGAAAAATAAAATGAAAAACGAAAAATAAAAAATGAAGAATCCTCACCGCCAGCGGATTTCCTTCTTCCCGTAATCAATCACGGCCTTTAACCCGTGAAGGATGTCGCTGCCCAGTACGCCGTCAATTTCCGGGTAGCCCAGCATGCGGTACGACTGATTCACGTGTTCCATGTTCAACACAACGGCATGGTATTCTTCGAAGACCGTATCACCGATCATGAACTCTTTCAGGATCACCGAATGGCTCTCCATCGTATTGGTCCCCAGCCCGGTGGATAGCTTGTCGATCTTTTTCATCCTTGGCTTCTTTGTTTTCAGAAAATTCTTGATACGCTCCATATCAAAAACCGTTCTCGAAGCACCGGTGTCGATCAGCAGCCTGGCCGGTTTACCATTAAGCAGGGTTTCTGCGAATATATGATAGCCATCTTCTTCGATGGGCAGGAGTATAAGTTTGATTTTGTTCAATTGCTCTATGGTTCTTTTGTTCCAGGTTCCAGGTTCCAATGTTCCAATGTTTCAATGTTTCCAGTTCCCCTCCACCGTATGGGGGAGGGGCAGGGGTGGGGGTATCAGAAGTTCGGCTTCAGTGCATACCTTTCATAAAAATCTTCAATGATCTTCACCGCTTCTTCAGCCGTATCCACCAAACGGAAGAGTTCCATATCCTCTCCGGAGATCTTGTTCTCTGCCAGCAACCTTTCTTCTATCCATTTGACCAGTCCCTGCCAGTAATCCTTATCGACCAGCACCACGGGAAAGCTTACCTGTTTTTGCGTCTGGATCAGCGTGATGGCTTCGAACATCTCATCCAGCGTACCAAATCCACCGGGCAGGACAATGTATCCCTGTGCATACTTCATGAACATGACCTTCCTGACAAAGAAATGGTCGAAATCAATCAGCTTGTCCGGATCGATAAATGGATTGGGCATTTGCTCAAAAGGCAGGTTGATATTCAGCCCGACAGACTTGCCCCCGGCAAAATGTGCGCCTTTGTTACCTGCTTCCATAATACCCGGACCACCTCCCGTTATAATACCAAAACCTTTCTTTGTCAGAAGGTAGGCAATCTCTTCAGCCATCCTGTAATCACGGCTGCCAGGCTTGGAACGGGCCGAACCGAAAATCGAAACACAAGGGCCGATACGGCCCAGTTTCTCGAATCCTTCAACAAATTCGGAAATGATCTTAAAGACTTTCCAGGAATCATACGTTTTTATCTCCTGCCAGCTCTTGGGCTGAAAAGCCTGCTGCCTTTTTTCTTCTTCGCTTAGATTTCCTATCATATCATTACATTTTATTACTATTTATGTTCCTGATAAAGACCGGTTTTTCAACCAGAGGTTCTTTCATGTGATCAATAAGTGTTTCTGCTGCATTAAAACCTATTTCAAATAACTTGTCAATATGTTTGAAATCAAAAATACCGTGTTCACGTAATTCAGGGGGATCAATGATGTAATCACACTTGCTGAAATTCTTTTCAACATGCTGATATATAGCCAGCCTGTAGACTCTTTCGGCGATTGCCCGGATGCTTGTCAGTTCCGGTTCCGGTCCGTTGTAATTGACATGCGATGCGATGATCCTGTGACATTTGCCAACAATCGGCTCTACCGGGAGATCATTGAACAACCCTCCGTCGACATATGTATTTCCTTTAATAATTTGTGGCTCAAAAATAATCGGAATAGATGCCGATGTAATTACAGCTCTGTGCAGATCTCCTTCTGAAATCACTTCAAGATGACCTGCAGAGATGTTCGATACTGTGATGTAAAGCTTCTTCTTTAATGATTTAAATGAGTTTTCAGGAATGTTTTGTTCAAGGACCTGTTTAAGCAGGTCCATGGATAACATGCCTCCACGCTTGGGGAACTTCCAGTTGAAAAGATTGTGGATTTTCCGGTCTCTGGCAACATTAAGCATTTCTTCCGGACTTATCCCTGCTGCATAAAAGGTTGCTACAATCGCTCCCATGCTGCATCCCGATATTACTCCGGGACTGATGCCGTGTTTTTCAAGACCTGCAATAACGCCAATATGAGCCAGTCCCCTTGCTCCGCCGCCACTCAGCACCAATCCGTAATCAGGTTTGCCTGGTTTCATTTTTTGTACCATGTTGTAATTTGCTCATGCAAGTTGTGACGCAAAGTTAAGCAAAGCAGGCACAAAGTATCGCAAAGAAAACTGTTAAAAATAGCTAAATGCCCTATTGACGATGCAGCTCTGCCTTCAAAAATGCAGCCGTATGGCTTTCAGGATAGTTCACGATCTCTTCCGGGCTGCCCTCGCAAATTATTCTCCCGCCGCGATCACCACCTTCGGGGCCCAGGTCGATGATGTGGTCCGCCACTTTAATTACATCCATGTTGTGTTCGATGACCAGCACGGTATTGCCCCGGTCAATGAGCCGGTTCAGCACCTCCAGCAATACTTTGACGTCTTCAAAGTGAAGCCCGGTTGTCGGTTCATCAAGGATGTAAAGCGTCTTGCCCGTGTCGCGCTTGGACAGCTCCGCCGCCAGCTTTACCCGCTGCGCCTCGCCTCCCGAAAGGGTAGTGGACTGCTGGCCCAGCGTGATATATCCCAATCCAACGTCCTGAAGGGTTTTTATCTTTTGAATGATGGAGGGGATGTTCTCAAAGAAATCTACCGCCTGGTTGATCGTCATCTCCAGCACATCATTGATCGACTTTCCTTTATACCTTACCTCCAGGGTTTCCCTGTTGTAACGCTTTCCGTTGCATGATTCGCAGATAACGTAGACATCCGGAAGAAAATTCATCTCGATGACCCGCAACCCCGCTCCTTTGCAGGTTTCACAGCGCCCACCCTTGACGTTGAACGAGAACCTGCCGGGTGTATATCCCCTGATTTTAGATTCCGGGATCTGCACATACAGTTTCCGGATCTCATCGAAAACCTTGGTGTAAGTTGCCGGGTTGGAACGTGGTGTCCTCCCGATCGGTGACTGGTCGATCTCGATGACCTTATCAATATGCTGAAGTCCTGCTATGGAGCCATGTGGCAAAGGTTTCTGGCTGGAATGATAGAAATGGTTGCTAAGCACAGGATAAAGCGTTTCGTTGATCAGCGAAGATTTCCCGCTGCCGGATACGCCGGTCACACAAATAAACCGGTTGAGGGGCAGATTGAGGGTGATATTTTTCAGGTTGTTGCCCGTTGCGCCCTGCAGTATGATCCATTGCCCGTTTCCCTGCCTTCTTTTCTCCGGCACTGGAATGTTCTTTCTTCCCGAAAGATAATCGCAGGTGATGGTATGGCAGTCCATCATCTGCCCGGGCTTTCCTGTTCCTACGATCCTGCCCCCGTGGCGTCCGGCGCCGGGACCAATATCCACCACCCAGTCGGCCGACATGATCATTTCCCGGTCATGCTCCACTACAACGACCGAATTCCCGATATCGCGCAACTCTTTCAGGGCATTGATCAGCCTGACATTGTCCCTCTGATGAAGCCCGATGCTTGGCTCATCGAGAATGTACAGGACGTCTACCAGTTGCGAGCCGATCTGTGTGGCCAAACGGATACGCTGCGATTCCCCTCCCGAGAGGCTCCTGGCGGATCGTTCCAGCGACAGATAATCAAGCCCGACATTAAGTAGGAACTGCAACCGGTTTCGTATCTCCCGGATGATATCATGGGAAATAACCCGCTGCCGTTCATCCAGCTTGTCCTCCAGGTTGTTGATCCACCGGCCCATGGTCACCAGGTCGAGGCGGGACACATCGGCAATGCTTTTCTCATCAATTTTAAAGTGCAATGACTCTTTTTTCAGCCTTGAACCTTCACAAACAGGGCAGGGGACCTTGTTCATGAACGAGATGGCCCAACGGTGGATCCCTTCGGAGGTCGTTTCAGTTAACTGGTTGGTAATGAAGTTGATCACCCCTTCGAAATTCAACGAATAAGAGGACGTCACACCGAGGTATTCTTTTTTAACATGGACTGTTTCTTCCGATCCGTAGAGAATAGTTGAAATGGCTTCTTCCGGAATATCTTTCACTGGCGTATCCAGTGTAAAGCCGTATTTGTAACCAATGGCTTCCATCTGGCTGAAGATCCAGTTGTTTTTATACTCCCCGAGGGGTGCGATCCCGCCTTTTTTAATGCTTTTATTTGGATCAGGAAGGATTTTTTTAATATCGACCTCCGTGATATTTCCGAGCCCGTTGCAATGCGGGCAAGCGCCGTAAGGTGAATTGAAAGAGAAGGTGTTCGGCTCCGGCTCGTCATAAGATATCCCTGAGACCGGGCACATCAGTTTGCGGCTGAACGGCCTTAGCTCGTTGGTTTCCGAGTGGAGCACCATAAGGGAGTCTTTGCCATGTTTCAAAGCAGTCTGGACCGACTGCCTCAGCCGTAAGTCGGTGCCTTTCGAGCCATCCAGCCTGATCCGGTCGATCACGATTTCGATGTCGTGCACTTTGAACCGGTCGGTCTGCATGCCGAAGGTGAGGTCCCTGATTTCCCCGTCGACGCGCACCTTCAGGTAGCCCATCTTGCGGACGTTCTCGAACAGTTCCCTGTAATGCCCTTTACGCCCCCGGACTACCGGCGCCAGGATGATCACAGGATGGTCATTGTATTGTTCCAGGATGACCCGGATGATCTGGTCTTCCGAATACCTGACCATCTTTTCACCGGTTACATAAGAATATGCTTCACCAATCCTGGCATAAAGCAGACGCAGGAAATCATAAACTTCCGTGATGGTCCCGACCGTGGACCGGGGATTCTTATTGACCGATTTTTGTTCGATCGAAACGACCGGCGACAGTCCGCTGATCTTGTCCACATCCGGCCGCTCCAGGTTGCCGATGAACTGCCGGGCGTAGATAGAGAAAGTCTCCATGTATCTTCTTTGCCCTTCGGCGTAGATCGTATCAAAAGCCAGTGATGATTTGCCGCTTCCGCTCAGGCCGGTAACCACGACCAGCGCATTCCTCGGGATCTTTACATCAATATCCTGAAGGTTATGAACACGGGCTCCATAGACTTCCAAGAAATCTGTTCCGATCTGATTTTCAATATTTTCGATGTCTTCTTTTTCCTTGAACATGGAGGGATTTGAAAAGAGTTTGCAAAAGTACAAAAAATGAAGTCCCCCCCATATAGAGAATATCAAAAGTCCTCCTGACATCCTATTTTCGTAACTCCGATGGGTAAATCCGTCGGTTTATAATTGTAACAATCTTGGAACCAACGGATTTACCCGTTGGAGTTGAAATCTACTGTATGGTTACAAGAAGGAATGCCGACACTTGTTACACCCTTACAGGGGGTGGGTTTATTCAGCCGGCAATGCACAATCATAACTTTCTCCGCCTTTGACTGTTAATTTATCTGATCTGAGCCAGGGATTCAACTCTTTCAGCATACGGTAGCTAGTCTTTTGTTCTTTTGCAAATGCTGCAAGATTATGGATTGTAGCAGTAACTTTAACAGTGCGGACTTCCAGCGGATCATACAGATCGCCGGTTTCCAGTTTAAAACCGTATTTCAGGGGATCTTTATAAATATATTTCATGGCCAGGATACGGAAAAGATAGCGGTTTGTCTCATCCGGGAGAAGCAGTTCATAATAATTATCCGATAATTGTTTCCCCCGCACCTCATCGACCCTTCCCTGTCCGGCGTTGTACGAAGCGGCTACCAGCGTCCAGTTCCGGAATTTACCGTAAGCTTTGTTTAGGTAGTCGCAGGCCGCTTCAGTTGATTTAGCGACATGATAACGCTCGTCCACCTCTTTATTGATCTTCAGTCCGTATTCCTTGCCGGTTTTTTCGAGGAACTGCCAGAAGCCGGTGGCGCCGCTGGGGGAAATTACGTTCATCAGCCCGCTTTCGATCAGGGCAAGGTATTTGAAATCATCCGGGATGCCGTTCCTGGCCAGGATCGGTTCGATCACGGGAAACCAGCGCGCCGCCCGCTTGAGGCTCAGCAGCGTGTTGGAATGCCAGTAGGTGTTGACCGTCAGGTCCCGGTCTAGCTGCTCCCTGACATAAAAGATATCCATAGGTGCCGGTTCTCCCGCGAAATTGACTGAATCGGGCAATGGAACAGGCATGGCATAGTTCATCCCTTCCACGAACGTCATTTCTTCAGTGACGGGCTCTTTTTCCGGTTCTTCTTTCTCGCCGTTATTAAAAAAAAGATAGATGACTCCCGTAAAAAGGAGTGCAATGGAAGAGAAAATCAGAATCTTTAAATGTTTTGACATTTTTAAAAAGGACTATTGAACTCTCTGAAAGACAAACCCTCTAGGTCTTTTTCCGAGACCACTGGATTGTCAATTCCCCAATCGATATTCAGGTCCGGGTCGTTCCAGATGATCCCTCTTTCCGACTCACGGTTATAATAATTGGTGCATTTGTATTGAAAAACAGTAGAGTCTTCCAGGACAAGAAAGCCATGCGCAAATCCCTCGGGAATGTATAGCATGAGTTTGTTTTCTTCGCTCAGCACCACGGATTCCCATTTCCCGTAAGTTTCTGAATTCTTCCTCAGGTCAACGGCCACATCCAGCACCGAGCCGCGCACTACCCGCACAAGCTTTCCCTGTGCAAACGGGGGAACCTGCAGATGAAGCCCGCGCAGAACCCCTTTCATCGACATCGACTCGTTGTCCTGGATAAAATCCACGTCGATACCCAATTCCCTGAATTTTTCCTTTTGGTAAGATTCGAAAAAATATCCTCTTTCATCGGGATGAACATCCGGATAAATGATTAGCAGGTCTTTGATTTTAGTTTCCCGGATCTTCATGGGTTTTATTTTTCACCACAGATAACACAGAGTTTCACAGAGTTGACACAGATAAAAAGGTTCCCGAATTTAAAATTCAAAATTTAAAATTCAACATTAAATGTGAATGACTTCTCCGTACGCTGCCGCCACCGCTTCCATCACCGCTTCCGACATGGTCGGGTGGGGGTGGACCGACTTCAGGATTTCGTGCCCGGTGGTTTCCAGTTTACGGGCAACGACCACCTCCGCGATCATTTCAGTGACATTGTCGCCAATAAAGTGTGCGCCCAGCCATTCCCCATATTTTGCGTCGAAGATCACCTTGATGAAGCCGTCCTTGTTACCTGCTGCACTGGCTTTGCCAGATGCCGTATAGGGGAATTTCCCGACTTTGATCTCGTAACCGGCTTCTTTCGCCTGTTTTTCCGTGTAACCTACCGAGGCCACTTCCGGGCTGGTGTAAGTACACCCGGGAATGTTATTATAATCGATCGGCTCGACATGCAATCCTGCGATTTTTTCCACGCAGGTGATGCCTTCATGAGAGGCCACATGCGCCAGCGCCTGGCCCGGCACAATATCACCGATGGCATAGTAGCCCTCGACATTGGTGCGGTAAAACTCATCGACCTTGATCTTGTCCTTTTCAACTACAATGCCGACTTCTTCCAGGCCTATATTTTCAATATTCGATTTCACGCCAACTGCAGATAACACCACATCACATTCTATATCAAATTCTTTTCCCTGCTTCCCTGCCTCCATGCCTCCCTGCCTTCCATGCACCTTGCACCCTTCCCCGGAAATGTCAACGGATTCAACCGTGGCACCTGTCATTACCTTGATTCCCGCTTTTTTAAAGCTTCTTTCCAGTTGCTTAGAAACTTCCTCGTCTTCCAGCGGAACAATGTTCGGAAGCAGTTCCACCAGGGTGACTTCGGTGCCGATGGAGTTATAGAAATAAGCAAACTCGCTCCCGATTGCTCCCGAGCCCACAACCACCATTGATTTGGGCTGTTTTGGAAGGTTCATCGCCTGGCGGTAGCCGATGATCTTCATGCCATCCTGCTTCAGGTTGGGTAGTTCCCTGGAACGTGTCCCGGTAGCAATGATGATGTGATTAGCCGAATATTCCGTGGTTTTCCCGGATTCGTCCGTAACATCGACCTTTTTTCCGGGTTTTATTTTACCGGTCCCTTTGATAAGGTCAATTTTATTCTTTTTAAAAAGAAATTGTACTCCGTTGCTCATGCCGGCAGCCACATCGCGGCTGCGTTTTATCATACCTTCGAAATCAGCGGAAATGGTGCCTTCTATTTTCACCCCGTAATCCAGGGCATGCGTGGCATATTTGAACACCTGCGCGCTTTTCAGGAGCGCTTTGGTTGGAATACAGCCCCAGTTGAGGCAGATGCCACCGATGGATTCTTTCTCGACCACAGCGGTTTTCATTCCCAGCTGTGATGCGCGGATTGCGGCTACGTAGCCTCCCGGCCCGCTGCCTATGACGATCAGATCGTAGTTCATGTCGGATAGATTTTTTAATTGATGGTGCAAAGGTAATAAAATTCCTAGCCTCACCCCCTTTACCCCCTGCCCCCTTTACCCCCTCTCCATAATGGAGAGGGGGCCAGGGGGTGAGGTTAGGCGGCCTGCAACAGGAAACTGAAATTTAAACCTGGAAACTGGAATTATGAATTTGGAATTATTTTATAATTTTAACCCTTCATTAACCTAACTGAAAGAAATATGTCGACAGGAAAGCAATACTACATCGATGCGGCCCGCAGGGCTATGGCTTGGCACCAGGAAAACCTCAACCGGATGCGGCAGTGCCGCTTTGATACGATCGCTGTTCATGGGGTGTATTCCATGCAGGAATCTCTTGATTTTAACCAGGGTTCGATCATCGAACCGATGTATATGTCAACATCCCAGGCCTACCGGGACTCTGACGAAATGGAAGCCGCGCTGGCCTATGAAGTACCGACCTGGTGCTATTCCCGTATTGCCAACCCGAGCATGTATTACCTGGAAGGCGTCCTGGCCCTGCTCGATGGATATGGCGCAAAGGATGAGACCTCCTGCGTAGCGACTTCTTCCGGGATGGCCGCCATCATGGCCGCCGCCGACCCGCTGCTTGCCGTGGATCCCGGGAATCCGAACAAGCCGATCAACTTCGTGGCTACCTGCCAGGTTTACGGCGGCACTTTCCAGCAATTCGCCATCAGGAAGCACATCGAACGCAACATCGAATGGCGGAAGGTGGTCCATTCGAACGACATCAACGAGTGGGCTTCACTCATCGATGAAAATACACGATTCCTTTACGGTGAAATGCCTTCCAATCCCGGCCAGGCTTTCTTCGACCTGGAAAAGGTCGTTGAGCTGGCCCATGCGCATAACATCCCGGTGATCATCGACGCTACGGTGGCCACCCCGGCCCTGATGCGACCGATCCAGTGGGGGGCTGACATTGTGATCCAGTCTGTAACGAAGACGCTCGCCACCAGCGGCTTCGCGATAGGAGGGGCGGTGATCGCCAAAAAACGCATCGTCACCAACATTGAGAATGACGCTCTGAGGGATGACTACTGCATGTACCTGAAAGCACTGCCCAACCGCGACAACGGGCCCAATATCTCCCCGATGAATGCCATCATGGCGCTGAATGACATCCGCACGCTGCGCATGCGCGTCGACCAGTGCAGCCGCAGCACCATGACCGTAGCGAAATACCTCTCACAGCACAAACATATCGAACAGGTGGATTACCTGGGGCTGGAATCCCATCCGCTGCATCGGTTGGCCAGCAAATATCTCTGGCTTGTGGATGCTGAGAAAGACGCACTCTATGGCAAACCCGTAAACCGATACGGCCACCTGATGTCGTTCCGCGTAAAGGGCGGAGCACAGGCCACCCGGGATGTGTTCGACGGTTTCCAGCGTATCTGGCGCGCCACCGACCTTGGACGTATCAAGTCGGTCGCTACCATCCCCGCGATTTCCACCCATTCCCAGCAAGGCGAGGAAGGCCGAAAGATCGCCGATATTCCGCAGAACCTGATCCGCCTGTGCGTAGGTGCCGAGCATCCTGACGATATCATCGCCGACCTGGAGCAGGCGCTGGCAGTACTGGACGGGAAAAAGATCAGTGTGAGCACGCCGGAATATTCAGCGGGTGGAGCGAGCAGCGCGAGGATAAGACTATGAAAAAGCTTAACGCCCTGGGAATGGCGCTGTTGCTTATGTCAGCCCTTGCATTCCGCCTGCCGGCCCAAACACATTACATCGTGACGGATACGGCCACCATCGACAGTATTAAAATCGTTAACAACGGCCCGGCAGTCAATTCACAGGTTTGTGAAAGACTGATCCTGAATCAACCCGTGTATTATACTCCGGATGATATCCTGGAATATGGCTTTGCCAAAGGCAGGACGTATGTGTCGAAAGAAATAGAATTGAATGGTTCAGCAAAGAAAGTTTTCCTTGAGAAACTGCATACGGGAACCACTTCAGGCTATTATTACCAGGATGAGAATTCTGCTTTTTACGTATTTGAAAATGAAATGATTGGACAGGTCCAGGTTCCTAAAAAACTGGCCGGCAGTGATAAGAACACGTTCCAGGAAGAATTATTGGCGCTGACTTCCGATTGTAAAGATGTTTCCGATGCGGTCAGGGTCGTTGAATTTCGCAGGAAATACATGGCTTTGCTGGCCAAACGGTATAATGAATGCGAGCGAAAGCCTTTTCCCTGGACAAAATTCGGCGTGCTTGCCGGGATCAATCTTTCAAAGCTTAACTATAAAGCCGGGATTGGTGGCACCTACTTTAAGCAGGAGAACATCTATTTCAAAAACGCGGAATTCACCTATGAGACCGGGTTAATGGCCGGTTTGTTCGCGGACTTTCCGGTCAATGCCTCAAACTGGTATGTTCATCCGGAGGTGTTTTTTACGAAAAACACTTATTTTTCACAATATGAAGTTGATGAGTATTATGCTGAGGTTGAGATCAGTACGGCTTCGATCAATCTGCCGGTTTTAATGCGTTATTATTTACCGTTGAATTCAGCACGTCCGTATTTAAGTACAGGAATTTTATATGCATATCAGATCAAACATGATTTTTCTGCGTGGACCATCCCGGGCGACGGAACGGAGTTTCCAGCCCCTGTGGTCAAAAACCAGCTCGGATTTTCGGCCGGGATTGGCGGGCAGTTTGATCTGAACCACCGCCTCAGGCTTTACCTTGATGCCCGGTTTAATTATCTCAAAGGTCTCCGGATCTCAGGCCAGGAATCATACGACAAGCAGGAATGGCAGATCAGCGGCGGGATCAGTTTTTAGTTCCAGGGTTCCAGGTTCCAGGTTCCAGGTTCCAGAGTTCCAGTGGCTTGTTTAACTGGAGGACAGGTTGGCGAACGAATCACATCGGTTTAACGACTTTCGCGTTTTCAAGAAGCACTTCATAGTAGTAGCCGTACCCGAAGTCTTTATTCAGAATGACAGAGCCAGAGTAGGTCACGATGTTACCTTCCTGGGGTATGTCATCGGTAGTCACCGTTAAGTCGAAATAATCGCCACTGGATGTGCCGTCCTGGATATGCACCCAGTTGCGGCCCATGATCCCGGAATTAACTTTTGTAACCTGCCCGCGCACGGCGACCAGTTTGCCGGCGTATTTTTCCTGGTTGGCATAAAGTTCGCCGATGGTTATGCCGCCTTCAGGCTGTTCAATGCTGACATCAATTTTGTTCAGGACTGGCTTTTCAGGTTTATCACCCATCATTCCGCCCATGCCCTCCATGCCTCCCATGCCTTCCATGCCTCCATGCATCCCGGCATCTGTGATCGGTTCATCACTGATCTCCTGCACAAAAAGAATGCGGTCGAAATCGCGGTTCAGTTCAGGGCTGTGAAAGTTGAGCATCTCGAGGCCATCCTGGTAATAAACCGTTTTTCCTTCTGCTACATCCATTTTCCCGATGGCGATCCATTCCTCCTGGGCGTTTTTCTCCACCCTGAGATAGGTGTAATTGCTGGTTTGAATGACTTCTTTCACTTTTCCTTTCTGGTTGGCGCCTTCCTCGGGCCTGTAACGGTTACCGAGGTTGCAGGAAGTTGAAATAAAGGCTAATAATAGTACTAATAAACTGATTTTCTTTATCATAGTTATAAATGTGTTAACTGTTCCAGGATGACAAAAGTATTAATACATTTTGAATTTGGTTTCTGATAAAATGTAATTTTATCCCAAAATTGCCAGGATGTGCTACTTTTCCCTCCTGACGCTGTTTATTGCAGCCTTTATCAGTACCCTTACGTATTCACAGGTCGTGATCAACGAAGGCAGTAACCGGAATTATTCCAACATTGCCGATGAGAACGGTGAATACCCCGACTGGATCGAATTATACAATGCGAGTACCACTACCGTAAGCCTGCATCATTATTCGCTGACGGATAATATCAATAAACCCACCAAATGGGTTTTTCCCAATGTTAAAATGCAGCCGGGCGAGTACCGGACGATCTTTTGCAGCGATAAGGACCGTAAACCGGTTTCAGGATTTATTCATGTGCTGAATACGGGGACCTATACTCCACAGGTGGGATGGAACACCCATACGTTTACCACACCGTTCTACTGGGACGGCGTCTCGAACATCCTGGTCAATGTATGCTCCTATTCTTCAGTAGGTTATACTTCAAATTCCGTGTTCAACCAGTCTCCGACCACTTACTGGTCGACGGCTTTTCATTTCCAGGACGGAAGTGACGCATCCTGTTACACCGCTTACGGCGGGCGGGTTGCATTGCGGCCGAACATGAAACTGAACGGGCATGTTATCGGTACTGGCCAGATACAGAATTCTCCCTACGATTATCCCGCTCCCTATGGCAACTGGTACTGGGGCGCACGGCACCAGATGCTGATCACCGCGGCTGAATTGAACGTCGCCGGGCTGCCCGCGGGATACATCAACAGCCTGGCTTTTGACGTTGTCTCGACCGATCCCAATACCGTGTATGATTATATCGATGTACACATGAGACTGGTCACGATTGAAGAAGTATCCAGTGAATTCATGCCGGTGGATACAAATAATTTTCTCCATACCAATTTCAAGATTTCCGAAGACGGGGAAACCCTGTTCCTGTTATCACCTGCGCAGGTCATCCTGAGTGAACTGGATGTCAATTGCGGTGACCTTGACAACAGCATCGGGCGGTTCCCGGATATGTCCACCGGCATTTACCTTTTCCAGCGGGGCACACCTGCCGTAACCAACAATAATTCGGCGACATTTGCCAATTACCTTCTGCCACCTTCATTCTCCATGCCATCTGGCTTTTATGATGCCCCGTTCAGCGTAACCATCAATAATCCAAATCCCGGTAATACAAGCGTTCATTACACCACCGACGGCAGTGAGCCGCATATGCTATCGCCTTCTTTTACCGGCGAAGTGATCCAGATCCATATCAGCACCATCACCCCGGAAACATACCCCTGGCAGGGCGTCTATTTCAATGGTATTCCCGTGCAAATCGAAGCAATCGCCAATGAAGAATACAGTTTCCTTCACTGGGGCAATAACGGGTTGATCTCAGACACGCTGAACACTGTATTCAATGGATTGTTGAATGCCGATGAAGTTGGTTTTGAGGCTTATTTTGACGATCTGACAACCGGCGTTCCGGCCTGTACTGATGAACCGCAGTTTTCCGTTTTTCCGAATCCTGCCGGTAATTTTCTTTACATCAATAAGCATGAGATTTTACAAAATGATGCTCATTACCAAATAATTGATATTAATGGGAGGGTTGTAATGGAAAGTTTTGTGCCGAAAGGAAATTCAACTTTGAAAATCGATGTTCATTCCCTTATGAAGTCAGTTAATCTTTTGAAAGTTAACTTAGATGATGGGAATTCATATCAGTATAAATTCGTTAAGATTTGATCAGAGATATATGGAAAAGAATGTAACGAAAAAATCCGTGGTCATCCGTCTAATCCGTGTCATCCATGTGCCATTATGAAAACCGATCTCGTCCGGAGAGTGACTAAAAAGCATCTGATACCAGCAGACGAATTTATTTACGGTTTCGCTGACCTAACCCATCTCATAGACAGTAGTTTCGGGGAATTTCATTTCGGTATCTCGATTGGTAAAAAGCTTGACAGCCACGTCGTTAACGGCATAATGGGTGGGCCGACCCTGGAATATTACCGGCATTACCGGCAGATCAACGAAGAGCTCGCCCGTTTAACGGAGAATATTTCAAAGGATCTTAAAGAAAATGGAATTGATACGATTCGTCTTGATCCGACAGTTACCACCTATGAGCTTGACAGCGTATACACTGATAATCTCACTGTTCCCGTGTCGCACAAAATGGTTGCCACCCGCGCCGGGCTGGGCTGGATCGGCAAATCAGACCTTTTTATTTCAAAAGCATTCGGCCCCAGACTCAGGCTGGTTTCAATCCTGACCAATACACCCCTGGAGTGCGACAATGAGCCCATTGAAAAAAGCAGCTGCGGTTCCTGCATAATTTGCATGGATCGTTGCCCGGCCGAAGCCATCAACGGGAAATTGTGGGATGTCACAGTGAAAAGGGATGAATTTTTCGATGCTTTTAAGTGCAGGGAAAAATGCCGGGAATACGGCGAGAGGTATTTGAAGATGAACGTGAGAGTTTGTGGGATTTGCGTTGCAGTGTGCCCATTCGGCTGGTAATAGTTACTTTGACCGAAGACCAAAGACTAAAATATCTATCTTTGACCTACATTTTATCACCTTATGCTCAAATTCTATTCAACCAACCACAAATCCCCTTCGCTGAGTTTCCGTGAAGCGCTTTTGCAGGGCCAGGCGCCGGATAAGGGGCTGTACATGCCGGAAAATATACCGCAACTGACCACTGAAGAGATCTATTCCTTCATCAACAAGTCTTATCCGGAAGTAGCTTTCGATGTGACCTGGAAATTCCTGGAAGGGGAGATCCCGGCTGAAGACCTGAAAAGGATCGTTGTCGATGCATACAATTATGCAGTACCCCTGGAGCCGGTTTTTGAAAGAAAATACATCCTTCGTCTTGACCAGGGTCCTACGGCCTCGTTCAAGGATTTCGCCGCACGGATGATGGGGCGCCTGATGAATTATTATCTGACGCTGGAAAACAGGAAACTGCTCATCCTGACCGCTACTTCCGGCGATACCGGCAGCGCGATCGCCAATGCATTTTACGGCCTGGATAATATCAAAGTGGTGGTGCTCTTCCCCGAAAAAGAGGTGACTAACCGGCAGCGAAAACAGATGACCACCCTGGGAAAGAATGTCGAAATTATCTCCATCGACGGAAAATTCGATGATTGCCAGGCCCTTGTGAAAGAAGCCTTCGCAGACCCGGATCTGCAATACCTGGACCTCTCCTCGGCGAATTCGATAAATATCGGGAGACTGGTACCACAGATCGTTTATTATTTCTATGCTTTTGCAAGATTAAGGGTTGGAAACCCGGACGATGATGTGATCTTTTCCGTTCCATCGGGTAATTTCGGGGATATGATGGGTGGAATACTCGCCATGAAAATGGGACTTCCGGTAAAACGCTTCATCATCGCTGTGAATGAAAACGATGAGTTCCCAATCTATCTGAGAACAGGGGGGTACAGGAAAGTAGAACCTTCGCGTAACTGCATCTCCAGCGCGATGAACGTGGGGCACCCGAGCAACCTGGCACGCCTGGTGGCACTCTACGGCGGGATCATGGATGAAAAAGGGCTTGTCAGCAGGCAGGCCGACCTGGAACTGATGCGACAAGAGCTTTATTCGGTAAGTATCACCGACGAAATGACCAGGAAAAGCATTATTGAAACCTGGGAAAACCACAACGTGCTGCTTGAGCCGCATGGCGCCGTAGGCTGGGCCGGGCTGAAAGCATTCCTGGCGGACGAAGGCAAAGATTACGATAAAGACCAGTTGCACATTTCACTTGAAACCGCTCATCCGGCAAAGTTTCCCGAAGAGATCAACCGGCTCCTTGGCTTCGACCCGGATCTGCCGCCCAGTTTGCAGGGTATAGAAGAAAAGGAGGAAAGTTATGGGAACATGAGGAATGAGTATGATGAGTTTAAGAAGCATTTGATGGAAGGGTACAGGTGATCAGGTGGTCAGGTGGTCAGGTGGTCAGGTGGTCAGGTGGTCAGGTGGCCAGGTTATAAGGTTTAGTATTATAACAATTTAACAATTTAACAATTTGACAGTATAACCATGAGACTCCCTACAACAAAAAATATAGCTCTTGTAGCCCACGATAAAATGAAAGCCGATCTTGTGGAATGGGTTAGATGGAACAAAGATATCTTATCAGATCACAAACTGATTTGTACCGGTACGACCGGGAAATTGATCCAGGATCTCCTGTCCAGGGAAAAAGACAACCTGCCGGCACAGGATTTTGAAGTGGTCAGGTTGAAATCCGGGCCTCTTGGCGGAGATCAGCAACTCGGTTCAATGATCGCCGAAGGAAAGATTCATATGCTGATCTTTTTTTGGGATCCTATGGAACAACAGCCTCATGACGTTGATATCAAAGCATTGCTGAGGATTTCGGTACTTTACAATATTCCAACGGCATGTAACCGGAGCACGGCGGATTTCCTGATCTCCTCCCCGTTATTCGCTGAAGAAGCCTACGAAACCAAACAAAAAGATTATGGGGATTATTTGCAGAGAATAATACCGTAAATAATGCAAAGAGCTTAGAGCTTAGAGCATAGAGCATAGTGCATAGAGCATAGTGCTTGGCGCATAATTAATAACTTTGACCTTAAATTCAGGACTTAAACCTCAAGACTAATGTTATGAAATTTCTTTGCAGCGATTTAGAAGGGGTGTTTATCCCCGAAGTGTGGATAAATGTCGCGGATAAAACCGGTATCCCTGAACTCAGGAGGACCACCCGCGATGAACCCGACTATGGCAAACTGATGCGTTTCCGCATGGCGATCCTGCGTGAAAAAGGCCTTAAACTGAAAGATATCCAGGATGTGATTGCTACGATACGCCCGCTCGAGGGTGCGCTTGATATGCTTGACTGGATCAAAAAGCAATGCCCAATGGTCATTGTTTCAGATACTTTCACCCAGTTTGCAGCTCCGCTGATCGCACAGCTCAACAGGCCAACGCTGTTTTGCAATGAATTGATCATCGACGGAGATGGATTTATCGCCGATTTTGCCCTGCGCCAGCCTGATCAGAAAAGAAAAGTCGTGGAGGCCCTTCAAAGTCTTAATTATAGCGTGATAGCCATGGGAGATTCATATAATGATACCTCAATGCTCACCCAGGCCCAGCATGGCATCTTATTCCGTCCACCGGACAATGTCATAAAAGATTTCCCCAACTTCCCCGTTGCAATGAACTACGAGGAGCTGAAAAACAAAATCAGCGAGGTGATTGATTAGCTCCTTAGATAACTTGCTCCGTTCATATCCAGGATGCACCCCGTCATGTACTCATTACCCGGGGTGGCTAGTAATACGGCGGCATGTGCCAGTTCTTCAGGCTGTGCAACACGGTTCATCGGGCTCTGGGCTGCCACGGCCTTTCCACGTTCGCTGAGCAGGATCTCGTGGGTCATGTCGGTGTCGACCCAGCCCGGGGCCAGTGTGTAGACCTGAACGTTCTTATCGGCAAGGGCCCAGGCCATCGACTGGCCGAAGGAATTCATAGCTGCCTTGCCGGCTCCGTAGGGCAGGGCGTGCGGCTCGCCACGGAATGCCCCGCGTGATGAAATGTTGATTATTTTGCCAAATCCTTGCTGGACCATCTGTTTCGCCACCAGGAAAGTAAGATTGACCATGCCGGTGAGGTTGGTATCGATGGTTCTTTTCCAGTGCTCCTGCCATGAACCGTAATCCAGTTCCCACCAGCGCTCTTCTTCATAGATACCAGCGTTGTTGACAAGGATGTCAATCCTTTCCTTTTGCCGGATCACCTTGTCAAACAACTTTTTAACATCCTCAGGATCAGTGAGATCGGCTTGCAACAGCATATGACATGATCCGTTGAGCTTATCGAATGTATCCTTTGCTTTCGCCTTATCATGGGCATAATGAATGATCACCGTAGCGCCAAGTTCAGCGAACTTCACCGCGACCGCCGCCCCGATCCCCCTCGAGGAACCGGTCACCAGAACAATTTTATTATCGAATCGTAATTCCATCTACCTTTATAAATTCCAAATTCCAAATTCCAAATTCCAAACAAATCCAAAACTTAAAATCCAAAATCAAAAATCCTATATAACTCTTTAACTAAATAACTCAAATTCAAAACTTAAAACTAAAAACTCAAAACTAATAGAAGACGACTTCCACCCCCGGCACTAACTCTTTAAACGCCTCAACCTTCTTCGCGTTCAGCCTGGTATTGTAGCAGACAAGCTGCTTTAAACCGGTCAGTCCTGTTAGTGGTTTAAGGTTATTGATGTTGGTATTGTAACATTCAAGTTTCTTTAATTTTTTGAATGATGCGACCGGGTCAAGCTTCTTGATCTGGGTGCCGGAACAGTTCAGGTATTCCAGGGTGGATAATCCGATAAGGGCATCGAGGCTGGCCACAGCGGTATTGCTGATATCGAGACCGGTCAGCAATGGAAGGTTCCCGATGGGAGTGAGGATCTCTACCGGATTTCCCGAGAGGTTCAGTTCTTTCAACCTGACAAGGTCGGACAGCGGGCTGATGTCCTGAATGGCAGCGTTTGCCAGGTTCAGTGACTTTAAACGGCTCAGGGTGGTGAGGGGCTGCAGTGAAACTATCTCCCGGTTGCCCGAAAAGTCAATCTCTGTCAATGAGGCCAGCACGTGAAGTTGTTCACGGGTAGGGGATTCGTCCAGTTGCGTATGGGCCCGGAACGCTTTTTTGAAACCCTGCGGAAGAGAGTTCCACCAGCTTTTCAGGTTGCTTGTCTGATAGATGATCAGGCATTGCGGATTAACATCGAGGAACGGATCTATGTCCACCTTGCCGATTTTCGTGTTGTCACAATAAATAATTTTGAGTTCCTTGCTGTTAATGACCGGCTTCAGGTCGCCGACGCCGGTGCGGTCAATATTCAGGGTCTGAAGATGGCTCAGCGGTTCCAGGCCGTTCAGTGAATCGATCAGCGTGCCCGAGAAATCAAGCAGTTCGAGCTTGGTGAGCGGTTCGAGCGGTTTAAGGCTGCTGATCCTTGTCCCGGAAGCTTTCAATACTTTTAAATCCTTAAGTTCCTTTAGCGGGGTGAGATCGTCGGCCAGGGTCCCGGCGGCGTCTATTTCCCTCAGGTTGGTCAGTTTGGCAAGCGGTTCCAGGGTGGTTATATTGTCCAGGCCGTTGACGTCAATTGCGCTCAACAGGGTCAGATGGTGTAATTGTTCGGTGGTAGGTTTTTCATCAAGACTGGCATATTTCCGGAAAATTTTCTGCCAGTCGAGCGACAAACCGGCCCACCAGCTTGTCAGGGCCTGGCTTTCATAGATGATCAGCACGCCCGGATGGGCAGCCATGAACTCATTGGCCATGCTCCGGGTAACAAGGGTTTGATCGCAATATACCTTCTCAAGCGACTTAAGGTTTCCCAGGGGCTCAAGGTCTGCGATCTGCGACTGATCGGCGTCGATCAATTGCAGGTTTTCCAGCATTCCAAGCGGTGCAAGGCTCACGATCTTCGTGTTTTCCAGGTAAAGCCTTTTTATTGTGACAAGGTACTGCAATGCATTCAGGCTGTCGGCCTGTGTGCCTGAAATACTGAGATTTTCAATGTTCAGGAGGTTTCCAATCGGTGTAAGATCACTGGCAGGAGTGTAATCGAGCCTCAGATCTTTTAGCTTGCTGAGATATCCTACGGGTTGAAGGCTGTCGACCAGGGAATGCCTGAAATGCAACACCTCAAGTTCTTCGTATCCCTGGATCGGTTCCAGCGACCCGACCAGGGTACTGTCGAGATATAATTCCCTGACCTTGCTGTTGTAACGGATCGGTGAGAGGTCGGAAACAGCAGTGCCGGAAAGGTTCAGGGTGGTGAGCTTGTTCAGGTTTCGCACGGCAAAAAGATCGGAAATACGCGTGCCCGATATGTCCAATGCTTTCAGATCACTCATCTGGTCGACCGGATAAAGGTCACTGATATGCGGATACATTGAAATATTAAGGCTTTCCATTTTGGCAATCTCTTTAAGCATCCGCAAACCGTTGTTTTTTCCGATCATGATCGTGTCATACGTTTCAATCTTGACCGTGTCATACTTGATAATCAGCAGGCTGTCGGAACCAATGTAAACATAGGATTCCCTGCTGACCACTTCCGGCGTTTCATGAATAAAAAGGAAGGTGGTGTCATTAAGAAAATCAACCTGGTTCAGCGTCAGGCTGTCAGTTATAGAATACCCCGATCCGAGTATGTCTTTCCATACCGAAGGCATGCCATTCCACCACGAAATCATTTCCTGGGCTTCATTCAGGCGGGTAGTGTAAATGCTTGCAATCTTGAGAACCTGCTCTTCTTCGTCAAGATTGATCTCAATATACCTTGTCTTATTATTATTAACCGGCAGATCATCAACTGTCACCGCCTGCAGGTTGCGATTAGCGGTCACCTTGAAATAGGCCATTCCCTGGTCATTTGTCAGTGACTGTATGTCCTGAACATCAAAATTAAACGTCGCTTCTTTGAAAAAGAAATCTACATCCTTAAGGTATGCCTGGACATCTTTATAAGTCAGAATTTCCCTGTTTTCGTCAAGATCGTCTTCAACCTGGACTTTATCGGTAAGAAATGCTTTCTGATAACTTTCGTTAATAATGACTTCTTTTTCCCTTGTGCTTGTTTCCGGGCTGCCTAAGGTGTTCAGCGAGAACTCCAGGAACCCTACCAGGCGCCGGATCTGTTCCCTGTAGTTTTCAACTTTCTCCAGGTCATCGCCCGTGCCGGATTTATCCTGGCTGTAACCATCCGGCAAAAAGAACGTAGTGATAAAAAAGAAAAGGAACAGGAATGGTTTAAGGGTAAATCTGTTCATGATATATGTATTTCAGTAAAATATTTTTTTCTTCATTGCTGATCTTTGACAAAGATGAGATCAGCCAGCCTGTATTATAGCCTTTCCGGTTGAAATCAGCCAGCTCAAAATACCATCCGTCAACCTGGAAAAAATGAAATTTAACCCTGTTAATGGTTTTAAAGACCAGGTTTCCTTTTTTAAATTCATAAATAAATAGTGTCAGGTAATCAGGATGATATTTCCAGGCCAGGTAATGCTCAAGGCTGGATTTACTCTCAAATGTCCTGCTCAGGTTCATGAAATCCAGTTCATGGCTCATCGGGTGAAGAAATTTTTGCCCGGTGATGCGTAAACTGTCCTGGTTTGCAAAAACTTTTGCGAACGGCTCGAAATAAACCTTGTTGATCACCCACTTTGAACCGACCGTGTCTTTCTCCAGTTGAAGAAAAAGGGTAAGCATTGTTTCCCTGCCCTGGAATAAAAAAGTGGTGGTGACTTCCGCGAACCAGTCACCACCTAAGAATTCGAGATATACAGGATCGTTTTTATCGAGGACCTGTTTAATGAAATCATCTTTCAGGCCAGGAGTCAGCAGCTTGTTTTCATTGTTGAAGAGGTTCAGCAGGTATTTATTCCTGAGCTCAGGATCGCGATAACCTTTGTCTTCGGGATAAAGCCTCTCACCCTTGAAATCTTCCTCCCCGTTGAACCTCCTGAAAAATTGATTCACCTGCTTTGTCGAAGCATAAAGATCGGATTCATCCTCAACAAAATTCCCGATATTCTGCCCCCCGCAAGTAAAATGCGATACAATTACAGCTAAGGTGATTATTGCAAACAACTTACTCTTCATCAATATCTCTCAACTAAGGACCAATGAAAAAATAACTCAAGACTCAAGACCCAAGACCCAAGACTCAAGACTCAAGACTCAAGACTATCTTTCCGTCTCCGCCACCCTGATATCACCCAGCAACACGTCCCAGAAGTCGATCAGCCTGCCGCTGATCTGGGTTTGTTTTTTCTCGACGTACACCGTGATATCTTTTTTCGTGGTGTCTTTATAAACCATACCATCGTCCGTTGTGCCTTCAAAACGCTGGTAAATCGTGATAACACCGACATACCGTCCATCGGGCTGCAGTTCGAGGTCACTGATGTATTCTATATTATACCATGTGATGTTGATCCGGTCATAATTCAGTGCCATCAGTCGTTCCAGGTATTTTCTGACGGGATAGTACTTTATCTCTTCACGGTATAGTGATGATACTCCCATCTGGGCATCTTCCGTAAAAAGTTCCAGGGTGCGTTCAATAACACGGTTTGCTTCTGAAAAAGGCGTTTCTTTACTGCCGATGATCGCAATGTATTTGCTGAGGTCCCTTACTTTTTCAAGGGCCAGGCTGTCAATAGCCGCTTTTCTTTGCTTGCTGAGATTATCCTGTGCAGAAACGCCTGCCGAGATTGCTAAAATAAGCGCTGATATTAATAAAAGCTTGATTTTCATGTCTTATTTGATTTTTAATAGTTCAAGTTCCTTGATCTTGCCATTATTGTCGAGAGTGATCTTATCCACCTTATTAATGTTGTTTTTGGTGTCTTTCAGGTAGTTAAGGTAATCCTTTATCGTTGTAGGCCTGTCGTAGTCCACGATATTGTTCTCCTTGCTGATGATGATCAGTACCGGGATCTCCGGATTGCTGAACATTTTAAGCGCTTCGGCGATTTTCATGTTGGCTTCCGGGACCGTCGAGGCTCCGGCGATCGAAGAGAAATAGGAAGTCAGCGCCGTGGTGGCCGCCACATCGGGTTTGACGGTTTGTTCCTCCACCGGTTTGACCTGCTCTTTCTCCCTGGCCAGCGCTGCCCGCTCGGCAGCCAGTTTGGCTTCCGCCTGGCGGATCAGTTCATCAATTTCGGGATCGTTCAGGTTCATTGCCTTGATTGATTTTACTGCCGCTTCCTTTTCTTCTAGCGACATGGTGGTGTTATCGTTCAGGATGTCCAGCAGTGTCTGCTTTGCTGTGTTCACCTTGGCGGCATATTCCGCGGCTTCCTTCTCTTTGGCTAATTTTTTCTTGCTTTTGCAAGAACTCATCCCGCCGGCAAGCGAAACGACCATTAACAGGATGACCGATCTGAAAAGAATTCTTTTTAACATGATATAAATATTTTGGTTAGAATTATTTCGGTAAAAACGCACAAATGTATTGAAAATTGTGATTAACACTACAAAAGGCTGCCCACCTGGTAGACTGCAAACGATGCAACCCAGGCCAGCAGGGTGGTGTAAATAGCTACGAAAGCAGGCCAGCGCCATTTGCCGGACTCTTTCCTGATGGCTGCCACTACGGCGATGCAGGGGAAATATATTAAGATGAAGATCATGAAGGAAAACGCCACCAGTGTCGTGTAAACCGGTTCTCCTTTCCGCGGGCCGTCGGGATACACCTGTGACCTCAACTTATCGATCAGCCCCGTTACTCCCTCTGAATCATCGGTCTGGTAAAGCACTCCCATGGTGCTGATGACGACTTCTTTGGCAGCGGAGCCTGCAATCAGGCTGATCCCCATACGCCAGTCAAACCCCAGCGGCTGTATGACCGGCTCGATGAACTTGCCGATCCGGCCTATGTAAGATATTTCCTGCTGTTCGCTGATCATGGCAATGGCCAGGTCGTGCGCTTCCTGCTCTGTTGCAGCCTGCATGATCAGGCTCTGATAGTATTCTTTTCGTTCGGTGTTCCTGGGAAAATACCCCAACGCCCAGATAATGATGGAAGCCACAAGGATTATCGTCCCCATCTTTTTCAAGTACTGGACCCCCTTGAACCATGTGTGTTTGAGAACAGACCTGGTTGTAGGCATCCTGTAAGGCGGCAGTTCCATTACAAAGGGAAATTCCATGGACCTGAACAGGGTTTTCTTCAGCATAAAGGCAATGATGGCCGCCATGATGATCCCGATGAGGTACAATGAGAACAGGATGGTCCCCTGGAAACTGGTGAAGAAAGCGCTGATGATCAGGATGTACACCGGATATCGGGCACTGCACGACATAAACGGGATGATCAGCATGGTCACCATCCGGTCGCTTTTGTTTTCGATAGTCCTGGTAGCCATGATGGCCGGCACGTTACAGCCGAATCCCATGATCAGGGGAATAAATGATTTGCCGTGCAACCCGACCTTGTGCATCAGTTTGTCGACGATGAATGCCACCCGGGCCATGTAACCGGTATCTTCCATCAGGGAGATGAACAAGAAGAGTATCAGAATATTAGGCAGGAAAACGATGACGCCCCCAACACCTCCGACGATCCCGTCAACTACCAGGTCGTTCATGATCCCATCGGGTATTATCCGGTTCAAAAGGTTGCCCGTACCTTCTACCAACAATTCAATGAGTTGTACAGGATAGGTCCCCAGGAAAAAGGTCGCCTGGAACATCAGCCAGATAAGCAATATAAAAATAGGGTAGCCCAGGTATTTTCCGGTTAGAAAATGATCGATCCGTCGTGTAATGGTTTTCCTGGTGACTTCGGCCGGTTTAAATGTTTCTTTCAGTGCGCCCTCAATAAATCCGTAACGGGCCTCCGCAAGCAGGCTTTCTGTGTCCTCACGGTAAATCTGCTCCAGCCGCTGAATTTCTTTTTCAGCAATTTCCTTTATTTCACCGGAATTTATCAATCCATCAATTTGCCCGGAAACCTGTTTATCCTTTTCGAGGAGCCGGATTGCAAGATACCTGGCAGGCAGAAGGCTTTCGGAAACTTCCCGCATATCATCAGTGATCCTTCCGATTGACTGCTCGATCTCAAATCCGTAATTGATCTGCACTTTTCTGGATTGGGCTTCTTTTTCTTCGTAGATACCGATGATCTTTGCGAAAAGTTCTTTTATACCCGTTCCTTTGGAGGCAACTGTCGGCAAAAAGGTGATCCCGGTCATCTGTCCCAGCATTTGATAATCGAAAGCATCGCCTTTGATGCGCATTTCATCATACATATTCAAAGCGACAACGATCTTGACACCCATGTCGATCAGTTGGGTGGTGAGGTAAAGATTTCGTTCCAGGTTGGAAGCATCCACCACATTCAGCACAATGTCAGGTGCCGATTCATAGATGTGCTTTCTGACGAAAAGCTCTTCAGGACTGAAATAGGATAACGAATAGGTGCCGGGGAGATCTGTTATCCTGAGTTCGTAACCGTTCACCTTCACTTTGGCCGTTTTTGAGTCGACCGTGACGCCGGCATAATTACCTGTATGTTCCCGGGACCTTGAAGCATGGTTGAAGAGGCTGGTTTTACCGGAATTGGGATTGCCGACCAGCGCTATATCGATAATACCCGGTTTTTTTTGAGCCCGTTTTACCTGGTCATACGATTCAATCAGGGCTTCATACGCCTTTGCCTGCTTCTGAGAGGAAGCATCCTGCTCAGGCATCACATCGATCAGTTCGGCTTCTTCGAGCCTGAGGGAAACATCGGAATCGAGGATGCGGTATTCCACAGGGTCCTGCAGTGGAGCAGCCTTGATCACCGTCACCAGCTTCCCGCGGATGAATCCCATTTCGATGATCCGTTTGCGGAATTCTCCCTGTCCCCGGATGCGGGTGATGATCCCTTTTTCGCCTTCTTTGAGTTCCCTGAGGGTTTTCATTATTTAGATTAAATCCAGATAAGGGGCAAAAATAGGTGAAATCTGTTTCACCGGAGGCAGGTTTTGTTCTAAATATCGTCTAAATAAGTTGGACAATTGTCCAACTAAATACCGGGATGGACAAGCCGTTCCCTGGTAATAAGAAAGTGGATATACCTCAAATTCTCCAGCACTTTAATTCCCCAGCGGGTTTCGAAAAGAGCGCTGCAATCGTGCACTGCGTTCTGGTGTGCTGCCTGTGAATTCTTCTGATATAGCAAAACAAAATCTTTAAGGTCCTGGTAGATATCGGCGAAATTTTCCGAAAGACTGGCTTTAACGGCTTCATATTCATTGTATTCTTCATAGCCGACATGGTAGAATTCATCCTCTTCACCGAAAATCGCCCTCAGTGTATTAAAGACCTCCTGCCATTCTTCTTCAGTCACGAACCGTTCGCTTGCTTCAGGGAACTCCGGTGTAATCTCCGGTAGTAATCTGCCTTTCAGGTAAATAAGCGGTCCAAGTTTGGAAAAAAAATCAAGGATCTCAGGTTTGTTCTTTTCTCCCGCTTTTTCTGTAAAAATACAGTATTCATGGGCTACGCGTAAAAATTCAAGGACTGTGAGGGATTTTTCCGGTTCAAGAAATCGTTCAGAATTGGTTGCCATATATATTATTTTATAGTACTTTTGTAAAAGATATCGAACATACGAATTTTCCTGATAATCTTTTCGTGCTCTCCACGCAAAGATTTTTATTTTTTTTAAATAAATAAGTAACGACGATGGATCGTTTGAAATTTAAGCAAAAGATCCTTGATGCTTGTTTTGAACAGCAGACCAAGGTGATGGAAAACCTGAAAGTGGTGATGGAAGAAGTGGCCGACAGCGCGGAGGAGTATGGATTACCGAAGGACCTGTACGATTCATACCGTAACCAGATGATGAGCAAGCGCGACATGTTCGCCCAGCAATTGCTCAAGATCACTGAGCAGGTTGATATCCTGAGAAGGATCGATATGACCCGCACCTATCACCAGGTACGCTTCGGAGCTGTTGTCATCACCGAGTCACAACGACTTTTTGTTGCTGCCGGTATCGGTAAAATAAATGTGGAAGGGGAGGAGTATTTTGTGATATCAGCAATGGTTCCTTTCTATGCTGCCATCGATGGCAAAAAAGCGGGTGATACTTATGAATTCAGGGGGAGGAAGGAGAAAATACTGGAGGTATTTTAGATTTGGTATTTAACCAGATATTTCCGAAAGAACATTTACGGTCTTCCAGTTCCGGGTGGTTGCTCTTACCTTTAATTTATTCTCAAAGAAATTGTTGGATAATTTAGTTGTGCCATATCCACCGGCACAATCGATATAGATTTCTCTTCCTTTAATGATAAACCGGTCAGGGAGATAAGCCATATTGTTAATCGCAATGGATAATTCTGAAAGTGGTTCATTCTCGAGGAATGTGATATAGATGTTTTCTTTAAGCGAGCCATCAGGATTTCGAAAAGGATTATTCCCGATGGCAGCAGCGATCTCCTCTGGTGTTCTTAAGATTACTGCGACATCAAAACCAAATTTTTTCAGGATGGCTTGTTCTATTTTCATCGACAGGACTCCAGATGAATTTCCATCATCAGTTTTGAAAATTACATTTCCGCTCTGGATATAGGTCTGGACATTTTGAAAATCCAGGTTCTCATAAAGTTTAACCAGTTCCGGCATTTTGATCATGCGTTTGCCCAGCACATTGATCGCCCGGAGCATTGAAATATATGTCTTCATTCATCAAAAATAAAAAAAAGGCTGCCCGGTGGGACAGCCTTTTTTCACACAACTTAAACAACGACTATTTCACATAGTCATAACCCATGATCTGGGCTTCATTCCAAATGGTCATGTTCTTCTCGACCATTTTATCATAGATCATAGCATTAGTTCCAAACAGGACCGATTTTGCATCATATCCCAACAGGCGCAGGTAAGCGGTAAGGAAAGCGCTGGTCTGGCCGGTGTAACAATAAACGGCTATTGGCTTATCGGTCGGTAGGGTTTTCAGATCGGCAGCGAGTTTCATCGTTTCCTTCGGCGTATACTGAACAGCTCCCGGGATGTGGCCCGGATCGGCGTACTGATCTGCCGGCCAGTAATTTACGATGTAGTAACCTGAGAGATTTCCGAAAACCGTTGCATTGGTAACGGTAGCCGGCGTGAATCCTTCGGTCAGAATCGCATCGACGCGGGCTTCGAGGATATCCTGGCCATTCTCAAAACCGGTGGAGAGGGTTGGCAGTTCGCCGGCAGCATTTTTAGCCGTGGCAGTTGAAGTAAATTCAGTAGCGTAGGCATTCGGGGTAGCAAGAGCAGAATTCCATTTACCGGCGAAATCAGTGTGCCATGAGCACATGCCCCATTTCATCGAGAAGGCCTTTTCATATCCAAGAAGTCTGAGCATAGTTGTTGCAAAACCTGCAGTCTGCCCGGTGTAGCATACGATGGCAACCTTGGTATAGGGTGCAAGATCAACGGCGGCGATATGATCAACGAGGCCTGCAAGCGTCACATTGTGCGCGTTGACGATATGTCCTGTGTTGAAATCTGCTTCTGACCTTAGGTCGATGATGTAAACCTGGCCGGTTTCGTTAAGGGTCTTCACTTCTGACGCGGGCATGATGGTAGGCATGTCGGTATTCACATAGTCCTTACCATAGGGAGAATCGACGGATTCAAGGTACTCGGCCAGCACCTGGGCTTCGTTTACTTTTTCTTCATCCTTGTCGCAGGAAGTAACTAAAAACGCTGCAAATAAGATGCTCAGCATCCAAAATTTAAACTTTGTCATAGGTTGTAATTAAATTTTTGTTAAACATTATTAGAATAATCAAATCAAATCAGTTCTTTTCTTCGAACCACGAAGCAGGAAGCTTATTATCGACGGTTATTGATGTCGATGCCTCAAGTTCCCAGTCGAGCAGATTTTCCTGGAAGAGGTACAGTTCTTTGTTGATCAATATGCCCCCTTCGTTACGGATATGGCAACTGGTGTAGCAGGCCTTGCCGTCATCAATAGCGGTTCTGCTGGTCCATCTGAGGATATTATGCGGCGTGGTATAATTGTATGTCGGCAGCACATCGAAACTGGCATATTCACTGACGCCATATTTCTCCCAGTTATCCGGGGCGGCCAGGGTACGGCGAACCAGGGTGAAGTTATAATCGGGCCTCAGCTCAGGCAATGGATTGGAGGCGATCTTGAAGCTCATGTAAGATGGGATCCTGGCGCCTTCGCCATGGATATGGCAACTGCCGCAATTGTTATAATTCTGTGAATGGCACACCTGGCAGTTGAAATCTCCGGCATGGATCGTATGATATACGTTTGAAGGCATTGACGAATGACAATCCTGACATTCAGGCAGTTTATCATAGGCATATCGCTGGTCCACCGGGTTGCCGTCGCCATGTAATTCGGCACTCTTGTGGCAATCAATGCATTTGAAGTTCTGGCTGGATTTATGGACATCGGGTTGGGTGCCGGAAGCCATGCCCAGGTAAGCGTGGCCGCCCCTGGAAGAATGGCAGGCGACACAAACGGTCACCATGTCCGGGGTTTTAATAAAGTTATGACCGGAAGAAAGACCGCCTCCTGCTATCGGGGGACGGACAATGTGGCAATTGCCGCAGGTGCCATGGCAAGTAGCACAGTTGGCGTTATATCCTTCGATCTGGTGCTGAGGCAACTGGCTGAAATCCTGGGCGCCGTTTAAACCGCTTCTCATTGTCACTTTACGTTTCTGTCCGGTCCCGTTGTGCAGGCTGGTTTTGAAATTGTTAACAATTGCCTGGTGACAGGTTCCACACTTTTCTTCAGCCTTATCGGAAGGATGCCGCAGGAAATCTCCTGAATGCGCTGTGGCTTTATCCGCCGTGTTATCTACCCCGTTATGGCAGGCTACGCAGCCCAATTCATAATGTCCCGATTCTTTGTACGCTTCGTAGCCTGCTCCTCCCATATAGACCCGGTCATAGGGTTCGTAATGCGGGGCTTCTCCGCCGCAGCCACCGGCCGGAGCCGTGGTATCGGGCGAATAGACCTGTTGCAGGTGGGCATAATTCGTATGGCAGCCTTCGCAGGACGCTACATCGCCCGCATCAGGGTCGTTGTTGTTCTTGTCACATCCTGCAAAGAAACTTACGCTTGAAATAACGCAAATGATCGTTATAAGTCGCCTTAAAACCTCTTTTTTCATATCGAAAAAGTTTTACATGTTAATGTTACAAAGGTTTATGTTTTCGTTCAATTGTTAATTTATTATCAATAGGCATGAGTTTGGAAATATTATGTTTTAAGCAAGCAATAACATTGATCCGGATCAATAAATCAATTGATTTATTGCTATTTTTGCTCTTTTAAGAAATCAGAACCAGATGAGTAATTCCCTGTTATCGGCTACCAGTTGCACGATCAGTTCTCACCAGTGCAGGTGTTTCGACACACTTACACCGGAAGAGCAGGATCTGCTCCAGCGTAATTCGGTAAGGATCAAGTATAAAAAACGTGAGCTGATCTGTAAGCAGGGCAGTTTTGTTTCCCATATCATGCATGTGGAGAAAGGAATGGCAAAAGTATTCCTGGATGATGGTAAAAATTCCCTTGTACTCAAAATCATTCCGCAGGGTAACCTGCTGGGCCTTACCTCTTTATCCGAATCATACAATACGTATCAGTATTCGGCCATGGCCTATGTTGATTCAGAAGTTCGGCAGATCGACATTGGTATTTTCCGCCAGCTGATCCGGCAGAATGCCGCATTTGCAACGGAAGTCATTGATATTCTGAGTTCCAACAGTGTTCAGATTTATGGCCGCTTTTTCTGCCTGACCCATAAGCAGGCCTACGGACGCCTGGCGGATATACTTTTGTGCCTGGCCAACCGGATTTTTAAAAACACTGAATTTGAACTCCCTTTGTCACGTAAAGACCTTGCCGAGTTAAGCGGAATGAGCCAGGAAACCGTGATCAGGATGCTGAAAAACTTTGCTGATGACGGACTGATCCAGCTTAACGGCAAAACCTTCACCGTCCTCGATTATGAGAAGCTGCAACATATTAGTGAGACGGGGTGAGTAGGGAGGCATGGAGGCATGGAGGCATGGAACCTGGAACATGGAACCTGGAACCTGGAACTAAAGCAGCACCAGCAGGAACACGATCCCAACCAGGATCCGGTAGTAGCCGAAGTATTTGAAACCGTAATTTTCCACCAGTTTAATAAAGATTTTCACGGCGATCCAGGCGGTGATCATGGCGATGACGAATCCGATGGCGAGCAGTGTGAACTCGTGCTTATTTAATACTGCAGGTGTTTTTAGCAGGTCGTATCCGCCGGCTGCAAACATGGTTGGAACGGCAAGCAGAAAGGAAAATTCGGTGGCCTGCTTTTTATCCAGCCCGTTGAAGACCCCTCCGATAATTGTTGCAGCGGCCCTGGAAACTCCCGGTATCATTGAGAAACACTGGATCAGCCCAATGAAAAAGGCGTGTTTGTAATCGATATTTTCCAGCACATCGGTCTGGCTCTTTTTACTGACCACGAACCGGTCGATCAGGATAAGGACGATGCCGCCGACAACCAGGGAGATGGCTACGATGATGGGATTAAAAAGATAAGCCTTGATGAAATCATAAGCCAGGAACCCTATAATGGCTGTGGGAATAAATGCTACTCCCAGTTTAAGGTAGATCTGAAATCCTTTCAGGAACCTCTTCGCGTACATCAGCACAATGGCCATGATAGCCCCGAGCTGGATGGTGATCTCGAAGGTCTTGACAAATTCATCTTCATGAATATTCATCAGTCTGGATGCCAGGATCATATGGCCGGTGGAGGAGATGGGGAGAAATTCGGTGATGCCTTCGATGATGGCGATGATGATGGATTGGATCAGGCTCATGTCGATGATTTTGAACCGCAAAAATACAATATCTCAGGTTCTGTTTGCCACACAGAAACAATGAAACACATAGGTGTCACATAGGAATTCTATGTGTTTTCCATGTGATCTATGTGTCTAATGTGGTTAAAATAAATGCTTACTTTATCTCATAAGCCATCACCCGGTTGTCGCCGAAAGTGGGCACAAGCAACAAGCGCTTCTCCGGGATGAACTCGATATCAGCGGCATTGATGCCAGCTCCGGTAGTATCCAGGATCTTTTCGATTTTTTTATCAGTACCAACCATGTAAACATTTCCTGACCAGTCGGAGAACAGGTAACGCCCATCGCCGGTCCCTTCCAGGCCATCGATGCCACCTGTGCCTTCCAGCCAGGTCGTGGTCTCTTTATTCTGAATATTAGCCAGCACGATTTTATTGCAGCCAATCATCAGTTTATCGTTCTCGACAAAGAGTCCGTTCGGATTGGTAAGCAGCGCCTGGTCCAGCCAAAGTTCTATGTTATCATTATAAATCCTGTAAATCCTGGTTGAATTCATATCGGATATATAAACGGCGCCATTTTGATCTATTGCAATATCATTCAGGAATTTGGCTTCGGGAACTTCGTAAAACTTTTTGATCTCCCTGTTGATGATATCAATTGCGGCTACCCGATCAATATCAGTAACATACAAAGTACCTTTGAAGATACCCATGCCTTTGGGGGCGTTCAGACCGGTCATCCATTTCTGGTCGGTTATTTGTCCTTCCAGGTTAACAATGGAAATATACCCGTTGCCATCTTTATCCGTAGGTTTTCCATTGATATTGGATACGAACAATATTTTCAGCACAGGGTCATACAATACTGATTCCGGAGTTTCTAATGTTTTATGGGTTTCCCATTTTTTTTCAAGCTTATCGCTTTGAAAGATTTTCTCCTGTGAAAAGAGCGAATGATGAAATATGGAAACTAGTAAAAGAAATGCGATCGTTTTCATGGTTGAGTTTTAAGTAAGTTTAACAACAATTGTTATCAGTTTGTTCAGTAATTTTAATTCAATAGCACACGGATAACACGGATTAAACGGATTAACACGGATAAATTACAACAAATCTATCTCCCTGTCTCCCTGTCTCCTTGTCTCCTTGTCTCCTTGTCTCCTTGTCTCCCTGTCTCCCTTTAGTCCTCCACTAAAATCAACGCCATGGCTTTTTCATAACGGGAAAAATTATAATTGCCCAGCAATTTTTCCGCGTCCCTGGGATTAAGCTGGATGTCAGGAAATTTATACCCGGGCGGGCAATCGTATTTCCCGGTGGCCAGTACTTCTATTTCCCGCAACTGATCCATGCTGTAGATCCTGATTTTTTTCATAAAGTATTTACCATTAGCACATGCATTAGCGAAATCCGGCCTGGGTTGGTACACTGAATCGGGGATCCCGATATAGACGGTGTCAAACTGGTATTCCCAGGGGCCAATACGCCTGATGCTGAGGTCCCTGAGCTTTTCTGCCACGATATCATCGTAATTCATCGCCGCGATCTCCGGGACAATGGCCGGGTCCTTCGGTTCGTAAAGATGCTGATGGTCTTTGAGCCACTTAAGGGTTCCCTGTTTTGAGAATTCTTCCGAGAAGATCTGCTCAAGAATTTTAGCAGCTTCAACCTGGTTCTTGTCAAGGTTGATGTTCAACTCATTATCGCCGTATTTTATTTTAATATCGGCTTTTTGTGTTCCGGACTTCAGCAGGGCATATCCGACAGCTATTCCGATTGCCAGGCAGATTACGCCAGTCAGAACGAGATGTTTAACGGAAAGGTTCATTGCTATAAGTTCTAGACCAGGTTCATATCACGAATGATCTCATTGACGCGCATGTCCAACATTCCGTTCACCTTGTTGAAGTCTTCCCGGGAGTTCAGCGTTTCTTTCACGCCGAAATAGAATTTGATCTTAGGTTCGGTCCCGCTCGGGCGGACGCTGATCTTGCTGCCGTCTTCGAGGAAAAATTGCAGTACGTTGGATTTGGGCAGGCTGATGGGTGATTCGGTCCCTGCGATCACGTCTTTTGCTATAAGGAACTGGTAATCCTTGATCATCGTCACCTTCGACCCGTTGATCATGGCCGGCGGACTAGTACGGTAATCCTCCATCATTTTTTTGATCTCTTCGCTTCCGGATTTGCCTTTTTTTGTCACGGAGATCAGGGATTCTTTATAAAGCCCGAATTCTACGTAGATATCGATCATCAGTTCGTAAAGCGATTTGCCTTGTGTGGCAGCCCAGGCGGCCGTTTCGGCCACCAGCGCGCAGGAGCTGACGGCGTCCTTATCGCGCACAAAATCGCCGGTCATATAGCCGTAGCTTTCTTCTCCGCCGCCGATGTATACTTTTTTCCCTTCATTCAGGCGGATAACCTCGGCGATCCACTTGAAGCCTGTCAGAACATCGTAACATTCAACTGCGTATTTATCGGCAATATCCTTTAGAATTTCGGAGGTCACGATTGTTTTTACGATGAATTCCTTACCGGTCAGTTTACCGTTTTCCTTCCATTTTAGCAGGAGGTAGTAGGTGAGGAGGGCTGCGGTCTGGTTGCCGTTCAGCAGGATGAACCTTCCGTTCAGGTCTCTGACGGCGATGCCCACCCGGTCGGCATCCGGGTCGGTGGCCATGACCAGCTGGGCGCCGGTGCTTTCGGCCTGTTTTAATGCCATTTCGAGTGCGGCAGGTTCTTCGGGATTGGGTGACTTTACGGTCGGGAAATTTCCGTCATAAACCGCCTGTTCCGCCACGACCGATACATTCTCAAAGCCGTATTTTTTCAGGGCTGCAGGGACGAGCACCCCGCCGGTGCCGTGCAGCGGCGTAAAGACAATCTTCAGGTCTTTGTGCTGTTTTATTGCATCAGGTGAAAGAGATAGTTTATGCACCTGGTCGAGATAGATTTTATCTATTTCAGCACCTATCATCTGAATGTTTTCCTCGCGGCCGTCAAACTTAACATCGGAGACGGAAATGATCTTCTGGACCTCCGCGATGACGTTCTTATCGTGCGGAGGGATCAGCTGGCTTCCATCTTCCCAGTAGGCTTTGTAACCATTGTATTCCTTCGGGTTATGCGAGGCGGTGATCACAATCCCGCTCCGGCATCCCAGGTGGCGGATGGCAAATGACAGCTCCGGTGTCGGCCTCAGGGTGTCGAACAGGTAGACAAAGATATCGTTGGCCGAAAAAACATCCGCGGTGATCTTTGCAAAGTAGGGGCTGTTGTTCCTGCAGTCATGCGCGATGGCGACTTTGATCTGTTGTTCTCCCGGGAAGATCTTTTTCAGGTAGTTCGCCAGTCCCTGTGTGGCCATTCCCACGGTGTACTTGTTCATCCGGTTGGTGCCCACGCCCATGATCCCGCGCAATCCACCGGTTCCGAATTCGAGGTCCTGGTAGAAGGATTCTATCACTTCCTGCGGGTTGTTATCGATCATTTCCCTGACCTGGCGGCGGGTTTCTTCATCGAAGCCCTCGCCCAGCCATACTTTTGCTCTTTCTAAGATTCTCTGTTCCATAGTTCAATTGTTATTTTTGGTTCCAGGTTCCAAGTTCCAGGTTCCAGGTTCCAGGTTCCAGGTTCCGGGTTCCGGGTTCCGGGTTCCAGGGTTCCAGTTTCATATTACTAACCTTTATCACCTTTTCACTTTATCACCAGACCACCTGGTCACCTGATCAACCTATCACCTTTAAACACTCCCTCAAACTCTCTTTCCACCCCGGGATAGTGATCCCGAAACGTTCCCTGATCAGGCTGCTATCCAGAACGCTGTAGGCTGGTCTCCTTGCTTTCGCGGGGTATACCCCGGTTTTCACCGGGTTGATCCGGCAGGAGAGCCCGGCCAGCCGGGTGATCTCGCCGGCAAATTCATACCATGTGCAGGAGCCCGTGCTGGAATAATGAAAGATCCCGAACTGCCCGGATGACATGGCGGCAGGCAAAATGCTGAGGATGGCCACAGCAAGGTCCCGCGCGTAGGTCGGGGTGCCGACCTGGTCATTGACAACATTCAGTTCGCCCAGTTCCCTGCATTTATTGATTATCGTTTTAACAAAATTATTCCCGAAAGAAGAATACAGCCAGGAAGTCCGGATGATCATCCCTTTTTGAAGGCAGGCCATCATTGCTTCTTCACCGTCCAGTTTTGAGAGGCCGTAAACCGAAGTGGGGCAGGGGATGTCATCTTCCGTGTAGGGCTTCGTGTTCTCCCCGTCGAATACAAAATCGGTGGAGATGTGCACCAGGTAGCAATCATTCCGGTCGCAGGCGCCGGCCAGGTTTGAAACGGCATCCCGGTTGATCCACATGGCTTTCTCCGGTTCCTCCTCGGCCCTGTCGACCGCAGTGTAAGCAGCGCAGTTGATGATCACGTCCGGCTCAAGATCGGCAACAAATTTCCTGACCTGTTCCGAATCGGTGATATCCAGTTCTTCGATATCCGTAAAAAGAAAATTAAAGTGCGGAAAATCCCCTGCAATTGCCTTGATTTCGCTGCCGAGCTGGCCTTTACTGCCGGTGATCAGGATGTTTACCATCTAAATGATCGTTTTGAAATAGGCAATGGTTTTTTCCAATCCTTCATCAAGGTTAACTTTAGGTTGCCAGCCGAGAACCTTTTTAGCCAGTGTGATATCAGGCTGACGTTGCAAGGGATCATCTTCGGGCAGCGGCATGAAAACCAGCCTGGAAGAGGATTTGGTAAGCATGAGGACTTTCTCCGCCAGTTCCAGGATCGTGAACTCGCCGGGATTGCCGACGTTGACCGGGCCGATGAATTCATCACCGGTGTTCATCAGTTTCATCATACCGTCGATCAGGTCGTTGACGTAACAGAAACTGCGGGTCTGCGAGCCATCGCCGTAGATCGTAATATCTTCATTTTTAAGTGCCTGCACGATAAAATTGGAAACGACCCTTCCGTCCTGGGGATGCATCCTCGGACCGTAGGTGTTGAAGATGCGCATGATCTTAATCCGCACCTGGTTCTGGTGGTGATAATTCATAAAGAGGGCTTCAGCGCAGCGTTTGCCTTCGTCGTAGCAGGCCCGTGACCCGATCGGGTTTACGTGGCCCCAGTAGGATTCGGTCTGGGGATGGATTTCGGGATCACCATAAACTTCTGAGGTTGAGGCCTGTAATATTTTTGCCCTGACCCGTTTCGCCAGGCCGAGCATATTGATGGCCCCCATGACGGAGGTCTTGATGGTTTTGATCGGGTTGAACTGGTAATGGATCGGTGACGCAGGGCAGGCCAGGTTATAAATTTCATCGACTTCGACGAACAAGGGCATCGTCACATCATGTCGTATCACCTCAAAATAAGGGTTCCCGATCAGATGGGCGATATTGCCTTTATCCCCGGTGAAATAGTTATCGACGCAGGTCACATCATGACCCTGCTCGAGCAGTTTCTCCACGAGATGGGAGCCCAGGAATCCGGCTCCGCCGGTAACTAATACTCTTTTCCTCATGAAAATTATTTAATTCCAATTCCGTAATATTCAAATCCTGCCGCACGCATTTCCGTGGCGTCATAGATATTTCTTCCGTCGAAGATAAGTTTGTTTTTCATCAGTTTTTTCATCAGATCCAGGTTCGGAACGCGGAATTCTTTCCATTCCGTAACCAGCAGGAGGCAATCGGCCCCTTCCAGGGCTTCATATTCTCCTTTGGTGTATTCGATCACATTACCGATCTTACGCATGGTTTCGGTCATCGCCACCGGGTCATAGGCCTTCACTCTGCACCCGGCAGCCAGGAATTTTTTAATGAGCACCAGCGATGGCGCCTCACGCATGTCATCCGTTTCCGGTTTAAAGGAAAGCCCCCAGATGGCGATGGTTTTGCCGGCAAGATCTTCATTAAAATAATTGTTGACTTTATTAAAGAGCAAAAGTTTCTGATCGTCATTCACTTCTTCGACTGCTTTCAGGACGCGCATGCTGTAGCCGTTCTGGTCCGCTGTTTTTACAAGGGCTTTGACGTCCTTTGGAAAGCATGATCCGCCGTATCCGACGCCCGGGTAGAGGAATTTCGGCCCTATGCGGGGATCGCTCCCGATGCCTTTCCGAACCATATTTACATCGGCGCCCATGATCTCACACAGGTTGGCGACATCGTTCATAAAGCTGATTCGGGTGGCCAGCATGGCATTTGCCGCGTACTTGGTCATTTCCGCGGAAGGAATGTCCATGAAGATCACCGGGTGACCGTTAAGTGTGAAAGGCTTGTACAGCCTGTTCATGAGTTCCTGAGCCCTTTCCGATTCAACACCGACGACGATCCGGTCCGGTTTGAGGAAATCATCCACTGCGGCACCTTCCTTGAGAAATTCAGGATTGGAGGCCACATCGAACGGTATGTCTACCCCTCTTTTTTCCAGCTCTTTCCTGATTGCATCCTTGACCAGGCGGGCGGTTCCGACAGGTACAGTGCTTTTTGTGACGATCAGCACGTAATCGTTCATGGTTTGTCCGACTTCCCTGGCAACATCAAGGACATAGGTGAGGTCGGCGCTGCCGTCTTCGTCGGGTGGCGTACCCACAGCGCTGAACACTACCTCGCAACCGTGCAGGGTTTCCGACAATTGCGTAGAGAAATGTAGCCTTCCTTTGGCAACGTTCCTTTCCACGATCTCTTCCAAACCCGGCTCGTAGATCGGGATAATGCCTTTTTTAAGGTTTTCTATTTTATTGATATCGATATCAACGCAGGTGACGTCTATTCCTACTTCTGCAAAGCATGCGCCGGTAACAAGACCGACATAACCTGTGCCTACAATAGTTATCTTCATATGGCCCAATAATCTGATTTACCGGCAAAGGTAAAAATTATCGGTTATTGAACGCAATGAATTGTTACTTAGTCTGTCAAGACGCATCTTTCAGGTGGTTCAGGGGCCTTTGATTGTAAATGTATTCGGAGCTTCAAGAATGACATCGGCTGAAGGATCGATGGTCACACTCCTGCAGTCGAGCCCGTTGATCCTGATCACCGGTTTCCGGTTTGTAAGAGGGATAAAGACATCTTCAGGGTCAAAGGGAGTTCCCTGCGGGAACCAATTCAATCCATTATCCCAGTCATTGCTGACCGATCCGTTCCAGGTTTTAGTTCCCCAGGTTGGGTTTGGGTTGGTCGGTGTACCGTTCAGGCTGTTCTTCCAGACCGCCAGTGCATCAATATCATCTTCATTGGGATAGGCGGAGAATTCTTGTGAAGAGCCATTCATAAAAGAATAATAGATCATCCTGGGATCTAAACCGCCGGATTCATCCAGACCTGTAAGGGTGTCATCATCATCGACACTAAAAAGCAGGGCCAGACCGTAACGATTCTGGTTATTATCCCAGACCCAGGCAAATTCAAACGCATCGATGTCGGTGCCGCTGGGCAGGTCATGATGGGTACTATCGATTACGGGTACCGGGCCCGCTGGCGAAGTTGTGTAAATCGTAGCGGGATCGAGCATGAAGTTGGGGAATAACACCGGATGGTTATAGGAAGCTTCGGCGTCGGCGCTGAAATACCATTGCGTGCATGGAGTATAGGTTCCATTATAAACCGGTATAAAATCCAGTGCATCGACATCATCATCCTGCTCGTTGATTGCCGGTGGATCAGGCGCCAGGTTAGCGTGAAGAACTGCTTCAGAAACAATATCTTTCTGGAAATATATACCTGAGACCGGCATCGGGTCATGGTCAAATTCCTGAATTTCATCCTGGTTTCCCATGTCTGAATAAATGATATTCATGACGGGTGAATGACTGTCAACCGGAACAGAAACAGGGTAGGTATAAAAGGTAACCGTGTCATCGTCGAATGACATAAAAATGTATTCGGCTTCGTAGATGCAACTGTCATTAAAAAAGGCAATGCTTGGATCTCCGGGTATAGGCAGGGCACCTTGTAAGTCAAACTGTATCAGGTCACTGCCGTCCAGATCAAAATATATTCCCTGTACATCTGCCGGCGAAAGTCCTGATCCCACAGGTGCCGGGTTGAATGGTGGAATAACTATGGGATTTGGATCATGCCCAAAGATCGATAGGTCGTCAAGCCATGGTGTCGGTGACGGGAGCAATACGCTGCTGTTGGGATACATATCCCCGGGATCAAAATATTCGTTGCCATCCGGCAAGGGGTCGCTTATTTCAGTGTCGCTGCCTATATCCAGTGAGAACAAGGCGTTATAACTTTCAGTTTCAACAGGCACCGGATCAAATGCGATGACCGTAAAGGTGATGACACCCCTGAAGATGCCGTCGTTCTGATCCACTCCAAAAGGCCCTCCCGGCTTGGATGGTTCATTAAGTTCCAGGTCAATAAGGGAAGTGATGGAAAAATTAAAATCAGTTCCGGAATTGATCCGAAAATTTCCTGTCACATTTTTCCATTCATTCCATCCGGCAACACCCGGTGGAGTGATGAAATCAAATTGATTGTTGACAAACTGGTTGACGCCATTGATGTTCATCGTGTTTTGCACAGTGATCGGGTCTTCAAAGGGTGGTTTCAGGTCTTCATGACTGGTACTCCCTCCTCCAAAGATATTATACCGCCAGTAAACTGTCACCGGTGTGCCCAGGGGAACCCCGGTGACCTCCATATTTACGTCTACATTCAGGGTGGTGAGAATATCTGCCAGGTATCCATCGGTCGAAGCATAATTAGCCCCCGTGTTTTTCCATTTGATCTCGACGCTGGGAGAACCGTCACCATTGATAAAAGCGCGGCTCCCGATATAAGAACTGACCCGGTGAGGGTGGGGAAATTCGTCCCTTTCAATTGCATGGACAAAACAAATCGTACCATAATCATTTCCAAGGAAGCCAGCAGTGAAATCATTCAGTGTACAAGTCTGCAAATCAAAGGTCGCAATACCAATTCCTCCCGGAACAGGCACCAGGTGGTCATTTGCCATACCCGTACTCATCCCGCCGGCTGTGGCTGATGTTACATTGATGACCTGTGCATGGATGCCGGTAGAAATACCGGCCAGGATAATAAGAATGTAAAAACTTTTCATGGCATCTGGATTAATTTGACAAAATCCTACCGCATAAACAAAGACTGTAGTAAGGAGCTGATAGGCAGGTATGTATAGACATATTTAGCTTAATCTTTAGCAAAGATGCTCATAAAAGTAAAGCCTATATTCTTATAAATCTGCAAGAAAAATGTTAATAAAATGTTAAATACCAGTAAGTTGGATAGGAAGAATCGGAGATTTTTACTTCATCCTTGCCTTGAAAAACTCAAACAGGTTCAGGTTCATCAGGAGTAAATTGACCAAATAAGCGAAATCTTCAACAGGAATGGTGTAGATCCGCATGGCAAGGTTTTCCTCGTTGTTATAACCAACCACCGGCATGCTGGTAAGCACCCCGTTGACAAGGAAAAAAGGAATAAGGCTGAGAAAGTAAGCTGTATAAAAATGGAACAGGTAAGTTTTATGTGTTTTTAAAAAGAACTGAAGTCCGATGATGAAGGTTGCCATGCCGAAATTCACCGCGGTGTATATGCGGTCGATATTCAGGACGGTGATAAGCAGGAAGACGATGAAGAGAACGATATTAGCCGGAATTATGAATGCTTTCCATTCTTTTGTAAAATAAGCCCGGCTTACTTCATAGATAAAAATGCAACAATAAGGGATGACGATGAAAAACAGCCATTCTTCTATGGGAAGGCCGGCAATGAAAAAACCGGTGACAAATTCCTTATTGAACCACCACACGTTGTGTTTCGTGAAATAGATGTCCCATATGATAAATACTACTGCCGTGATCAGGGTTGCAGGGAAAAGCGCTTTCCATCTTTTATAGAATGCCACTTTTTTATCAAAGCTAAGCAGGAACGGGGCAAGCACCGATCCGGCCAGCAGCAGGGCATACGTCAGTTTCGGCCACTCCATGCGTCAGATCCTTCCAAGTTTAATTTGTAAATAACTCTCCACAAGGAGCAGCATCTTCCTGAAGTTCGATATCCTGTAACGCTTTTTCAGGATATTGGAAGCATCGGTTCTTTTTATTTTATCAAAAAGCTTCTGGTAATAGATATAGGCAAGGTAAACGCCCAGTTTAGCATCCTTGTTCAGCTTCCGGATCCCGGCCAATGACTGGTCAAAATCACCCTGAATATCTGCTTCGATGATCTTTTTGGACGCATTGTCGAACTGGTCGAAATTCACGCCCGGAAAATAGAACCGGTCCCGGTCTTCCAGGTCGGCTTTGATATCCCTCAGGAAGTTGACTTTCTGGAAAGCTTCGCCCAGTTTCCTGGCAGGATGGACCAGTTCGTCGTAGTTGTTTTCATTGCTTGTGAAAATTTTAAGGCACATCAGGCCGACCACCTCGGCAGAGCCGTAAATGTACTTCCGGTAACGTTCCGGGTTATAATTTTTACTGTTTGGGCAGAGGTCCATTTTCATGCTGCTCAGGAACGCTTTGATGAGTTCATGGTCAATGGAATATTCGTTCACGACCCATTGAAAACTGTGCAAAATGGGATTTGTGCTGAATTTTTTATCAATTGCCTCAAAAGTGTCCGCCTCGAATTTTGACATTTGCACTTTTTTATCCTGGTCATGGAATGTATCGACGATCTCATCGGCAAACCGCACAAATCCATAAATAGCATAAACAGGCCTGCGGAAAGGCTTGCCAAGAAGCCTTACGCCCAGTGAAAACGAAGTGCTGTAGTTCTTCGTGGTTATCTCACTGCAATCCAGCGCATTATCCGTGTACAAGTCCATATTTCTTTTGTATTCTTTCTGCCACTAATCTTGAACTGATGACGGTCATCGGCAGACCGGTCCCCGGAACGGTTGAAGCCCCGACATAGAAAACGTTTCCGAATGCTTCATCATAATTCTTAGGCCTGAATCCGCCGATCTGGTTCAGGTCATGAGCCAGCCCCAAACCGCTGCCTTTATAAAGGTTGAAGGTCTTTTCCCAGTCTATTGGGTCCATGATGGTCAGCGTCATGAGGTTGCCCTTAATGTCATAGCCGATCCGTTCGGAGATATCATTGATGATGTTGTTCGCAAGTTCCTCACGATCATACCAATCGGGTTTATATCTCAGGTCAGGGACAGGACAGAGGACGAACAAGCTTTCGCAACCTTCAGGGGCGCATTCTTTATTATGCATTGAATTTACATTTACATAATAATATGGTTTTGAAAGACTTATTGAATTCTTAAAGATCTTACCGGCATATTCTTCGAAGTTGGTCCCAAGGAAATAATTATGATGGTGCAGGGAATCCACCTTACCCTTTACGCCGATATACATGGTGAAAGGTGCCAGGGTCCATTTCATGCTATCCAGCTTCTCTTCCGAAAATTTTGGCCGTTTGAACACCTGGTGCCGGAAAGCGGCAGCATCGGCATTGATCACGAAAACATCAGCATACCATCGTTCGCCCTTTTTGTCCACCAGGTAATCAAGTTCTCCTCCATCCTCAACAAAATCAACTATTTCCGTATTGTAAGTAATCTTGATATTGTTCTTCTTGAACTCTTCCAGGAGCCCTTCCACGATTTTATACATTCCGCCCTTCACATTGTGATAACCATCGTGGACCATTTCAGTATAGGAAAGGAGGCTGTAAACTGCCGGGGTATCGAATGGGGTTGCTCCCAGGAAGAAAGCTACGAGGGAAAAGATCACCTTCACTTCATGGGATTCAAAGTGACGGTCCATTTCCTTCCACATCGAGCGGATCATTTTAGGCGCATGGCCCCATGGCACCTTGGCCATCTGGAAAAGGAAATGCGCCATGTTGTTGAAATTCTTCCGGATGATCACATCCTCCGTATCATGGAACAATTTGCCGGCACCGGCCAGGTATCGCTTCATTTTTGCCTCAAAATCAGGTTCTAAGGCTTCAAATTCTTTAGCCAGTTTCTCCAGGTCTTTGTAGATCAGGTAAAATTTATCGCTGTTGGAAAAATTGACGGCATAGAGCGGATCCAGTTCCACGAATTCAAAGGGCATTTCAATTCCCGTTGATTTTACAAATTCCTTGAATTCATAACTCATGCTGAAGAAAGTGGGAGCCATGTCCCAGGTGAAACCGTCTTTTTTTAGCTGGTTGAGCCGGCCGCCCGGCTGGTGGTATTTTTCGACCATTTCGACCTGGTAACCAAGCTTGGCCAACCGAAGGGCTGTGGTTAAACCACCTAAACCAGTTCCGACTATGAGTGCTTTTTTCATACTTTTGATTTGGTTGTTAAATTTACCGAAACTTTTGCCATTAAACATATCTTTGCCTGAAATGTTTAAAAATGCCTGAAAAAGTTGCTGTCATAGGTGCCGGGATCGGGGGACTGGCCGTTGCAATCAGAATGGCGGCGAAGGGTTGCCATGTGACGGTTTTTGAGAAGAACGACGGGCCGGGAGGTAAAATGTCGGAGATCAGGCACCAGGGATACCGCTTCGATACCGGTCCTTCACTTTTTACCCTGCCACAACTTATAGAGGAATTGTATGATTTAGCAGGTGAGAATGTCCACATGCATTTCCGATTTAAAAAACAGGATGAAGTTTGCCGTTATTTTTTTCAAGATGGCATGACAATCCGGGCCCATTCCGATCCTGAGAAGTTTGCACGGGAGCTGCAGGAAAAAGCCGGGGAGGATCCGGAAAAAGTGCTGGCCTACCTGGCTAAAAGCAGGGAGATCTACGAATTGACCGAGCCGGTCTTTATCTGTAAATCCCTGCATCTTTTCAGGAATTATTTCTCGAAGGATTTCTCCGGTGCTACGCTGAAGATTCATAAATTAAAGCCGTTCAGCTCCTTGCATCAGATCAATAGCAGGTATTTCAGCCATCCCAATACGGTGCAGTTGTTTGACCGGTTTGCCACGTACAATGGTTCCAATCCATACAAGACGCCGGCCACGCTGATGGTGATCCCTCACCTGGAACACAACGCAGGGGCATTTTTTCCGGAGAAAGGGATGTATGACATTGCACAGTCGTTAGTTGCCCTGGGGGAAAGGTTGGGAGTTAATTATCATTTTGGTAGTGAAGTCACTGAGGTTGTTGTTGACGGGTTACGGGTTGCGGGAGTTCGGGTTACGGGTATGCGAGGAGAAAAGGATGAAGTACAGGTTTATGATCATGTTGTCAGTGACCTGGATATCTGGTATTTGTATAAAAATTTATTAAAGTCGGTTCCTTTTCCCGTTAAGTGGTTCCGGCATGAACGATCAACTTCTGCATTGATATTTTACTGGGGCATGGAAACTGCTTCGCCTGATCTTGCGTTGCATAATATATTGTTTGCTAAAGATTATAAGCAGGAATTCAACTGTCTTTTCAATCTGAAGACCATGCACACTGACCCGACCGTCTATATTTTCATCAGCAGCAAGGAGGTTGCTTCTGATGCGCCGGAAGGATGCGAGAACTGGTTTGTGATGGTCAATGCGCCTGAAAATAACGGCCAGGATTGGGACAGGATGATAGCCGATTGCCGATTGTCGATTATCGAAAAAATTCGAAAATATTCAGGTATTGATGTTTTGAAGCACCGGAAGTTCGAATTCGTGCTGGATCCCAGGGGCATTGAATCCAGGACGGCATCCTACCGGGGCTCGCTTTATGGGAACAGCAGCAATTCGCTCTTTGCAGCGTTTCAGCGGCATCCGAATTTTTCCAGGATCAAAGGCCTGTATTTTACCGGCGGAAGCGTGCACCCGGGAGGAGGCATTCCCCTTTGCCTTTCATCAGCCAAAATAGTGTCTGATTTGATTATTAATAGAAAAAAACAACCATGATAGAGATCGTAAGAAAGTATCCTGTTCAAACCGTTGCAGTTATTGCTTTTTATTATACTGTGGGAATTGTCGGGCTCAGCATCCCGAAGACCCAGTCGCTGTTCCAGGCCCTGGTTCCGTTCACCTTATTGTGCAGTCTTTATTTTCTCTGGCTTTTCCAGGAAAACCTCAGCATGAAGGTCTACCTGACGGGACTGGCGATCTTCATCCTGGGGTTCTTGGTCGAAGTGGCCGGGGTCAACACGGGAGTGATCTTCGGGGAATATGAATACGGCAGGACGCTTGGAATTAAACTGTGGAACACCCCATTAATGATCGGGGTGAACTGGCTGCTGCTGATCTTTTCGTGCCGGGCCCTTACGGAATTGTTCATAAGGAACCGCTGGCTCAGGATTGTTGCCGCTTCCCTGCTGATGGTGATTTACGACATCGTCCTGGAACCGGTGGCCATCCGCCTGGATATGTGGAACTGGTTTGGCGAACGGGTGCCTTTGCAGAATTATCTGGCATGGTTCATCGTGTCTGTGATCTTATTCCTGATCCTGGAACTTTTTGTAAAGCAGGTCAGGAACAAAATCGCGCCCGCTTTGTTTATCATTCAGATCGCGTTTTTCCTGGTACTTAACATAGTATTTAATTTGACCTGATGGGTGTTTTGATCGCATTCATAATTATTTGCTCCTGGGCGGCAAACCTGTTTTACTCGCTTTCGGAAGTCGGGATGGACTTTGCATCACCTTATTTTTATCTTCATTTTTTCCTGCAGACCTATTTATTTACCGGGCTGTTCATCACCGGACACGACGCCATGCATGGCACAGTCTCTAAAAACAGGGCGGTGAATCAATTCGTCGGTTATCTTACGGTATTTCTCTATGCCGGTATGTTTTACAGGACGCTGATAAAATATCATGGCATGCATCATATGTACCCCGGAACGGAGAAAGATCCTGATTACTCGGTCAAATCCCAGAATTTTTTCGCCTGGTGGTTCCGGTTCATGCTGCATTATGTCACCTGGATACAGCTTGTGATCATGGCTGTGTTGTACAATGTGCTGACCATCTGGTTCGATCCCTGGCCGGTCATCCTTTTCTGGGCAGCGCCTGCGATCCTCAGCACCTTTCAGTTGTTTTATTTCGGTACCTACATTCCACACCGGTTGCCCCACACGGAACAGATGGGGGTACACAAGGCGCGCACGCTGCGGAAGAGCCACCTTGTGGCCATGCTATCCTGCTATTTTTTCGGCTATCACCGCGAGCACCATGAATCGCCACGAACGCCCTGGTGGCAGCTTTACCGCCTTAAATCCTGACGGAGATGATCAAGTCGCGTCACCGGCCATTTTATGTCTGGTTTTTCAAGGTTTACACCAAAGTTATGTTGAGAAAGCATTTTCAAGACGTAATCTTAAAAGGTGAGTTCATAGACCGCGGTTTGCCCGTTCTTGTAATTGGGAATCATTTCAGCTGGTGGGATGGCTTTATTGCTTACTACTTCAATATGAAGGTGTTCCGGAGGAAATTCCACATCATGATGCTGGAAGAGCAACTGGCCGGCAGGTCTTTCCTGAACAAAGCCGGGGCTTTTTCCATAAAAAAGGGGGGGAGGTCGGTTGTTGAAAGCCTGGATTATGCCGCCGGGGTACTTCAACATGAAAATAACCTCGTAGTGCTTTATCCCCAGGGCGAATTTCAATCTTTACATGCGAGGCCTGTTATTTTTGAGAAAGGGATCAGGAATATCGCCGTTAAGCTCAGTAGTGAGTTTCACCTGGTTTTTTATGCTGCGATGCCAGATTATTTCTCTGAAAAAAAGCCGACTTTAACGGTCTATTACCGGGAGTTTTCCTTTAACATGGCTTCGGAACCTGTACTTTTACAATCGGAGTATAATGATTTCATCCGGGAATGCTCCCTCCAACAAACGCCCCGATGATGGAAGTCCTGGCCTATTTATCCCTTGCCTACCTGGCTGTCCGCCTGTTAGTGGTCCTGGTGAACCTGTTCAGCCGTTCTTACCTGCCGAATGCTGGACCACGGAAAATGCCGCGGATTTCAGTGCTGATCCCGGCCAGGAACGAAGAGGCGAAGATAGGCGCCTTGCTGGATGATACTAAAAGGGTAAATTATCCTGATCTTCAGATTCTTGTGTATGATGATGACAGCACGGACAGAACCGCCGAAATTATTTTGGAACGCAGCCTCACCGACAGCCGGATCGGATATTTGAAAAGTAATGGACTTCCTGAGGGCTGGCTGGGAAAAAATCATGCCTGCGACCGGCTTGCCCGGCAAGCAGATGGTGAATATTTGCTTTTTCTTGATGCCGATGTTCGGGTCAATCCCAATTTATTGCCTGACAGTATTGCATTCATGGAAAAACATAATCTCAGTTTGCTATCCATATTCCCGGTTCAAATCATGAAATCCTTCGGCGAATGGCTTACCGTGCCGCTCATGAACCGGATATTGGTCGGGAACCTGCCGCTATTCCTGGTCCGCAGGAACCGCCTGCCAAGTTTTGCTGCAGCCAACGGGCAGTTCATGTTCTTCAAAGCGGATATCTATAAAAAACACTGGTTTCATGAGGAATTCAGGAATGAAAAAGTCGAAGATATCCGGATCATCCGGATGATGAAGCAGCAGCGGTACCATGTAAGTACTTTGCTGAGTGCCGGACAGATCAGTTGCCGTATGTATCAGGATTACAGGGACGGAATTAATGGATTCTCAAAAAATATCCATGCGTTTTTCGGCAAGAACTGGCTGATCCTGTTAATTTATAATGTATTGACCATGTTTGGACCGTTTGCTGTTTGGATGACGTTCTCCTGGCGAGAGTTGCTGCTTTACATCTTTGCTTTAATAGTTTTCAGCGCATTGGTGTCAGTTTTAAGCAATCAATCAGTTTGGAGAAATGTAATTTTTATGCCAGTTCAGCAGTTTTCAGTGCTGCTCATTTCAATGTTGGCCGCTTACAGGCATCTGACAGGGAGCTTTACCTGGAAAGAGCGAAAAATTTGAATGAATCTGTGAAAATCCGTCTCATCCGTGTTATCCGTATGCCAACAATAGAACACGAATAAACACGAATCAGACGAATTATCACGAATAATTTTAATTCGAATTTTCAAAAAGCCTCAGCATTTTCTCGTAATGCGACCCTTTCCAGTATACTTTCCTGCATGAGTTGCACCGATAAAATTCATGGAATGATTTCCTGGTATTGGGCAGGAGCTCATTTTCCACAGAATTCTTATCAACTTTTTCAATGATTCCGTTGCAATCCATACATCGGGTGAAGGGTTTGAATTGTTTTTTGAGATCAAACCGGTCGACAATTTCATCCAGTTGTTTGCCGGGATTGGTATTCCTGACATAATAGCCATGGGTGACTTTCCCATTTTTAAGGATCTGCAGATCGCGTGTAAGGATGATGCGTTGTTCAGAAACGGAAATCGTGATGATTTCTTCATCCTGCAAATCATTCCTGTAAAGTGTATCGAAACCGGTCAATCTCAGATACCTGGCTAGGGTTCCCAGGTGGACATCCAGGATGAATTTCGGCTCGCGGAGTGGTTTGGGGCGCAATAAATTAATGCTGGAGATATCGAGGGCTTCAAAAACCGGATAGACCGAGATAAAATCATCCTTGACCGGGTAGTACTTGAAATCAACCGGGTTGCCGTTTGCAAGGATCAGGTCAACTTCCGTGTGCGGGACACCAAGGGATTCGATGATGTCTTTGGTGGTCCTTTTTCCGAGGACCGGATAACTGAACGCTTTTTTCCTTCTGGTATAATGCAGGAAGTCATTCAGTTCTTCGTAGAATCGTATGGTGATCTTATCATCCACGCGGCCTGAAGAAACGGTTGTTGATGTATTCATAGATCTGGCTGGGTTTCAGCTCCGTCGTCGACGGCCCGGTCCTGATGTAAAAATATTCGTCGTTGTTGTTTGACAGGTAAGCCGGCAGATTGGACGGCAGCACATCGATCCGGATAACTTTCTTGCCATCGAGTGGCTCCACAGTCGCGTTGACGAATTGCATGAAATGATTCCCGAGCCTGTCGTTGACCATCTGTGTCAAATGCAACAACGCCCTGTCGTCATTTTCGAATTTGTCGTTATCCAGGCCCAGGATATTTCCCTTGTCTTCGACGCCAATCAGCAGTATCCCTCCCCAGGAATTCAGGAAAGCGGCAATGCTTTTCAATGCCGCGTGTTCGATCTCACGGCCGAATTTCCCGGTATGGATATTAAAGCGCAGGGTCGATTTGAACTCGATCTTATCGGTTTCCCCTTCACGGATAATGTCGCTGGTTCGACGGTAAAAGTCGTTGGTGTAATGCAGAGAGATCACGGGCTTGATCAGTTCCTTCAGGACCTTAAAAGATATTTCAACAGGCACTGAGTTTCCGTGGATAAGTTCTTTGCCGTCTACTTTGATGACTTTGCTTTCTTCGATCGCATATACACTGCCCGACCGGAAACTGTCGTTCAGGACCGCGATTTCGCCGAATATTTGCCCGGGCTTGATCGTTGCCAATAGTTTGGCACCAATTTTTGCCTGTAATAAACCTTCCCTTAAAATATAAAAATGGTGGGCTTCTTCTTCTTCCAGGAAAATATAAGATGAAGCCGGGATCACTTCTTCGGATACCAGGCTGAGGATTTGGTCAAGCTCTTGTTTTTCAAGTTTTTGAAAAACAGGGTGGGAGGAAAGGAAGGAAGACAGGGAGGCACACATAGAATAATGCTTAATGTTTAGTGTTTAATGTTTAATTCGTAGTGCGATAATGTATAATCGTTAATGCTTATTGTTTAATGATTATTTTTGATCCAAAGTACCCGAACCCACAACCCGCAACCCGTAACCCGTAACCCGTAACCCGTAACCCGTAACCCGTAATCCGTAACCCAGAACTATGAACCAATTTGTAAAGATAACACTAAATTCCGGTCGTGAAGGGTCTGTCCTGCGCCGTCATCCCTGGATATTTTCAGGCGCGGTAAAAAATGTCGAAGGCAACCCGGTTGACGGGCAAACGGTGGAAGTTTTCACTACCGACCGTCAGTGGCTCGCCAGGGGCAGCTATTCTTCGAAATCGCAGATCAGGGTCCGGTTATTGAGTTTTGACCTGGATGAACATATCGATGAGAAATTCTTTGAAGACCGCATCAGCAAGGCGATCTCAAAGCGAAAGTCGCTTCCCGGTTTTGGTGAAAGCAATGCCTGCCGGCTGATCTTCAGTGAGTCGGACGGGCTGCCAGGGCTAATTGTCGACCGGTATGACGAATACCTGGTATGCCAGTTCCTTTCAACCGGCTCTGAATCCTGGAAGGAGACTATTGTCAGGCAGTTACAGGCTTTGTGGCCCTGCAAGGGAATATTTGAGCGGTCCGATACTGACAGCCGCATTAAAGAAGGGTTGCCTGAACGGACCGGGACACTGGCCGGAGAACTTCCTCCGCAACTTATTGAGATACAAGAGGGTGATAATAAATTCCTGGTGGACGTTTTCAAGGGACATAAGACCGGCTTCTACCTCGACCAGCAAATCAACAGGGGGCTGGCGATGAAGTACATGGAAGGAAGGGAAGTGCTGAATGCATTTTCTTACACGGGAGGTTTCGGTATTTCTGCACTTTCAGGAGGGTGCGGGTATGTCACCAATGCTGACACATCAAGGGAATGCCTCGACCTGGCAGAACAAAATACCATACTGAACGGCTTTAAACCAGGCAGGGATGAGTATGTGCAGGCTGATGTATTCACTTTATTCAGGACTTACCGCGACAGCAGAAAGGCGTTTGACGTGATCGTACTTGATCCGCCGAAGTTTGTCGCGTCAGCCAGCCAGCTTACCGGCGGCACTAGAGGATATAAGGACATTAACCTGCTTGCATTCAAGCTTCTGAAGCCCGGCGGCATATTGATCACTTTCTCCTGCTCGGGTTATGTCAAGCCTGACCTGTTCCAGAAAATAGTCGCCGACGCGGCGGTTGATGCGGGCCGGGAAGCGCAGGTGATCGAATACCTTTCCCAGGGCCCTGACCATCCGGTCGCGCTCAGTTTTCCGGAAGCGCTGTATCTGAAAGGAATGATTTGCCGGGCCCAGTAATCATCATGGTACCGGCACCCGGCAACTAATCATTTTCGCAAAGACTGAATCTTAACTATTTCTTCAACAGATCCCTGATCTCAGAAAGCAGTTTTTCTTCGTTGGTGGGTTCCGGAGGTGCCGGTTCCGGTGCAGGCTCCTCAACCTTTTTCCTCTGCATTTTCATCATCGATTTAACCACCATGAAAATGGCAAAAGCAATGATCAGGAAATCGATGATGTTCTGGATGAACATGCCGTAATTCCAGGTCACGGGAGCTACGGCTTCTGTCCCCTCCTTGATGATGAGTTTCAGTTCCTTAAAATCCATGCCGCCCAATAAAAGCCCGATAGGCGGCATCAATATGTCATTAACAAAAGAGGTTACTATTTTTCCAAACGCGCCTCCGATAACTACTGCCACAGCCAGGTCAATCACATTGCCCCTCATGGCAAATTCCTTAAATTCTTTTAGAATGCTCATAGTAATTTTGGTTAAAGTGAAACATTTGTCTAAATTATGAAATATTGAAATTATATCCACTTTTTATTTCTGAAATAGATCAGCATGCTTACCATTATTATAAACATAACGGCAAGCACGGTGAAATAACCATATTTCCAGTGCAGTGCAGGAATATTTGAAAAGTTCATGCCATAGATCCCTGCAATGAAGGATAGGGGAATAAAGATCGTCGTAATGATTGCCAGGAGCTTCATCACCTTGTTCATCCGTAGTGAGATGTTTGACAGGTAATATTCTTTCAGTTCGGTGCTTAGCTCCCGGTAAGTGTCGATGTAATCAAGGATCTGGGTGATATGGTCGGTGATGTCGCTGAAAAACCGCATTTCTTCCTTGTCGATAAGGTCCGGCTCATCCCTTTTGAGTCGGTTGATGGCTTCAAGTGCTGGTATCAGCGATTTTCGTAAAGTGATGATGTCTTTCTTGATCATCCTGTTCTGTTCAAAAACTTCTTTATCCGGATTTTCAAAGATCCGGTCTTCCAACTCCTCGAGCTGATCACCAATTTCTTCAATTACAGCATAATAACGGTCGATTATCACATCGACCAGGGAGTAAAGCAGGTAATCCAGGCCTCGCAACCTGATCTTGCCTGCAGCATTGGCCATTGAGGCTTTGACCGGATCAAACCAGTCATGTGCGCTTTCCTGGAATGATATCAGAAAACCTTTGCCAAGGATAAAACTGGCCTGTTCGCTCTGGATCTCTTTCCGGTCGGATAATGAAAACGCCTTCAGGGTCAAAAACAGTACCCCGTCGTGCGTGTCGAATTTAGGCCGGTGTTCGGTATTCAGGACGTCTTCCAGGACGAGCGGACTGATTTTCAGGGTTCTGCCCAGTGATTCGATGACTTCCGTTTCATGCAGCCCTTTAACTTCCAGCCATCGGCTGGCATTATCGTCAGGGATGCTGAATGCTTTGATGTTATCAATTATTTTTGAAGTAGCCGAATCGGCGGTAAATTCCGTCATTTGCACAATAACGGAATCGGTCATGACTTTGCCGATATGAACAAGCGACCCGGGAGGCATACCCGTTTTTCCGGATACCCTTTTTCTTTTTCTTGCCTGGTCTGATTTTAATTTGCGATATATTTTATTTCGGGGTTTCATGAACCCGAAATTACAAATATTCTAAAACAAGTGATGGATCTCAGTAATAATCATCATCCTTATCATCATAATAAGAATTGTCGTCAAAATTATCTTCGGCGAAATCATCCGTGAAATCGTCAGTGAAGTCTTCCAGGTCATCACCCGGCTCTTCCATCATGAAATCGGCTTTCTCTTCAAAGTCATCTATGTCGCCAGGATCAAAATCATCGTTATAATCTTCCCCCTCATCCGTGTCAAGAATGATATCTTCCGTGATAAACAAGGCCTGGTCGTAATTCTTGTTTTTAAGTTCTTCGAAAATTTCCTGAAAATCTTCGTCATTCTTAACCGTCGGGCTAATCCTTTCAACGTATTTATTCAGACCGGCAATGTCATCATTTTCAAGATAATTCTTGATGTTTTCCAGTTTCTCGAGCTTCTTCTGGTCCATTTCAGATATTATTGGTTTTAAAAAGCGGATGCAAATATATTTTTCCTTTAATTATCTGCGACAAGGTGAAATAAAATTTTCTTTCCAAAGTTTTTCAGTCTGGCCGTTGATCATTTGATCGCATCAGGCCTTCTTTATAAACGAGAATGATTATTTTTGCGCTTTCCCGGATAAAATGAGTTTTTTACATCCATATATGCTTTGGGGTTTACTGGCGGTTTTCATCCCGGTGATCATCCATCTTTTTAATTTCCGGAAATTCCGGAAGGTATATTTCACCAATGTACGTTTTCTTGAGGAACTGAAGCAGCAAACACAAAAGCAATCGAAACTCAGGCACCTGCTGGTGATGATCGCCCGTATGCTGGCGATCGCGGCCCTGGTGCTTGCTTTCGCGCAACCTTACCTGCCCCGTGATAACACCGCTTCTCAGGCCGATGCAGTGAACCAGGTCAGTGTTTACCTGGATAATTCCTTCAGCATGGATGCTTTATCGGCTTCAGGCCCGCTGATCGAAGCGGCCAGGAATAAAGCGCGCGAGATCGCTGCAGCTTACAGGACCACCGACATGTTCATGCTGACTACCAATGAATTCGAAGGAAGGCACCAGCGATGGGTCAGCCAGGAAGAATTCCTGCAACTGGTCAGCGAAGTCAACCCGTCCCCCGCATCCCGCAAGCTCTCTGAAGTGGTAAGCAGGCAGAACGAAAGCTATTACGATAAACCCGGCCAGACAAGGCTGAGTTATGTCATATCCGATTTCCAGCTAACCATGGCCGATTTTGACCAGGTAAGCATAGACAGCCTCATGGATATCAGACTGGTGCCTGTTCAGGCCGTGAAAAGGGACAACCTGTACATCGACAGTTGCTGGTTTGTCTCACCGGTCCATCAATTGGGACAGGGGGTGAAATTAATGGTCAGGGTAGTCAATGACGCGGAAACCCGCTTCGAGAAGGTACCGTTAAAGCTTTCGGTCAACGGAACGCAGAAAGCGCTCGCCAGCTTTGATATTCAGCCCGGGACATTTCATGACATCGAGCTCCCTTTTACCAATTATGAAGCGGGGATTCAAAACGGCATCGTGGAGATCACCGATTATCCGGTCATTTTCGATGACCGGATGTTCCTCGTCTATGATGTGGCCGGCTCAATTCCTGTGCTTGCGATCAACGGCCGGGAGGAAAGCATTTACTTAAATTCGTTGTTCGGCAAAGATTCAGCCTTTTCTTTTGTAAACAACTCATATAAAAATATCGACTATAACCGGCTCAGGGAATATGAGCTGATCATCCTCAACGAACTGGAAGAATTGTCGTCGGGTTTACAGCAGGAACTGGAGATTTACCTGGAGAACGGGGGCAACCTTTTGGTCATTCCCGCTGCTCGGGCAAGTTTGGATCAATTCCGGGAATTCCTCACCGCTGCCGGTTCAAATTATTTCACGGATTTTATTCAGGAAGAAACCCGTGTTTCTGCATTAGACCAGGATAACCCTGTTTTTTCAGGTGTTTTTGAAAAAACTCCCGAAAACAGGCGAAACCTGGATAATACGGATCTCCCCGCTGTAAGTGCTTATTACGGGATCACCCGGCAGTCACAGACCTCGCAGATCGCCATTATGTCGATGCTTAACGGCAAACCGTTCCTGACAAGGGAGGCGGTGGGCAATGGCCAGGTTTACCTGCTTGCGGTTCCCCTGGGAGAGGAATACAGCAATTTTGCGCGGCATGCCGTATTTGTCCCGGCACTCTACCGGATCGCGCTGCTCAGCGCTGCCACGGCCCCACTGTATTATACCATCGGGCGCGAAAACCGGGTCGATATCAGCAAAGTGGCCCTGTCGGGCGACCAGACACTGAAGGTTGTGTCGACCTCCGGCGATTATGAATTCATCCCGGTTCAACAACGTATGAACCAGCGGATTAACCTGAGGATTTCAAACCAGGTGCGTTCTGCAGGCCATTACCGGCTTATGAAAGGGGAAGATGTGATCAAAGGCATGGGATTCAATTATGACAGGAGGGAATCAGCCATGGGATTTGCCGACCGGAGCGGACTGGAGAACATGATCAGCCGGTATGGATTCAAAAACATCGGCATCCTCGATGATAAAGGGCTGCCCCTTTCAGAGGCAATTAAAGATATGAACCGGGGTACCTTGCTGTGGAAGTTATTTATTATTTTAGCCCTTGCATTTTTAGCTATAGAAATTGTTTTACTAAGATTTTGGAGATCAGTGCGATGAGAATATTACGCGATCAGACTGCAGGACTGGTAATCGATATCCAGGAAAAATTATTTCCATTTATTGCAGGAAATGAAATCCTGGCAAAAAATTCCGGCATCCTGATCCAGGGACTGCAGGCTTTAAGGATTCCGATACTGGTTACGGAGCAATACACCAAAGGCCTGGGGCCCACCATACAACTGCTGCAGCAACATCTTCAGGGTATTGGTGTGATGGAGAAAATGGCGTTCAGTTGCTGTGATGACCCGGTCTTTATGAATAAGCTCGGAGAACTGAATAAGAAATTCGTGGTGATCACCGGCATCGAGTCGCACGTTTGTGTAATGCAAACCGCGATCGACCTGTTGGAGAATGATTATATTCCGGTCGTGGTGGAAGACTGTGTCTCTTCCCGGAGCCTGAACGATAAAGCCATGGCAATCAACCGGATGAGACGGAGCGGTGCGATCATCACCACGTATGAGTCAGTTCTTTTTGAACTGCTTCGTTATTCGGGTACGGAAGAGTTTAAAGCCATTTCAAGGTTGGTCAAATAAATACGCAGAAGGGCCGTCATGGAGGATAAAAGGGAAGAAATCAGGGAAGAACAGGATGAGAAACACCGCACGATCAAGATTTCCGGTTTATACGAGAACTGGTTCCTTGATTATGCGTCGTATGTGATCCTCGAGCGGGCGGTACCTGAAGTGACGGATGGGCTTAAGCCCGTTCAGCGCCGCATTTTGCATTCGATGAAACAGCTCGACGACGGGCGTTTCAACAAAGTGGCCAATATCATCGGGCATACCATGCAATACCACCCGCATGGTGATGCCTCTATAGGGGATGCACTGGTGCAGCTGGGGCAGAAAGATATCCTGGTGGAAACCCAGGGTAACTGGGGAAATATCCTGACAGGCGACAGCCCTGCAGCAGCACGTTACATCGAGGCCAGGCTGTCGAAATTTGCCCTCGAAGTCGTCTTCAATCCTAAAACAACACCATGGAAACCCTCGTACGACGGCCGCAATAAAGAACCGGTCACACTGCCGGTGAAGTTCCCGTTGCTGCTGGCCCAGGGCGTGGAAGGGATCGCAGTGGGGCTGGCATCGAAAATACTTCCCCATAATTTCATCGAGCTGATCGACGCATCCGTTAAGATCCTTCAGGGGGAAGACTTTGATATCTACCCTGATTTCCAGACCGGCGGACTGATCGACGTCTCCAGGTACTCTGACGGCGCCCGCGGCGGAAAAGTCAGGATCAGGGCCAGGATCAAAAAACTGGACAACAAAACACTGGTCATCCATGAAATTCCTTTCGGGATCACCACGTCAAACCTGATCGACAGCATTGTGCTGGCCAATGATAAGAAAAAGATCAAGATCCGGAAGATCGATGACAACACCGCGGCGGAAGCCGAGATCATGGTCCACCTGGTTCCCGGCACCTCGCCCGACCAGACGCTGGATGCCCTTTACGCCTTCACGCAATGTGAAGTGCCCGTCTCACCGAACGCCTGCGTGATCAAGGACGGGAAGCCCCAGTTCCTCGATGTGAAGGAGATCCTGCGGATTTCAACAAAGAATACGCTCCACCTGATCCGGCGAGAACTTGAGATCAGGCTGGAGGAACTCCAGGAACAGTGGCATGAGTCAAGCCTTGAGAAGATCTTCATCGAACATAAGATTTACCGGAAGATAGAAAATGCCGAAACCTGGGAACAGGTGCTTGAAACCATAGAAAAAGGACTGGCGCCGTTCACAAAAAAGCTTATCCGGGAAATTACGCGTGACGACATCCTTCGGCTGACCGAGATCAAGATCAAGAGAATTTCCAAATTTGATGCTCAAAAAGCTGATGACCAAATTCTTGCGATTGAAAACGAGATCGATGAGGTGAAGAATCACCTGGCGCACATGGTTGATTTCGCGATCCTGTATTTTGAACAGATAAGGAAGAAATACGGGCAGGGAAGGGAGCGCAAAACGGAGATCAGGAACTTTGACAATATCGAGGCTGCCTCGGTGGCTGCAGCCAGCCAGAAACTCTATTTCAACCGCGAGGAGGGATTTGCCGGGACTTCTTTAAAAAAGGACGAATACATCTGTGACTGCTCGGACCTCGATGATGTGATCCTGTTCCGCGAAGACGGCACATTCCTTGTCCGTAAAGTTGAAAGCAAGTTTTTTACAGGTAAGGATATTGTCCATATCAATGTTTTTAAAAAGAATGATGAGCGGACCATTTACAATATGATCTACCGGGACGGGAAAAAGGGGCATTGCTATGTGAAACGGTTTGCGGTTGTGGGCGTGACCAGGGACAAGGAATACGATCTGACCAAAGGGACTGCAGGCTCCAGGGTGATGTACTTCTCAGCCAATCCCAACGGCGAAGCCGAGATGCTCAAGGTTTTCCTCCGTCCGAAACCGAGGATGAAAAAAACATCCTTCGAATTTGATTTCAGTTCCATCGCGATCAAGGGAAGGAGTTCACAGGGGAATATCCTGACTAAAAATCCGGTCAAGCAGATCGTCAAGAAAGAGCACGGTATATCCACGCTCGGGGCCCGTGCCATCTGGTATGATGATTCCGTGAAAAGGCTCAGCGCCGACGAAAGAGGGTCTTACCTCGGAGCTTTCGAAGGGGACGACAAGATCCTTACCCTGCACAGCTCGGGCATTTATAAGCTTTACAATTACGATCTTTCCACGCATTTCGATGAGGATATGCTGATCATCCGCAAGTTCGACCGCCGGCTTGTGGTAACGGCCATTTATTTCGACGGGAACAGCGGATCGTATTACATGAAGCGTTTCAACATAGAACCATCCGATAAAGCGGTGAATTTCCTCAATGAACATAAGGAAAGCCGCCTGGTGGAGGTTTCGCTCGACTGGCTGCCTGTGATCAATGTGTCATTCCAGGAGAAGAACGGCCGTCGCCGGCCCGACGAAGAGATCAATGCCGCTGAATTCATCGGTGTGAAAAGCTACAGGGCAAAGGGCAGGAGGTTATCCGAACATCCGGTGGAACAGATCACCTGGCTGGAACCGTTGCCTTACGAACCACCGGAACCCTTGCCGGGAGAGGAGCAGGCTGTGGTCGAATTTGAGATCCTGGCCGGTCAGACTCCGGGGGATCAAATTGAGCCAGATGAAGATCTCATTGAAGACGAACTGGTTGAAGAACAGTCGGATGAGCCGGCCAATGATCAACCCGGCAGCCAGGAACAAAATCACAAGCCTAAGGATCCCGGAATACAGATCACGCTGGAGTTTGATTAGTGTACTATGATAAAAAACTACTAATGACTATCGACCAAAGACCAATGACCAATGACCAGAAAATATTGCCTGTAAGCCCTTCCGTCAAATGGATCGGGGTGCTGGATTACGACATCGTGACGTTTGATGTGGTGATGGAAACCAAATACGGTACGACCTACAATTCTTATTTTATTGACGCTCAGAAAAAAGCCATCGTTGAGACAGTAAAGGAAAAATTCTGGGATGAATACCTTGCCAAGCTCAAAGTGCTTACCGATCCTTCTGAGATTGAATACATTATCCTGAACCATACCGAACCGGACCATTCGGGATGCGTGGCCCAGATGCTGAAGATAGCCCCCAATGCAAAAGTCGTTGGGACCGGAAACGCGATCAGGTACCTCCAGGAAATGATCTTCACCGATTTTCAGTCCATCATCGTTAAAGACGGCTACACGCTGGACCTGGGCGATAAAACCCTGCAGTTCATAAGCGCCCCGAACCTCCACTGGCCTGATACCATGTACACCTACCTGGCAGAAGATAAAGTGCTGTTCACCTGTGATTCCTTCGGATCGCACTTTTGCCATGAGGAAATGTTCGACGACCTCGTTGGCGACTTTGACGAAGCCTTCACCTATTATTTCGATGTGATCCTGAAGCCTTTCAGTAAATTCATGTTGAAAACTATTGAGAAAGTAAATCAATTGGATATCAGTGTGATAGCAACAGGGCACGGACCGATTTTGCGCACAAACTGGAAAAAATATGTTGAGCTTTCTGAAAAATATGCCCGTGAGCATTTAGCCCTGCCTGAGCGGCACCATGTTTTCATTCCTTATGTTTCCGCTTATCATAAAACCGGCTTGCTGGCAGAGAAGATTGCGGAAGGGATCAGGTCGGTCGGAGATATCGGGGTTGAGGTCATGGATATCGAGATGACGCCGATCGGGGAGCTGGAGGAGAAAGTGTCACGGAGCGCCGCGATAATTGTGGGCAGCACCACCATCAATCAAAACATTCTTATGCCGGTTTATAAACTCTTTGCCGTGATCAACCCTTTGAGGGACAAGGGGAAACTGGCCGGTGGGTTCGGTTCTTACGGCTGGTCGGGCGAAAGCAAGATTCTGATAAAATCAAGCCTGGAAAACCTGAAGCTAAATTATTTCGGTGAGGGCATATTTGTAAAATTCACCCCCGATCCTGAGGAACAGCAAGATGCAGTGGAATATGGAAGGGCTTTCGGACTGGCGCTTTTAGAATATTCTGCAACGACTGAATAAAACACATCCCATGCGAATACACGGGTTGTACCTGGTTCTTTTGGCATTCCTGGCGTTGGCCGGATGTACTGTTGAGCAAAAACTTGCCAGGTCTTATGTTAATTCCGGGCATCCCGCCCGGTTTTTAGTTCTGGAACCCGGTTATTTGCTGAAATATAATCTGAAAGATTACGAGATCCCCGGTCTTGACAGCCTGGATGAATACACCCGGGATAGTCTTTTAATTAAGAACAGCATGTTTCTGAAAGATGTCAACGATTCGCTGCTTCTTGCAGGATTCGTGAACAGTTTCTCAAAAACCCTTGAATTATATGGCGCTGAAGTGGTGCATGAGCAATTCATCGATACGCTCCTGCAAGATGGAGGTAAGCCGTATATCCTTAACATCGCCCAGTTTTCACTGGAAGAATTTGTTCATCCATATTACAGTGAAGAAGTGATCTATGATGAAGTTTTAGTCATAAGCGGCTTTGATGTAAATGCCATAAACTTTAATGTCTGGGTGGAACTGGGACGAATGAATACCGAACAGCATAACAGGATCTTGTTTCTTTCGGATTTCCTGACGGATGATGTCAACGGGATGTTCAAGCAGAACCTTTTCAGCGGTAAAGTAGTGTTCGACTACACTATTGACACCCTTACTGTACCTGGTATTTACGGGTTTGGTCGCTGGTTCGGGGAAAAAACCGCATACAGGATCTATGATTACCTGTTAAATGATTACGTCAGGGAAAACCTTCCTGAAAATTATCCGTTCGTGCCCAGGTATTACCATTATGACCCGGTCCGGAAAGTGTTGTATTCCAGTGAAGAACAGACTGATATCATTGAAGTGACGGAAAAATGACAGGATCAGGGCCTGAGAAGGATCTTGCCGGCTGACATGTTCCGGATGTAATGCTCCAGCGCCGGCTGAACTTCTTCAAGCGAGTAAGCATTCCGGATACGTGTGAAAATAACCCCGTCGATGATCAGTTGCTGGAGTTCCCCTGAAATTTTCCGGAAGTAGCTTTGTCCCACTTCGGTTTTCCAGTCACCCAGGTTGAAACCCATCACTGATTTAGCCTTAAAGATGATATCGATTGGGTTGATCATCCCTGCGGGCCTGCCGGAGAGTCCACCGTATATTACCAGTTCTGATCCGGGAGGCATGGAATTCAGCATGAGACCTGAGCCATCGCCGGCCACCGCGTCAAATGCCACCACGGCATGCAGATCGTGCGACAGGGTCCTCAGCTTTAATTCGAGATCAGGATCATTGAGGTTCAGCACGTATCTCTCACCCTGGCCGTAGAGTTCATTTTCGTGTTCTTCCTTTCGCACCAGGTTAATTACCGGGATCCCTTTTCGTTTTGCGAGTGCGCGAATAAAAACGCCTACCTGTCCCGAGGCGCCATTTTGAACAATCGCCCGGGCATTTCTTCTCATGGCCAGATCGAACAGGGCATAGGCGGTAAAAGGATTGATGCAGAGCGCAGCAGCCTGTTCATCACTCAGTTCGTCCCTTAGCTGCAGGCAATTGTCGGGATGTGTCGCAACATACTCTGCCCAGGTGCCGGCTTCTTCATCCTGTGTGAAACAACTCACCCTTTTTCCGATCCATGATTTTAATTCAGGATCATCACCTGTTTCGAGCACGGTACCAGTGCACTCAAAACCCATGATGGCCGGCAGCGGTTTGCGAATACTATACCCGCCCCGCATAAAGGCAATATCCGAAGGATTGCAGGGGGCAGCAGCCACCCTGACCAGCAACTGTTCTCCTGTAGGGACCGGAATCCCGGTTTCCGCCACCTGCAGGCTTCTCATCGCCCGGATGACATTCGAATTATATTCAGGCAGAATTATAGCTTTCATATCATTTTCATTCCGCTCCTGGCATAAACCGGCAGTTCCTGGCTTCCGTAATCACCGCGCAGGTATTTATAATATCCTGTTATGGCGATCATGGCCGCATTATCCGTACAATACTCGAACTTGGGAATATATACTCTCCAACCCATTTCACCCGCTTTATCAATGAGGGCATTTCGCAGCCTGGAGTTGGCCGATACGCCCCCGGCGATGGCAATTTCGCGGATGCCGTATTTTTCTGCGGCTTGTGCTAATTTTTTTAGTAAAATCTCAACGATGACACGCTGAATGGAAGCGGCCAGGTCCGCCTTGTTGTTTTCGATGAACTGCTCATCCGCTTTCAGCCTGTCCCGCAAAAAATACAGAAAGGAAGTTTTCAGGCCGCTGAAGCTGTAATCAAACCCTGGGATATCGGGTTCAGGGAAATGAAAAGCGTTTTCGTTGCCTTCCCGCCCGAGTTTGTCGATCAATGGCCCTCCCGGATAGGGCAGCCCCATGATCTTGGCTGCCTTGTCGAAAGCTTCCCCGGCCGCATCGTCGATGGTCCTGCCCACAATGGTGAAGTCGAAATGGTCCCTGACCAGGACGATCTGTGTATGCCCGCCGGAAACGGTCAGGCAAAGGAACGGGAATGCAGGGCCGTCGCTGACTTTTACGGGATCACTGATAAAATGCGCCAGGATATGCGCTTCCATGTGATCGACATCGATAATGGGTATTCCCAGCGAGAGCGCGAATGATTTGGCAAAAGAGGCGCCTACGAGCAGTGAACCGAGCAATCCCGGGCCGCGGGTAAATGCCACGGCATGCAATTGATTTTTGTGTATTTTTGCTCTATCCAAGGCTTGTTCCACCACGGGGATAATGTTTTGCTGGTGTGCCCTGGAGGCCAGTTCGGGAACTACCCCGCCAAAGGCCCGGTGCACGTCCTGGTTCGCAACGAGGTTGGAAAGGATCTCACGATCCCGCAAAACCGCAGCGGAAGTATCATCACAGGAGGATTCGATGCCAAGGATGTAAATGCTCATAAATCTCTTTCTTACGGGCAAAAGTATTAAAAAAATATTGAGGCTCTTCGTCCTGCTCCTTGTGATCCTCATCACGGCAGCATTGACGGTGTTTTCCATCCTGCGGACCCCTTCTTTTCAGGTGGTCGCCGGAAGGCTCGCCGCCGGCTTTCTTTCAAAAAAGTTAAATACGGAGGTCTACCTGGACCGGCTAAGGTTAACGGAATCGCTTCATCTTCAGTTAAATGGACTGCAGGTTAACGACCACCATCGCAACGTTATGTTGAAAGTCGATGAGCTCAGGCTGAAAGCAGATTTTTTTTCAATAAAGAATCGCCTGTTCAGGTTCGACCGGGTGATGCTGGACAGCGGAAAGTTTATGCTTCAAAAATACCCCGAGGAAAACCTGTTGAACCTGGAAGTGTTTTTGCAGGGATTGCAGCCCGACAGCATTCCGGAAGCGGATACACTTCCTTATCGTCCATGGAGCTTTTATTGCAAGGAACTGTTAATGAATGACTTTACTTTCGGCCTTCGACAGGGAACCCCTGAGACGCATGCTGAAGGGATTGATTTTAATGATCTTTTTTTGTCCGGGATTTTCATCGATCTTAAAGAAATTGCTGTTGTCGGAGATTCTGTTGCAGCATTTGTTGACCACATATCCTGTAAAGAAAGATCAGGACTGGAACTACTCCATTTTTCAGGTGATGCCAGGGTCAGTTCTTCCGGTATCCGGCTCGACCAGGGGCAGGTTTCAACAGGTCAGACAGGCCTTGACCTTGACCTGGAACTACTTTATGATGATTACCCTGATCTTTCCTGGTTCCTCGACAGTGTTCGGATAAATGCCAACCTGAGGAGTTCGCTGGTGGCTTTAAGTGATATAGGATATTTTGCGCCCGAAATGTTCAAAATGGACGATCCGGTGATGATTTCCGGATTGATCACCGGGTCTGTAAGCGATTTTATGGCCAGGGAATTATTTCTCAAGACCGGGGAATTCACTGAATTCAGGGGTGATTTTGGAATGAAGGGGCTGCCCGATTTTAACAACACCTTTATAATAGCAAATATTGAAGAGTTCATTACCACTCCCGAGGATCTGGCCTCTTTTAATTTACCTATGGAACCATCGAACCTTGAACTTCCCGCGCAGTTGAAAAAATTGGGCTTTACATCGGTGAAAGGAGATTTTACAGGTTTTCCGCTGGCATTTAATACGGGATTGACGATCAGGTCAGACGCCGGGACTTTGAAAATCAAGGGATCAATGTCCGATCGTGCCATTCCCGGAAAATTTGTTTTTGAAGGGGATGTCACCGGGGATCAGATATTGCTTGGGGATTTGCTTGAAATCGAAGACCTGGGTACTGTAAATTTCGAGTTTGAACTTGACGGGAACGGAAAAGCGCTGGAAGAACTTGATTTACTGGTCAATGGCTGGATCGAGCACTTTGAATTCAGGGGCTATTCTTACGATAAGATTATTTTAGGCGGTGCAGTAAGTGGAAAATCATTCGACGGGCGCCTGGTGGTGCTGGATGATATGCTCAATTTAGGCTTTACAGGCCTTGTAGATTTTAACCAGGACCAGCCTGTATTTGATTTTACGCTCGATATCGAAGAAGCCCGCTTGTATGCGCTTAACCTCTCGGACAGGAGTCCGGATGCGAACCTTGTTGCGATGATCAGGGGGGATCTTACAGGTATCCAGGCCGATTCTGTATACGGAAACCTCAGCCTTACCGGATTGTGTTACACGGAAAATAAGGTCGATTACCGTTTAAATAAACTGGACGTCATGCGACAACGGATACCTGGTCAACCGGACAGGTTGAAGCTCAGATCGGATTTCGTCGATGGGGATATTGAGGGGAAATTCCTCCTGGTGGACCTGGTCACTCAGTTTACGGACTTTTTGCTGGGGAATGATAAGAATCCGGAGGTGAAGAATGAAATGGAAACCAATCCGCAGTTCATTTCCTTTGATCTTAAACTTAAGGATTTGACCCCGGTAACCGAATTATTCCTGCCCGGGATCCATGTGGCACCGGGAACCTATTTCACGGGATATTTTAGTTCGGAAAAACGCGAGTTCAATCTGCAAGGCGCCACTGAAGAGATCATAGTCAGCGGTATAAAGATCAGGGATATTACTTTCTCCGGACTGACAGTCCTCGATGAGTTTAACCTGGACATCACCGCCGGTGATTTGTTGCTCAGGGAAAATGAAGACGGTTCTGGGATGGGCCTGGACAACCTGGCAACGCACTTTGTGTTCGGGGACAGTACGGTCACATTTGCTTTTCAATGGGATAACAATTCCCCGGACGCACCGAATAACGGCGCGCTGGATGGCTTCCTGTACTATAAATCACCAGGGAGCTTCGAAGCCGCATTGGATGAAGCGGAGGCGAATATTAACGGGAATCTTTGGCACATTGAAAAAGGCAATCGTTTTATTAAAGATTCCACTTCGCTAACAATCAATAATTTCAGGGTGGTTAAGGGCGAAGAAAGCTTTGTGGTGAACGGCGCTCTTTCCAATAACGTCCGGGATACCCTGACCTTTGCTTTTGATGATTGGGAACTCGGGAACTTCAACCCAGTGCTCGAAAATTTTTCCCTGGTTTCGGAAGGGACGATCAACGGCAAACTGGGCCTTTTCAGGCATAATGATCTGATCAACCTGTTCGCCGGGATCGACATTGCCGATTTCACCCTGAATGAGGTCTACTTTGGTGATGCGGACTTCAAGACCCGCTGGATCGATTCGGAAAAAGCACTGGCCATCGATCTCAATATCTCCTCAAAAGGCACGATGGACACACCCTATAGGATTCTTGGGGTTAATGGTATTTATTATCCCTTTGAATCAAACCGGAATTTTGATCTCGACATTTCTGCACAGAACCTTAACATTTCAGTACTGAAACCGTTGTTAAGCAGCTTCAGCTCGCACCTGTCCGGTTTTGCTACCGGTAAGCTTACGCTGGATGGTACCAACAAAGAGCCTGTTTTGCTGGGAAGCCTGAAGCTGCAGCGTGCCGAGATGCAGATCGATTACCTGAATGTGATCTATTCCTTTTCTAATGTCGTTGAGTTTAAAAAGGATTTGATCGGGTTCAGCCAGTTGAAAGTTTATGACCCGAACTCTAACACCGCGTTGCTCTCGGGCGGCATCAGGCATAAATATTTCCAGGATATGAGCCTTGATCTGACCCTTGAACCGGCTAACTTCATGGCGATAAACCTGAACCGGTACCAGAATGAGGTATTTTACGGAACAGCCTATGCAACCGGCACTGTCAGGCTTTTCGGGCCTTTTGATAATCTTACCATTAAGGTCGATGCCAGGACTGACAAGAACACCCAGGTTTATATCCCGATCAATTATTCGGTGGATGTATCACAAAACAATTTTATTGTTTTTACGAATATTGATGACTCCGTGAAAGAGGAAAAAAGTGAAGAGGTCAGGGTCGTGGGGGTCAGCCTTGATATCGGCATGAATGTAACCCGTGATGCGGATATCGAAATATTCCTTCCCGGAAACCTCGGGTCGCTCAAAGCTAAAGGCGACGGTGATCTGAGGTTGGGCGTTGATCCCAATGGCTATCTTACCCTAGTTGGTTCTTATATTATCCAGTCGGGATTGTTCGTATTCTCCCTGGAACAGCTAGTCAGCAGGCGGTTCGATATTATGGAAGGCAGCAAAATAAGCTGGACCGGGGATATAGTTGATGCAGAGGTAAGTATCGTGGCGCGGTACAGGCTCCGGACCGATCTTTCAGGACTCGGCATCACGCTGATCGACCCGGATGCCGCCAGCCAGAAAGTGATCGTTTTTACCGATATCCGGATGAAGGGCAACCTGTTCAACCCTGAGCTGAGTTTTGGGATCAGCTTTCCGAATATGCAGGAACAGACCCGGCAGGCAGTGTATGCGGTGCTCGACACTAACGACCTGGGACAGATGAACCAGCAGGCTATTTCATTGCTCGTCCTGGGAAGCTTCAGCAGTACGGGATCAGGTGGCACTAACCCGGTCAACCCGGCAGCCATCGTTTCAAATACCCTTAGCAACATGCTGTCGCAGATCAGCAACGACTTCAATATCGGGATCAATTATGTGCCCGGTGACCAGGTCTCAGCAGAGCAGCTGGAAGTGGCCCTTTCAACCCAGTTGCTGGACGACCGGCTGATTATCGACGGAAATATCGATATGACCGGATCCAATGCAAGTTCCCAGAAAACAAGCTCCATCGTTGGAGATATCAACGTGGAATATAAGCTGACCCCCGACGGACGGTTCCGTGTTAAAGCATTTAACCGTTCCAACGATCTTTCCCTTTTCAATGATTATGCACCTTATACCCAAGGGGTCGGGATCTTCTACAGGAAGGATTTTGACAATATCCATGAGCTCTTCAGAAAGCCGGGTTACAAGCCGAAAGAGAAAAATAAATCCAATTGAATTCATCGTATCTTTGCAAAAAAATAACCTATGATCCGACACGCTGCCCTTCTGATGATTCAGTTTCTCTTCGCCATCCAGCTTATGGCCCAGGTGGTAATTACCAGTGAAGACATGCCGGTGCCGGGCGATACGGTCCGTAAAAGTATCACCACTTTTCTTGATGGATTTGATTACCAGGCTGCAGGACCGGATCAAACCTGGTATTTTGATGAACTGACCGTGATGTCACAACAGGTGGATACATTTATCAGCGTTGCGGAAACACCGGGTATTTACCAGCTCTTCTTCAACAACCAGTTTATTTATCCTGCCTATACAGCCACCGTGGTACAAAAGCTTGCAACATTCGCAGGTATACCAGGGATGACCCTTACAGATTCTTATCTTTTTATTAAAAACACTGCAGAGGAATATCGTGAAGTAGGATACGGCGTTACGCTCGAAGGTATCCAGATACCCGTGCAGTTGCAGGAAATCGATACGATTTACCGCTTCCCGCTGCAATATGGCAACGTGGATTCTGCCCATTCTCTCCTGGAAGTGGATATACCTGACATGGGATACCTCATGGTATCCAAATTCAGAAGGAACACAGCCGATGGATACGGCACCCTGATAACTCCTTACGGTGAATTCCAGACCCTGAGGGTGAAAACGGAGATCACCGAATATGACAGTATCTACAGCGATTCGCTGGGCATCGGCATTCCGGTAACACGTAACATCACCGAATATAAATGGCTCGCGAACGGTTACCCTCAGCCTATGCTCGTTGTCAGCGAAGAACCTTTTATCATTACCGCTACGTATATTGATTCCGTGCGGTCCACATTCCTGTCGGTCCCGGAGCCAAAATACCGCGAATTTGACTTCAGGATATACCCAAACCCGGCCAATAAGCATATATCCCTGTCTTATGGACTGGCTGAGGAATCGGAGGTAGAGATATCGGTCCATACTGTATACGGAAGCCTGCTCCAGCGTTACGATAAAGGGCTCCAGGAACGAGGATATTACAACCAGTTGATATACCTTGAAGAATCAGGTATCAGGGCTGGTATTTACCTGGTAAGGATCACCGTCGGCAATATTCCGTATACCAGGAAGATCATTGTTCAATAACGGATAAAATCCATCCCGCCCGGACCGGGCGTTACTTTTCCAGGACGTAGAATTCAAAAAGCCTGTTTTGGTTGTATGCCACGTTGTATTTGGAAAGCATGTCCATGAATTCATCGCGGAAACTCAGCAACGCGTGATGTGATTCCTGGTTATGAATGTAATGGATAACCCCATCCCGCTGCGAACGGGAATGGGTAAATGCCCCAAACCCATTCTGCCACTGGAATTTCCCGTTCACAAGCTTTTCGTCGTTGATCCACTGTGATGAGTTCGCTTTAACTTTCTGTAACGCTTTTGAAACGGAGATCGTCGGAGGAAGCTCGAAAAAGAGGTGCACATGGTCTTCTATCCCGTTCACAGCCAGGGGCAGTAAACCAGTTTCCTGCATGTTGCCCTCCAGGTACTCGAATAACTTCCCCCGGATCTCCTGCCTCAGAAGGTTATTGTTCCCCATGACCGATATGACGGCATGGACATTGATTTGTGAATAAGTGTATGCCATAATTCAGGAATTAAAAGTTAAACAATGGTTTTTATCTGTTTATCCGGTTTTTGCAGGAAAATACCCGGTGATGCATAAAATAATTTTTCAAATCTTTGATCTATAAATAGATATGAAGATGATGCCGGTGCAAATTTTAACTATTTTTACATCATGGTGCCAGTACAGGATAAAAGATTCATTGTTTACAAATCATCCGCCGGATCAGGTAAAACATTCACGCTGGTCAGGGAATACCTGGCCATTGTGCTCAGGAACCCTGAAGATTTCCGAAAGGTCCTTGCCATTACTTTTACGAACAAGGCCGCCAACGAAATGAAAGAACGGGTGGTAAAAAATCTTATCATCCTGGCTGATCCCGGGCGGCACGAAGAGACCGACACCATCAGGTACATGCTTCCCGAACTGTCGGCCTCCCTCGGTTACAGCAGGGAACAGATAGCTGAACGGGCCCTCGCTGTTTTGAGACTGATCATGCACCACTACGCTGAATTTGCGATCAGCACTATTGACAGCTTTACCCACCGGGTGATCCGGACTTTTGCCCACGATCTCAAGATCCCATTGAACTTTGAGGTGGAACTGGATGCCGGTAATATGCTTTCGGAAGCGGTCGATATGACCATCAGCCGCGTCGGGAGCGATGAGGCGCTGACCCGCGCCATGGTGGGATTCGTGGAGAAAAAAGCGGGCGACGAATTGAACTGGAATATTGAAAAGGACCTCAACGATTTCGGTAAAAACCTTCTTGCCGAATCCGGCCTGGAAGCAATCAACGAAATCCGCCGGTACGACCTGGAAACATTTATGCAGGTCCGGCAGTCGCTGAACCGTTGGATTGTAAACTGGAAACGAACCCTTTCGGAATTGGCCGGAGAGGTTTATGCCCTGTTTGAAAAGGAGTCTTTGCCTGCTGATGCATTTATTCAGAAAGACCGGGGGATTTATGCCTATATAAAAAACCTGGCTGCAGGCAACTATGAAAAGCTGATTCCGAATAGTTACGCCGAAAAAGCCTTGCAAACAGGCGAGTGGATCAATCAAAAAGGTTCTGCAATCCAGTTGGCTGCTTTTGACAGGATCGCTGCGAAGGTACTTGCCGCCGGCAACACTATCCGGGAAATGCTGGAAAAAGAGCTATCGCGTTATATCCTGTGTGGCTTGCTGCTTGATAATTTATACTCCATGGCGGTGCTCAGTGAAATAGAAAAAGCGCTGAACTCCCTTTGTGAAGAAGACAACAAGCTGCTTATCAGCGAATTTAACCGGAGGATTTCAGGAGTGGTCAGGGAACAGCCCGCACCTTTTATTTATGAACGGATCGGGGAGCGGTATCATCATTACCTGATCGATGAATTCCAGGATACATCGATCATGCAATGGCACAACCTGCTGCCGCTTATCGAAAACTCGCTCGCTTCGGGCGGGATGAACCTGGTGGTCGGTGATTCCAAACAGGCGATCTATCGCTGGCGGTCCGGGGACGCGGAGCAGTTTGAGATCCTGCCGAAATTATTGCGCACCGGCCCGGACCCTTTACTTGACATGAGGGAACAGGCCCTGGAATATAACTACCGGTACGAGAACCTGGCTAAAAATCACCGCTCGGGACCGGTGATCGTCAATTTCAATAACCGGCTTTTTGCCAGCATCTCAAGCCATCTTCCCGAAGGCTATGGAACTGCTTTCAGGCATGCCGGCCAGGAAACGGCAAAGGCAGATCGACCGGGAATGGTCACAATAGAAAAGATCAATAACGGCGAGGATGGTGAAGGAAGTTATCAGGACCGGGTTTATGAAAAAATCCTGCAGATCATCAACGGATCATGCAATGATGGTTTTCGCTTGAAAGACCTGGCCATATTGTGCCGTAAAAATGAACAGGCCTCCGGCATTGCTTCGTTCCTGATTTCCAATAATATACCAGTTATATCCTCCGAGTCGCTGCTTTTAACCCAGTCGGAAAAGATCAACTTTCTGGTGGCATGGCTCAGTCACCTGGTCAATCCGTCGGATACGATCCCGGTTGCACACATTCTCCATTATCTCCTGGATCATGGAACTATAACAGGTATTTCTCTTGATGCATTCTTTGCAGGGCATAAACAGAACCATGCAGAAGGTTTGGCCACTGCCTTATCAGGCCAGGTCCCGGGCCTCCGTTACCAGCAACTCGGGCAAATGGAAATTTTCGGACTGATACAATACCTGAAACACCATTTTAACCTGAACGTGTCCAACGACGGCTATCTGCAGTTTTTCCAGGATGCGGTCCTGGACTTCATAAAAACGAAAAAAGGCGGTTTACCCGAATTCCTTGAATGGTGGGAAGAAAAAAGCGAAAAACTTTCTGTGATCGTTCCGGAAGGGATCGATGCGGTCCGGATCATGACCATCCATAAAGCCAAGGGGCTCCAGTTCCCGGTGGTGATCTATCCGTTTGCAGATGAGACACTGCGCTCAACCCGGGATACCCTCTGGGTTAAGCTGGATGAAGAACTTGCCAGGCCGCTGACGACAGCCTGCCTCCCGGTGAATAAATCGCTGCAGAATACTGTATTCAGCGGTTTGTATGACGATGAAATGAACCGCTCATACCTTGACCTGGCCAATCTGCTTTATGTCGTGATGACCCGCCCGGAAGAGCGGCTTCATGTCATTTTAAAGGATTTGCCCGAAAATACGGATGATCCGGTCTCGGTTCCCAAAATGCTCAGCCGGTTCCTCAAGGAAGAAGGGATGTGGGAGAGTGGACGGGAGACTTACAATTTCGGTGAAACATGGCAAAAAGAAAGAATAGCGGAGCCTGCCGGTGAACTGCCCGCGGAAGAAACTCCAACAGGCCGGGCGGTGCTGAAAATGTTGCTGCGGCGCCATGCACCGACTGTATGGGATATGGAATCGCCTGACAGGAACCGGGAATGGGGCAACCTGGTCCACCTGGCCTTGTCAGAAATTACCGGCGAAAAAACATTGGAAGAGGTGCTGGAAGAAATGACGGAGTCGGGGCTGCTGTCCAATGATCAGAAAGATGAGTTGTCCGGGATCATCTTATCCATTCTTACGCATAAAAACCTCTCCTTGTTTTTCAGAAAAGATATTCAGGTGATGAACGAACCGGAAATCCTTGATACGGATGGCAAATTGTATCGTCCTGACCGGGTGGTCCTTGACCGGGGAAAAGTTTCTGTCCTGGAATATAAAACAGGCCGGCACCGCGAGGAGCATGTCGAACAGGTGAAGAATTACTGCAGGTTGCTTGCCGGGATGGATTATCCGGTGGAAAATGCTTTCCTGGTTTACCTGGATCATGGTCCTGAAATGGTCAGGGTAGTTTGAATCCAGGCGCTGTTTTTTCGATCGTAAACCGGAAGATACCAATGGTCATTGTACACATACCAATGGTAAGCGCATCGCCGCGGTTAAAAACATTCATATTATTTTAGCGTTTTTAATAAAAATAATTATTGCTATGAAGAATATACTCTATGCTGTCATTTTCATGCTGATACTTCCTGTATTTGCTTCCGCACAGGATGAATCCCGTTTGTTGAGGTTCCCCGCCATTCATGGTGACCAGGTGGTTTTTACCTATGCCGGTGACCTTTATACTGTCGCCAGGACCGGTGGAATGGCGCGAAAACTCACTAACCACGAAGGTTTCGAGTTGTTCGCGAAATTCTCTCCTGATGGAAAACAGATTGCTTTTACCGCCCAGTACGACGGAAATACCGAAGTCTACACCATGCCCTCCCAGGGGGGCGTCCCGGTTCGCCTGACTTACACGGCAACTTTGGGCAGGGATGATATTTCTGACCGGATGGGTCCGAATAATATCGTTACAACCTGGACGCCAGACGGAAAATATATCCTCTACCGGTCAAGAAAACAGTCATTTAACGATTTTGTCGGCCAGCTCTTTAAAGCGAGTGTCAATGGCGGGCTGTCAGAGGAAATCCCGCTTTCAACCGGAGGTTTCTGCTCATTTTCTCCTGATGGGTCCAAGCTCGCTTTTAACAGGGTTATGCGTGAGTTCAGGACCTGGAAATACTACGAAGGAGGCATGGCGGATGATGTCCGTATTTTTGATTTTGCCACCGGCGAAGTGATTAACATTACAAATAATTCCGCCCAGGAAATCTTCCCGATGTGGCACGGAGATAATATCTACTTCCTTTCGGACCGCGATCGCACCATGAACCTGTTCGTATATAATACTGCCGACCGCCAGACAAGGAAACTGACTAACTACACGGAATATGATGTCAAGTTCCCCTCACTGGGCAACAACGCCATCATTTATGAAAACGGCGGATATCTCTATGTTTTTGATATCCGGACCGAACAGGTCACAAAGGTGAATGTGGTCATGGCGGAAGATTTTTATGGCGGAAGAAATGAACTCAAAGATGCATCACAATCCATCAGCGACGCCGATCTCTCACCCGATGGGAAAAGAGTGGTGTTTTCAGCCCGTGGAGAAGTGTTTTCCGTCCCGTCGGAAGAAGGGATCACCCGCAACCTGACGGAAAGCTCCGGCGCCCACGACAGGGAAGCAGCCTGGTCGCCCGATGGCAGGTATATCGCCTACCTCTCGGATATCAGCGGTGAATATGAAATATACATCGAAGCACAGGATGGACTGTCGGAACCTGTTCGCCTGACCGAAAATGCGGATACCTATAAATTTACCATTAGCTGGTCGCCCGATAGTAAAAAGATCTTATGGAGCGATAAGAAGTTAAGGTTGCAATATGTGAATGTTGAGACGAAAGAAGTAAAGCCGGTCGATCAGTCCCTGGTATGGGAATTCAACCAGTTCCGCTGGTCGCCCGACAGTCGCTGGATTGCCTATGTAACCCAGTTGCCTTACAGTAATTTTGGCAAGATCATGCTGTTCGACACGGAAACGGGCGGTAAATATGCCGTCACCGATGACTGGTACACCTCGAACAGCCCCGTGTTCAGCTACGACGGCAAGTATTTGCTGTTCGCGTCCGGAAGGGATTTTAACCCGATCTACAGTGAAACGGAGTGGAACCATGCCTACCAGAACATGGAGCGGATCTATTTGGCTGTCCTGGCTGAAGATACCCCGAATCCGTTCGCACCGAAGAATGATGAGGTGGAGATTAAAGGAGACAAGGAGACCGGGGGAAAGGGAGACAAGGAGACCGGGGGAAAGGGAGAAGGAGAGAAAAAAGATGAAAAAGTGGTGACAAAGATCGATGTCACAGGGCTTGGGGATCGTATCGTGAGCCTGCCGGTGAGGCCTTCCAATTACTTCAATATCAATATGATTGAAGATAAAATCTATTATAATGAAATGGCAGACGGAGGAGATGGAATTGCTTTGAAACTTTATGATGTTAAAAAGAAAGAAGAAACGGAACTTGGCAAAGGGATGTTTTATTCGGTTTCTTATGATGGAAAAAAAATGCTGATCGCCCAGGATAAGAAGTTCGCTGTCATCGACCTTCCGTCAGGAAAGATTAATATTACGAAATATGTTGATCTGTCAGGTATGAAAGTTTATGTGGATAAGGACCAGGAATGGAAACAGATCTTTGACGAAGCGTGGCGCCAGATGAGGGATTTCTTTTATGTTGAAAATATGCACGATGTCGATTGGCCGGCAATGAAACTGAAATACGGGCAGATGCTCCCATATGTCAATAACCGCAACGACCTGAATTACCTGATCGGGGAAATGATCGGCGAACTGAATGTTGGACATGCCTACGTCAATGGCGGTGACAAACCTTCCCCCGAAAGGATCGGTACGGGTTTGCTCGGTGCGAAAATAAGCAAGGATGCTTCCGGTTACTTCAGGGTCGATAAGATCCTGAAGGGGCAGAACTGGAGCAGATCTTTGCGCTCACCCCTGACAGAGGTCGGCGTAAATATGAAAGAGGGTGATTTTATCCTTGCGGTTGACGGGAAACCGGTCGATCAGATGCCCGACCTGTACGCTGCATTGATCGGCAAGGCTGATAAGACGGTCGAGCTGACGGTGAACACCACCGCATCGATTAGCGGCAGCCGGAAAGTGATCGTGAAACCCATCGGTGATGAAGCCGGTTTATATTATTACAACTGGGTGCAGCATAACATCGATTATGTGAGCAGCAAGACCAATAACGAAGTAGGGTACATTCACATCCCGGATATGGGCCCTGAAGGCTTGAATGAATTCGTAAAACATTTCTATCCGCAGCTTTCCAGGAAGGCCCTGATCATCGACGACCGGGGCAACGGAGGAGGCAATGTCTCTCCGATGATCATCGAGCGGTTGCAGCGCGAAATCACGCGGGCCAATATGGCTCGCAATGTCCAGGTGCCCGGGCAGACGCCACGTCAGATGATCCTTGGGCCGAAGGTCATGCTGATCAACCAGTATTCGGCTTCTGACGGGGACCTGTTCCCGTATGCGTTCAAGAAGCACCAGATGGGGACCGTGATCGGGGTGAGGACCTGGGGAGGCGTGGTAGGTATCCGAGGGTCACTTCCGTTCATCGACGGGATGGACCTGCGCAAACCGGAATTCGCTTCCTACAGCGCTGAAACCAGTGACTGGATCATCGAAGGTTTCGGCGTGGAACCCGATATCGTTCTGGATAATGATCCCGCCAGGGAATATAAGGGAATCGATGACCAGCTTGACAAAGCGATCGAGGTGGTCATGAGCCAGCTCAGGGACTACAATGCTGTTCCACCGATCCCGCAAGGACCGGATAAGTCGAAGTAGGGGTGCTCTAAGCCTCAAGCCTCAAGCCGCAAGCTGCAAGCCACAAGCCCTGAGCCCTATGCCCTAAGCCCTATGCCCTGTATATTCTGCTGCTTTGATCGATCTTCTGCATGTCTTCTGCTGACATCCGGAAGGTCATTGCACCGATGTTTTCTTCGGCATGCCTGAATTTGGTGGCGCCCGGAATAGCGACGACCGTATCGCCGTGATAATGGATCAGCCAGTTCAGGGCCACCTGCGAAGGAGTTGCATTGTACTTCTCCGCGAGTGATTTCAACAGATCGATCAATGGCTTGCTCTTTTCCAGCCCTTTTGGTTTAAACTGCGGGAAATGCCTGCGGTAGCCTGTCGTCCTGACCAGTTCCGGGTTGTCATGGAACTTGCCTGTGACCAGCCCCTGGGCCAGCGGTGAATAAGCGATGATGGTTATTCCCAGCTCTTTTGCGACGTCAAGCACCCCATTGCTTTCTATCTTCCGGTCCAGCAGACTGTAGCGTACCTGGTTGGAAGTCAGCTTTATGCCGTGCTTTTGCAGGGTTTCCCAGGCGCGGCGCATCTGCTTCGCATTAAAATTACTTACCCCGACATGCCTGATCCTTCCTGCTTTTACAAGCCGGGCCATCGCTTCCATTTCTTTTTCCACGGAAGAAAACCCCCAGGGCTGGTGGACCTGGTAAAGATCGATGGGATAGGGATCAAGACAGGCAAGGCGCTGGTCGATGGAGCGACCGATATGGGATGCCGTCCTCAACATCGGCCACCATTTGGTGGCAATGAAAGTTCCGCCCGGCTTTATGTTCAGATCCTTTAAAGTTTTTGAAAGGATTTTTTCGGAATTTCCGCCTCCGTATATCGCTGCGGTATCAAACCAACTTATGCCCCCTTCAAGACTAATGCGGACAATTTCCCTGATCAGTTCATCTTCCAGGACCGGCCAGAACTTGCCGCCCCAGTTGCCTCCTTTGCTGAATTGCCAGCAACCCAGTCCGATAGGGGAGATCATAATATCTGAGTTACCAAGCTTTCTTAATTCAATTTTTTGTTTCATAGTTTTATTCCTTTTAAATTCATTCTCTCACCGGTTGAACTGATAATTACGATCTGGTAAATACCGGTGGAAAAGCTTTGTGTATTGATCCTTAAGGGCTGTCGAAAGCACTCTTCTGTTCTGAAGATCTGTCTCCCGGATAAATCATTGATATATAACTGTTTGATTGCGTAATCTCCTTCGATGCAAAGATGTTCCCCGAAAGTGCACAGGAAGTTCTCATTGGCAAAATAGCAGTGTCCGCCCCCGGTAATGCTGATCCACGTTTTACAGGCTGAGGCCAGCGAATCATACATCGGCTCCTGATGGTCCACAGGCGGGGTTACACAATCACCTGATCCGGAAAACAATGAACCAGGATCACTCCCTTCCTCCCGGAAAGCATGCAGGATGAAAGCCAGGTCCAGCGCAAGATCCTCGTGGCTGGGTGAAAAGCCGGTTTCGGTATCGGAAAAGGCCAGGATGTATCCTTCCGGTACAAGAACCTCACTGAAATTCACGTAGGAACCCACATTCATCACAAATCCATGCCCGTATGAAATTACCGGGAACTGCCCCGGCGCAACCGGCACTTCTTCACCTCCTGTCAGTGCCGGGTAATAAACCTCCACCGGAATCTGCCTTTCATTTCTGGAGGTGTCTGTGAATGAGATAGTAACATGCCCTATCTGATAGGGCTGGCAAATGATTGTGTTAATGGAAATCACAAAAACGATGATTGCCATATAGATTATGTAATGTTTCTTTCTGCTCATTTGATAGTTATAATGGATTCCCCTTAAAGATCGTATTTTTTTGTTTTTGATTTTGTTTTTGATTTTGTTTTTGATTTTGTTTTTGATTTTGTTTTTGATTTTGTT
>CAYUQP010000010.1:91060-108036 GCA_964447005.1 uncultured Bacteroidales bacterium
TTTTGAATTTGAAATTTGTTTGGAATTTGGTGCTTGGAATTTGGAATTTGGAATCTCTCTGCCTGCTTTATAATATCTTTGCCCCATGCAAAATTACGACCTTTCATCGATCCGGAACGATTACCGCATGGGCGAACTGAGGACAGACAATGTCCTTCCCGACCCCGTCATGCAATTTGCTGTCTGGATGGACCAGGCTATCCTTTCGAAAATTGAAGAACCCAACGCCATGACACTCGCCACCGTTGGCGCGGATGGCAAGCCTTCTGCAAGGATGGTGCTTCTGAAAAGCTTCGATGAACATGGCTTCGTGTTCTTTACCAATTATGAAAGCCGGAAAGGGCAGGAGATCGCCAGGAATCACCGTGCAGCGCTGGTGATTTACTGGAAAGAACTTGAACGGCAGGTTCGAATCGAAGGAATGGTGTTGAAGACTTCCGGCCAGGAATCGGATGACTATTTTCAGTCACGACCGGCCGACAGCCAGATCAATGCGATCATTTCCCCACAGAGCGCTGTCATTCCCGGCAGGGAACAACTCGAAAACCTTCGGGCGGAATACTTGAAAACATTCAATGGCGTGCATAAAAGACCTTCCCACTGGGGCGGCTTCCAGGTCATTCCTGATATGGTCGAATTCTGGCAGGGAAGACCTAACCGGCTGCATGACCGGCTTCGCTATTCACGTCGGGGTGGCGACTGGGTTATCGAACGCCTTGCTCCTTAGTTTTGATGTTGCTCGCGTAGCAGATCATTCACCGTCTTTACCGGGTTGAACGTAATGATCGGCACTTCCACGAAGATAGTGATCCATTTTGCCATGGCGCCGTTCCATAAGCCCGGAAGCTCAAGCGCTTTCAGTTGCTTCCCGTCTTTCGACTTGACCGAAATGAACCCGGTGTCGTGATCGATGAAATGATGCAGGTCGAATTTTTCGCCCTTGTAATTCTTAAGGCTGCAAACAATATCCACCGGGTTAAAATGCGTTGAGGTGCTGAAAATCTGCTTTTGCCCGGCATCGTTCATGTTGATCTGTGAAGATTCAACGATTTGTAATGAAACGTTGCCCTGCCTGTCTTTTACCCAGAAGGGCCCGCCGCCGGGTTCTCCCTCATTCTTCACCATTCCGCATATCCGGATTGGCCTGTTGAGGATATCCAGCAGGAAAGCTACTTTCTTACTTGCCAGCCAATAGTAAAAATCCTCGGGGAAGCTGATATTGATCTGCTGCTCGCAGAATTGTACCGCTTCACCGATGACCTCTTCCGATGGCGGTTTAACTTCCAGTGCTTTTAACAGGCTGAATGCTTTTCCCTGGATCTGAAGCAGCAGACCACCCAGTATCTTCTTATAACGGTAAGTTTCCGATTTGAGGCGGTCAGGCACAATATTGTCAATGTTTTTTATAAAAACAACATCATAGTCCAGGTCATTCAGGTTCTCGATCAGCGCGCCATGTCCGCCGGGCCTGAATACCAGGGAGCCGTCCTTTTCCCTGAAAGGCTGGTTGTTCATGTCAACTGCAATCGTGTCGGTACTTGGCTTCTGAACTGAAAAATCCACGTCGTATATGACGCCGAACATGCTTTCGTAGTAAGGCTGCACATAAGCGATCAGGTCCTTGAACCCGGATAAATGCTCCGGTGAAACAGTCAGATGGACGTTGACGTGCTTGGACCGGTTAGCACAATAATGGGCTCCCTCAACAAGGTGCTCCCCGGCTGCAGTCCTGGAGAAATTTCCGTAATGGTGGAATTTGATCATACCTTTTGGCATGTTGCCCAGGTTCAATCCTTTCGCTGTAAGCACATAGTCCAGAATGATGTCGAATTCATGATTTTTCATGCAGGTGTCGATATTCAACCCTGCCCTCGACATCAGCCGCTTCAGGTCATCGTAGAAAGCAAACCGGTCCAGGTTTCTGAAAAAAAAGCCCACACTGTTGAAATCCTCGTCATGAAGTATTTCTGGATCACGTTTCTTCTCGGTCGGAAGTTCCATGAATTCGAAAAGGTGCTTGAACATTCGTGTGGCGGCCCCTGATGCCGGCACAAACTTGACCATCTTGAGGTCTTTGGAGGCCCGGTCATAATTCGTGATCAGATCATGGATCTCTTTCTCATTGAACGATTTAATCCCGTTTTCTTTCGTTGCGGCTGCATGTAACCTCGTATATGGAAATCCCTGGATCAGGTTATGGATCTGTCTCTCAATGGTCTCCATCGATATTCCCCGGTCTGCGATTTGCTTCAAATCATTTTGGCTGAACATATCTCTGTGGTTTGATTAGTTTCTTTATTCGAATAAAATATTGAAATGGTAAAATTAATGATCCTTGGAAAATTGTCAAAAAAAATTTTTTAAAACAATCTCCAATTAATTCAACATTCAATATTCAACATTTAAAATAATTTGTATTTTTGCACCCGCTTTAAGCCCAGATGGCGGAAGTGGTAGACGCGCATGGTTGAGGGCCATGTGACCGCTCGGTCGTGCAAGTTCGAGTCTTGTTCTGGGCACTGAGTGCCCGCCCAAGTGGCGGAACTGGTAGACGCGCTACATTCAGGGTGTAGTGGGCGCACGCCCGTGCAAGTTCGAGTCTTGTCTTGGGCACTCGGAAAAGATGCCGGTTGAAAGACCGGCATCTGTTTTATTATCTCTAAGCATGCTAACCATGATTTCGAACAGATCAGGAAGAGTGATAAAGATCTTAATAATTCTTTCTGCTGTTTTTCAATATTTTACTTCTTTCGCCCAGTGTAAGATATCTCAAAATCAGAACCAAATAATTAATGTTCAGGGTGTTACAGCCGGAATCGATCATTATTATCGTAACCTGATCGTACAGGACCTGGCCATTGCAGAACAGAAAAAATTCCAGGATATCCTGCTCGCTTTCAAGATTTCTATCAATTTTAACGTTGACAACTGCAACCCTGTTCAAACCGAGGTCAGTTGCCTTCCGGTGAAACTTTCATCGGATCCGGTCTCCTACAGGGGATTTGATATTTCAGGTGCGATCTGCCCCCAAAATGTTGATTTGATTTTTCATATCCGCGACAATAATGGCCTGGTCATCGACAGCCTGATATTTTTTCAGTTGCCGGTAAATGATACGTCCGGGCTTTATCACCTGAAATCGTTCTACTCGGAACCGGGGGCGGAAACTACCGTCGCCTGTTCCCGGGCTGTATTTCAGTTCAGGAAATCATCCTATGAAAATTTCCGCGACAGGATGCTTGAGATTGATAATTATTATGCGGCAGCCATGCTGGCCGACAGCACAGAGCGTTGGATCAGCAAGGGTTTCCTTTCAGCCTCCGGCAAGGCGCCGGAACTGCAAATGAAACAGGTTGAACTTGCCCGTCTCATGAAGTATATTGACCCGGACCAGTTTATGAACATCACCCTCAACGGGCAGATTGACCCGGAAAATCTTAATGTGAAATACAAGGCACTGCTGGTGGGATCGGCCCGGTTCAGGGCAATCATAAGTTACAGCAACCAGAATTTCATTACTCCTGGCTATGCTTATATGGAGAAGCAAGTCATAGGGCATTACCTGGACCGCTTCGATTTTTACTATACATTGTCCTATCTTGTCGACTTCAGGTTTGCGAGTTTCCTGGCCGGACTGGCTGAACCGGAATATACGAATGCCATCCTGCTGGATTTTAACAGGTTAATAAAACAATATCCCGGACTGCCGGGAAATGCCTCAACGATTGGCGCGAAACTGCTGGTCAATGGACTGATCAAACGGGGCAGGGATTTTGAAGCGGCAGGGAACCAACTCAGGGCCAGGACATATTACTATTCTGCCGGACAGGCCGCGCAGCTCTTACGAATGTCTCAACTCCGGGAAACGGCATCACAATCGGCAGGCAGGATGAATGAAGCGATTGCAGCTTCCTATATCGGGATCTCCAGGAAAGGCGCACTGAAGGGCAGCCCTGCCCTTGCTGCCCAGTATTTCCGCGATGCGGAGACCCTGTTTTCTGACCACGATGAACATACCGCTTATCCGTCCTGGCTAAATGAATATGAAAATTGGCTGTTCGAATATTTTGAAGAACAGGTGGTGCTTAACCTGGGAAAAAACAACTTCAACAAAACGCTGGAATTCCTCAACGAGATCCGGCTGCATTGCCTTGCACAGTCCTCCTATCCCTGTCCTGACCAGTTCCACGACTGGATGAGGGCTGCACGCGACGGGGTATACCTGAATCTGCTCACCCGGGCAGAAAGGCTGATGAAAACCGATGAAACAGCAGAATCCGAGCAGGTTTTCATCCAGGCGGTGAATATGCGCCGGGAGAACGGGTACAGGATTGAAAAAAATGTCATCGAAGCTCAACTGGAAGTGAAGTTCAGGCAGGTATACCATGATGAATATGTTGAAGAAGGGCTCCGGTACTTTAATAAAGAGGAGTTTGTTTCAGCGCTTTATTATTTGAATAAAGCAGCACACCTGGAAAATTCCGGCGTAAAGGATCATTTCTCCGGCCTGCGGGAAAAACGGCAGGAAGCCGCGCGCCAGGTTATTGAGGGAATGCTGTCGGAAGGCAGGCTTAAAGCCTGGGCAAATGATTTCGATGCGGCTGAGAAAGTGCTCAGTCAGGTTGAAAGAATGCTGAATGATTACCAGTTTGCAGAAAATGACACATTGAATGGGATGTACACCGGACTGAAGGAAAATCTGAAACGCTCTGAGTGCGCAGCAGTCAGGGAAACCTATGATGGATTGATGACAAAATCAGCACTTGCTGAAGAATCCGGAGATTATATCACGGCACACCGGTATGCCATCGAAGCCGTCAATGTTTCGATGGACAACCTCAAGTGCCGGCTGAACGATGAACAGGCCTGGTATAAAAAAATAAACCTGGAAACATTGGCGGATTACCAGGAAATGGAAGAAAACCTGGATCAACGCGCGGAACAGTCAGTGACGGAGTACCTGTCGGCATACCAGGACCTGAGAAGATATTATAACAGGCATAAACTGCTGAAACAGGGGGTCGCCTTCATTCCGTTGATCGACCGGGTGGTCAAGCAAAAGAACAGCGCATTCCTGGCCGGTATGACCGATCATTTCCTCTACCTTAAAGATTACGACCATGCTTTGTTGCTGCTTCAAAGAATGCACGACCTGGAAATAGATCCGGAACAGGTTCCCCTGCAGCAAAAGTCATTGGGAGAATCCCTTGCCCGGCGCGATGTATCTAAAAATTCGAACGAAAAACCATGGGTCACCCTGGAATCTTACACGGGCGGCGACCGGTGGTACCGTGATTTCAGCTGGAGCTACAAGAAATCCTGCTTAAAGGAAAACCGGTGGAAATTGAAATTCTGGCCCGTTATTTGGAAGAAATAATGTTTTATTTTGTAGTATGAAAAACACTTAAAAGAAATAAATCCATGAAAAGACTATTGCTCATCAGTAACTCAACCAACGTTGGCGAACCCTATCTGGGATGGCCCCGCCCTTATATCATCGATTTTTTGAAAGGAACCGGAGTGACCGATATCCTGTTCATCCCGTACGCCGGGGTTAACCTGTCTGCCGAAGGGCTGACCGAATCGTACAATGTTTATGAACAAAGGGTACAGGGTGTTTTTAAGGAGCTGGGATATGGCATTTATTCGATACACAGGGAAAAAGATCCGGTTGAGGCGGTCAATAAAGCAAAAGCCATCGCAGTCGGCGGCGGTAATACCTTTCACCTGGTTTATGAGCTTCACCGCCATAAACTGGTAGATGTGATCAGCAATAGGGCCGAAGCAGGCATCCCATACATGGGCTGGAGCGCCGGGGCCAACGTGGCCTGCCCCACACTGCGCACCACCAACGATATGCCCATTGTGCAGCCGGAAAGCTTCAGGACCTTTAACCTGGTGCCGTTCCAGATCAACCCTCATTACCTCGACGCGAATCCCGCCGGCCATGGCGGTGAAACCCGCCAGCAGCGCATCGAAGAGTTCCTGGCCGTGAACCGCGGGGTGACTGTGGTCGGGCTGAGAGAATCAACCCTGATCCGGGTGGAAGGCGACAAATATGAACTTCAGGGAGCAGAAAGGCCGATGAGGATATTCAGATACGCAAAAGAACCGGTAGAAAGTTTTGAGTTATGAAAACAACCGGTTTTATTATTTTAAGTTTCCTTTTGCCGTTTTCGATATCGGCTCAGCTGACACGTTCAATTCCTGATATTGAACAGAAAAAACAACCTGTGACTGAAATCGTTCAGGATGAGTTATATACAGCCGACAGGGGAGATGTGTTCCAGGATTTCGAATCGTTCAGCGATTTTTCACTCGTCTTCAGTCCCTGGACGACCAGGGATGTGGATGGCTCGCTTACATACGGGATCACTGGCTTTACGTTCCCGCACTCCGGAGAAGCCATGTCGTTCATCGTTTTCAATCCAAGCCAGACTACGCCTTCTTTGCTGGATGATGCGGCCATCCTGCCCCATACCGGCGAGCGCTTCGCAGCTTGTTTTGCTTCGCAGCTTCATGCCAATGATGACTGGCTGATCTCACCGAAAATAGAACTGGGGGCGAACGGCTTTATCAAATTCTGGGTTAAGTCTTATACCTCTGCTTATGGCCTGGAGCGATATCGCGTGGGTGTTTCGACGACCAATACCGAACCTTCCAGCTTCACCATCATCAGCGATGGAAGTTACCTGGAAGCGCCTGCTGATGCCTGGCAACAGAAACAATTCGATCTGTCGGCTTATGAAGGGCAGGATGTCTATATCGGGATTCATTGTGTTTCCAGTGACGCTTTTATATTCATGGTGGATGATATTGAGATCATCTCACAGCCCGTGGCTACATCCACGCTGACCGGAAAAGTATCGGACGCGGTGACCGGCGCTCCGATTGCCAACGCGCTGGTGTCGGTTGCGGGGCTCAGCGCTTACTCGGATGAATCGGGCAACTATGTCATTGATAACGTTCCCTACGGAGCCCTGACCGCAAACTTCAACGCCGACGTCACGACCGGCAACGCACCCCTGATAGTCCATTTCACCGATCTTTCCACGGAGGGTACACATACCGTCACTGCATCGGCGGAAGGTTACACCGATTATTCTAACAACCAGGTCATAATCCCTGCAGGTGGTCTTTTCGAACTGCAGATCGCCCTTTCACCGGCCCTGCAGGAAGGACAGTACCGGTTCGTGCTCACTTGGGGCGAAACCCCTGCCGACCTCGATGCCCACCTGCTCACACCCATCATCGGCGATTCTGCGTATCATATCTATTACGATCAGCAAGGCTCCGATACAGTTCCTCCTTTTGCTACCCTGGATATTGATGATCAGTTCGGCTTCGGACCGGAAACCATAACGATTTATGAACTCAAAGAGGGCGAATACCGGTTCTATGTCCATAATTACACGGGGAGCCCGGCGCTGATTGCCTCGAATGCCGTTGTACAGATCTTTGGCGCCGACGGGCTGTTGCAAACCCTGCAGGTACCTGTCAGCGGGACCGGCCAGTACTGGGACATCTGCACGCTGAACGGCGCAAATGGCAAGATCAGCCTTTTCAACCAGATCACTTCGGTCCAACCGGGCGGGACCAAACTGCTGCCCGCGAAGTCCCCGTCGGAAAATCAGGCGCTCACTAACCGGAACATCATTTCCTGGAGCTGGAATTTTGGCGATGGTGGTACCAGTACTATGCAGAACCCTATTCATAATTATTCCACCATAGGAACATACACCGTCAGCCTGACCGTTTCGGATTATTTTACTTCCAATACAAAGACCAGAACTGCCTATATCCAGGCAGGACCGATTGGCGTCGGGGAAAACGATCGGAAACCTCGGTTGGAAGTTTATCCTAATCCATTGAGAGACGAATTTCGTATCATTACAGGTTATGAAATGAGATCTGTATCAATATTTGATTTGAGTGGTCGTCTGTTATTTAAAGAAGAAATAAACGGCACGGAACATTCAATAAAAAGCTTTAACGTAACGGAAGGTCAGTATATATTAAGAATTGAAACATCGGAAGGAACTTTGCAAAGAAAGATCACCGTAATCAATTGACATTATATCTGCTTCCGGTAACAGCCCCGCAATCGTCTTCTGTCTTCTGTCTTCTGTCTTCTGACTTCTGTCTTCTGACTTCTGTTAAAACGCCCTTACGGCCCTGACGTAATGCGGTACATTTTTAAACCAACATCCCTGGTCGCCCATAAAGAAAGATTTTTCCCAGGCCTTATTGGCATCGCATTCTGATGAGCTGAAATAGTATTCTGTTGAAAAACCTCCAATAATATTTCTGTAAATAAATATTTGTGCCAGTTCGTCCAATGATGGCAGAAACCAGTCATCAAAACCGTTCAGTTCAAGATCGTGGCATATCCTTGCTGCAATTCCGGTTTCGCTGCAAAAACCGACAATTGTTGAAGTATTTGCCTGGCCTGTACCGATTCCGGTTGAAGTGCCGCCTATAAGTGTTCCTGCGCACCCCCAGGAGGCCCCGGTGCTTTGATCAGAAGTCGCGGCAATCAGCCCGTGGTTTTCGGTTCCGTCAATATAAAATATTATGCCGCCCCCATAATTTGCACCGATGGAATAAGGTAATGTCTGATGGGACAGGCTCGCTGTGTTTGAACTGCCGCAAGTGTTGTACGCCCATACATAACGGGTATATAAACTATTGGGCGTAAGTCCTGTTTCTGTGTAAGAGAGGTTATTTCCAATGTCTGTTGAAGAAACCGGATCGTTACTTGTATTCCACTTGTATCCTGAGGCGTTTGGAACGGCATTCCAGTGCCACACAATCTGGGTAAGCGCCGACTCATGGGCCCCTTCATCCGGTGCGACCGGCAAAAGGCAATTGGTGTTCAATACGCTCCAGGAACCATTGGTAAATATGACCAGGGATCCGTTTTCCCCAGGGCCGCAGTCAATGCAATAGACCAATAATCCTTCGGCAGGTCCGGCAATGGAAAACAGTCCGGCATAAGCTATTCTTGGTAACAGAACACCTTTGTTTGTAGATGCAACATCAAGCATGGATGACATATCAGGCGCACTGCCATCCGTATTGACCGCTACCTGTGCCGGCACGCTAATGAATGCCAGCATGAAGATCGAAATGAAAATCAATGATGCTTTCATGGCTTTATTTCCGTTAGATGACTGACGCTACTCGCTTATAAGCAATCCGGGGAGAGGAAGTTTATTGCGGTTAATTTTCCTGTCATAAAGATAAGAAATTTATCCGTAAAAACCATGCTATTGTGCTCGAAAATTCTAATAATCATTGACTTTTATCTCAAAATGGTTTAATTTTATATAATATTTGCCATGCAATAGCATCAAAGGATTATTTGCCTGCCATTTTAGTTTTTTAAGGTTTAACCATAAATTGAAGAACTATGGCTACTTATTATTCCGATCTGCATTGTCACACGTCCCTATTTGCTTTTAACCGGAATTACACTGATCCCTGGTATGAGGAGTATTCCGCCTTGTTTCCCGCCCAGGGGGACTTTTCGCAGCTCGCCAGAGGCAATGTACGGGTTGTGATGGTTTCTCTTTATCCCATAGAACAAGGCTTTGTGAATCTGAAACCGAATCTGCTGGGTAGCGGAGACGTTACCGACTTTCTCACCCAGCTCCTGATAAAAATTCCAAAAAAAAGGTCCGATAAGATCCAGTCCTATGGGCACGATTATTATGACGACCTCCTGGAAGAGATTGATTTACTGAAGCAATCCGAAGATCCTGTATCCAAAAAATTACTTGTCGGGTTTGCAAAGCGCAAGCAGTTCAGCTACCGGATCGCTCATGATTTCAACGACCTGAAAGCTATGCTTGACCTCGACGATAACCTGTATCCCGGTCCGGGTGCGGAGAATACTATTGCCGTGGTTCTGACCATTGAGGGCGCACATTCTCTCGGGGTTGGGCAACGCAATACGGATAATCTCAATGAAGCCGCCCTGAAAGATAAGTTGTCCAATAATATCAAAAAGTTGAAAAAACTTGGCCCCCCGGGAAAACCAGGAGCCTGGTGCCCTTTCTTCATTACCCTTAACCACCATTTCTGGAACCAGCTTGGAGGCCATAACGTGAGCCTCTATAAAAAAAACAATAAGCTGATGGACCAGGTCCGGGGAATAAATGCAAAAATTACCGGGGCGGGAGAGTTCACCGTCGATAAATTACTGGATAATACCGGGGGAAACCGCAGGGTCCTGATCGATGTTGCGCATATGAGCCTGGAAGTGAGGCGTTGGTATTACAAGTACCTTGCGGATCGTGGAGATAACCTGCCGGTCTTCTTTTCCCATACCGGCGTGAACGGCAAAGCTACCATGAACGAGGCAGAGATCCGTGGCGATCCGCAGAAAGTGCATGACATCGCAGATGAGCTTTATGACCATAGCGATAAATTCAATCCCTGGGACCTCCTGGTTACCGATGAAGAGATCATGCTCGTGCATAACTCCGGCGGGATTATCGGCCTTAACCTGGATCACCGGATCATGATGGGGAAAAAACGGCTGGAAGAAACAAAAAAGCAGGCCAGGCGCATGCCTGACAAAGTGCAGAACGCAATCTGGGCCAGGCCCCTGATCGATGAGATCCTTCATATTGCCGGCAATATCCTGCTAAAAACCGGAAAGCCGGATAAGATATGGGACAATATCAGCATCGGTTCCGACTTTAATGGCATGATCAGTCCCGCCAAAGAATTCAGGAATGCAGCCAAATTTCCCGATCTTGACAGGACACTTTTCAGCGAGATGAAAAAACTTACCGGGACCGAGAAAACCCTCGCCGGTAAATCGGAGGCTGATGTCAGGGAAATCGTCGACAAAATAATGTGGAAGAATAATCTTAGGTTTTTGGAAAAACATTTTCATTTCTGATATAATTTTATATCAATTAAAGGATATCGGACATTATAGAATTTACTGCCATGAAAACATTCATCCTGAATGTGTTCCGTCAATGCATCGTGTTTTTTCTAATCATTTACGGAGGATCTTCTTTTGCTCAACCATCGTATATCACGGTCTCCGGCCAGTTGAAAGACTCAAAAACCGGTGAAAAAGTAACCTTTGCCACAATCACCGTCCCCAAAACCGGCATCGGCACTGTTTCCAATTCCGACGGGGAGTTCATACTGAAAATCAATAATTTGCTCAATGCAGAGTATTTTGAGGTGTCGCACCTAAGTTATGCAACAAAACAGTTTAAAATCAGCGAGGCTGCCGGGAGCAGTCAGACATTTCTGCTCGATATCCAGCCGGTGATGCTGAAAGAGATCCCCGTCGTTCCGCAAGATGCCCGCCAGATTGTTGAGATGGCTTTCCGGAATGTGGGCAGGAACTACAGCATGGTGCCCAATATGATGACCGGCTTCTACCGTGAATATGTCATGCAGCGCCGCGACTATATCTCGGTTTCGGAGGCGGTGATCGATATCTTCAAAGCGCCTTATTCCGGCATCCAGGATGACCAGGTGAAGATTTTCAAAGGGCGTAAGGCCTCCAGCGTGAAAAAAGCCGATACACTGATGGTCCAGCTCCAGGGCGGGCCAAAAGTGCTCATGCTGCTCGATATTGTGAAAAACCCGGACCTGAGCATCGCCATGGATGACCTGGATAATTACCGGTTTGAGTTCGGCGCCGTGGTGAATATCGATGACCGGCAGAACTGGGTGATTGAATTTGAACCAAATCCATTGAAAGAAGGTCCGTTTTATAATGGAAAGCTTTATATCTCACAGGAAAACTACGCGATAACCCGCGCGGAATTCAGCCTGGACCTCAGCGATGAATCGAAGGCTTCCGGCGCATTTGTGAAAAAGAAGCCCATAGGTTTGATCTTTATGCCCATGTCAACCAGCTATCTTGTAACATATAAAGAGCAGGATGGGAAGTACTACCTGAACTATGTGAGGGTTGACCTGAAATTCCGCTGCGATTGGAAAAGAAGACTATTCAGGAATAATTATTCGATCATGTCGGAAACGGCCATTACCAGCAGGAGCGAGGATCATGTCATTAAATTCGGCAGTGATGAAACCTTTAAATCCACCATGGTTTTTGCCGAAAAGGTCGAAGACTTCACCGATGTGGATTTCTGGGGCGAATACAACATCATCGAACCGGAGGAATCCATCGAAAATGCTATTAAGAAACTTTCAAAGAATAAAGCTGATAGCAATTAAATTTATTATTCCATCATATACGGATACTTGTACTGCGTAGCGGGCACAAAGGTCTCCTTGATGGTTCTCGGGCTGATCCACCGTACCAGGTTGAACTCGCCGCCGGCTTTGTCGTTGGTGCCGGATGCCCTGGAACCGCCGAAAGGCTGCAGGCCGACGATGGCGCCGGTGGGTTTGTCGTTGATGTAAAAATTACCGGCAGCGTATTGCAATCTCTCACAGATCCTGGATGCCGCCACACGGTCCCTGGAAAACACGGCGCCGGTCAGACCATAGGGCGAAGTGGTGTCGCAAAGCTCAATGGTTTCGTCAAGTTTTGCTTCATCATAAACATATACGGTAAGCACCGGGCCGAAGATCTCTTCTTCCATCAGCCTGTGTTTCGGATTCGTCGTTTCTATAATGGTGGGCCGGATGAAATATCCCTCAGAACGGTCATATTGTCCGCCCGCAATAATCCTGGCGTCTGATGAGGCCTTTGCAACATCGATGTAGCTGCTGATCAGGTCAAAAGAACCCCGGTCAATGACGGCGTTCATGAAACTTCCGGGATCGGTCACATCGCCCACGCGGATATCGTTTGCCATGTCGACCATTAATTCTTTCACGCCGGGCCACAAGCTCTTCGGGACGTACATGCGAGAGGCTGCGGAACACTTCTGCCCCTGGTACTCAAACGCTCCCCTGATAGCGTTGACGGCCACTTCCAGCGGATCAGCGGAAGGGTGGACGAAGATGAAATCCTTGCCGCCCGTTTCCCCGACCAGCCGTGGATAGGACTTATAGCTGGTCAGGTTGGCCGCCACCTGCGTCCAGAGATGGTTGAACGTGTTATTCGAGCCGGTGAAGTGGATCCCGGCAAGGTCGGGGGATTTCAGGACCGTATTACCGATGAGGCTTCCGCTGCCGGGGATGAAATTGATGACCCCTTCGGGCAGACCGGCCTCCATGAAGATCTTCATCAGGTAATAATTGGAGACCAGCGAGGTGGTGGCCGGTTTCCAGATGGTCGTGTTGCCCATCATCACCGGAGCCATGTTCAGGTTTGAGGCGATGGAGGTGAAATTGAACGGGCTGATGGCCAGGATAAAACCTTCCAGCGCCCTGAACTCCATGCGGTTAAGCTGGTTGAAGCTGGACCTGGGCTGGATTTCATAGATCTTTCCCGCAAAATAAGTGTTGAATTTAAGAAAATCAACGGTCTCGCAAACGCTGTCGATCTCGGACTGCAAGATATTTTTGCTTTGCCCGAGCATCGTGGCAGCATTCATCTGCGCCCGGTATTTGTTCGAGATCAGTTCAGCAGCTTTCAGCAGGATAGAGGCCCTGACCGTCCAGGCCAGGTTCGACCAGTAGCGCTGCGCTTTGAGGGCGGCTTCGATGGCCATTCTGATCTCTTTTTCACCCACTTTGTGATACGTAGCCAGGACGCTGGAATGATGATGCGGCATCCTGACTTCCCCGGTGTCTCCCGTGCGGATCTCCCTGCCTCCGATGATCAACGGGATTTCAAGTTGCGATGAAGCCTGCCTTTCAAGTTCAGCTTCAAGGGCAACCCGTTCGGGACTGTTCTTCAAATAATCCAGCACCGGTTCATTCTGCGGGGCCGGGAAATTGTATAATGCATTGTTCATAACAAAAACGGTTTAAGCGATATGTATTTAGATGCGAATCGGGGGCAAAAATACACAATATCATTTCGCATTTCGCAATGACAATACCAAATATCAATAATGGGAAAAGTGCAAAACACAATGGAAAATACAAAATGGAAATTGAAATGAAAAATGAAAAACGAAAAACGAAAAATGAAAAATGAAAAATCAAATGAAAAATGCGCAATGCAAAATGAGCAATGCGCATTGAAGGGGGTGATCCTGCCGGGATTCGAACCCGGGACCCACGACTTAAAAGGCCGTTGCTCTACCGGCTGAGCTACAGAATCAATTTTGAGGGCGCAAAGATAGGAAATTTTGAATTATAAAAGTTGATTTTTAAATTCGGGAATAATATTATAATAGTTATAATCGTAATATATTGAATAAGAATTTATTAGAAAGAATACCCGAATTTAAAATCTAAAATATAAAATTTAAAATTTCATTCAATTTCTCCTTTCCCTTCCCTCACCAGCACGATCTCTTCCCCGCTGCAATCGTACACCGTACTTGGCTGGTTGTCGCCGTGACCGCCGTCGATGACCAGGTCCACCAGGTTCTCGTAACGTTCATGGATCAGCTCCGGATCGGTAGTGTATTCGATGATTTCATCGTCATCATGAACAGAGGTGGACATGATCGGTTTGCCCAGTTCTTTCAGGATTTCCAGTAAAATGGTATTGTCGGGAATACGGATACCGACGGTCCTTTTCTTTACGCCCAGTATCTTTGGCACGTTACTGTTGGCCTCCAGGATAAAGGTGTACGGCCCCGGAAGGGTGCGTTTCATCAGTTTGTATATTTCATTGCTGATCGGGCGGGTGTATTCCGACAAATGGCTGAGATCGTAAAACAGGAACGAGAAATTGGCATTCTTGGGATTCACCCCCTTGATCCGTGCCATCCGTTCCAGCGCTTTCGGACTGTATACATTACACCCGATAGCATAAATGGTGTCCGTGGGAAAAATCACCAGCCCGCCATCTTCAAGCACCTTCGCCGCCATCCGGATGTTCTTCTCACTGGGATTCTTATCGTAAATCTTAATTAACATAGCCCAAATTTACGAATAACAAAAATCGAAAATCGAAAATCGAAAATCGAAAATGAAAAAGGGTAAGCCCCTCATGTCGCACCGCTCAACCACCTACCCTTGCTTCCTTCCGGACCTGGGGGAGTTCAGCAGGAGCTGGTCGCATGAGACTTACCCGGGGCAAAGATAGTAAAATTCCAAGCACCAAATTCCAAATCCAAACAAATTCCAAATTCCAAGCATCAAACACCAAACAAATTCCAAAATTTAAAACTTAAAATTCAAAACTTAAATTCAAAACTGTTTTGACTTGTGAATTTGATTTTTTTGAATTTGTTTGGAATTTGGAATTTGGAATTTTGACACGAGTGTTCTGTTTGGGTTTCATTCCAATTATTTTCCTAAATTTGCAAGTAACTAAAACCTTCTCCTATGGAAAACAAACCTTCTGTGCTGGCTGTCAGCCTTGGTTACAGCGTGATCATCTCGTTGGCCGTCATTGTTCTGAGTCTTATACTTTTCCTGCTTAACCTCGATAAAGGCACCGGGATGGAATGGCTTCCGTACCTGGTCCTGTTCGGGGGGATATGGCTTGCACAATATAATTACCGGAACAAATACCTTGGGGGATTTATCAGCTACGGGAAAGCATTTTCCCTTGGCATGATGATCAGCCTGTTCCTTGCCATCATCATGGGTATCTACACTTATGTATTTATTAAATACATCAATCCCGGAGCCATGGAAGAGGCCATGGTCATTGCCGAGCAAAAGATGATTGACCAGGGTGCAACTGACCTGGAAATTGAACAAGGAATGGCTATTGCACGTAAATTCGCCGGCGTGGGTATGTTCACTTTCTCGGCTGTTTTCAGTAACTTCCTGGCCGGTGTGATCATCAGCCTGATCACTGCAATCTTCGTCAAAAGGGAAACAGCCGGTTTTGACCAGCCGGCCGAATAGATCATACCGGATGGACATTTCTCTCGTCATACCGCTTCTAAATGAAGACGAATCCATTGGCGAACTGCATGAATGGATATCCGGAACGCTGGCACCGCTTAAGTTATCTTACGAGGTCATTTTCGTCGACGATGGCAGTACCGACCGTTCATGGCAGGTTATTGAAGAACTGAGCGGGAAAGATAATCGGGTAAGGGGTATAAAATTTCGACGTAACTATGGTAAATCCGCCGCGCTCAGCAGCGGGTTCAGGGCCGCACAGGGCGATGTTGTCATTACAATGGACGCCGACCTGCAGGACTCGCCTGAAGAAATCCCCGAACTGTACCGGATGATCATGCAGGATGGATACGACCTGGTCTCCGGCTGGAAGAAACGCCGCCATGATCCTATATCCAAAACGGTTCCTTCCCGTTTTTTTAACTGGGTTACCAGAAAGACGTCCGGAATTAAACTGCACGATTTTAACTGCGGGCTTAAAGCATACAGGAATGAAGTCATTAAAAGCGTTGAGGTCTATGGCGAAATGCACCGGTACATTCCGGTTATTGCAAAATACGCCGGCTTTACCAGGATAGGGGAAAAGGTCGTAGCACACCAGAGCCGCAAATACGGCGTGACCAAATTCGGGCTCGACCGGTTCATGAAGGGATTCCTTGATCTGCTGTCCATCACGTTTGTGTCGAAATTCGGACGACGCCCCATGCATTTTTTCGGAATGATGGGCACACTGATGTTCGTGCTTGGATTTATCGCCGCAGCATGGCTGGGTGCTCAAAAAATATATAACCTCCACCACGGGATCAAATCAATCCTCGTGACGGATAGTCCGTATTTCTATATCTCGCTGACAATGATGATTTTAGGCACATTGCTGTTCCTGACAGGCTTCCTTGCGGAAATGATCTCAAGGTTGTCGGTGGACCGGAACAGGTATTTGATTTCGAAGGAGGTGAATGTGGATGAAGTCTAACCTCACCCCCTTTACCCCCTGCCCCCTATTCCCCCTCTCCAAAATGGAGAGGGGGTTAGGGGGTGAGGCAGAAGGTTGGAATTTGGAATTTGGAATTATGAGTGTTCAAAACCTTAAAAGCAAATATTTA
>CAYUQP010000011.1:0-105362 GCA_964447005.1 uncultured Bacteroidales bacterium
TTGTAATCAATTTTTTATCACTTTTATTAATTGTCCCTTTTTGGAGGGGACTCAAACTTAAAATTTAAAATCATGTTAGAGCTAACTCCGATTTTCATCATGGCCATCCTTTGCGGCTTCGTTTACGCGGTAATTTATATCAACATCCGCAAGAAAGAGCGAATGGCACTACTGGAAAAAGGCGCCGATCCGTCAATATTCCAGGAACCTGTATCTCATAAACAAACTTCACTTCGCTACGGTCTTTTCCTGATCGGCCTTGCTATCGGCATCCTGATGGGAAATGTGCTGGAAGTCAGCACTGAACTGGGCCCGGAAGCCTCTTACTTTTCCATGGTGTTCCTGTTCGGCGGCATCGCGCTGGTGATCAGCCACTTCCTTGGACGTAAAGTCAGCAAAGAGTAGTTTTAAATTTTAAATTTTAGATTTTAAATTCGGGCTTGGGTCTATAATAATTTAAAATTTAGAATTCAAAATATAAAATTCATTCATCAGTTCCAAGCTTGTACGCTTCAATCACCTTATAGACAGGCCCTTCCCTCAACAGAAGGCTTTCATACAAATAAAACTCCCGGACGCTGAACTCCTGCATCCGGGCTTTTTTGTGCCCGTCGATCATCCGCTGGAACAAACGCTTATCCGGCACCTCCTTGATCCGCCCGATGGTCAGGTGCGGGACAAAATTCTGCCGGTCGGGCTCCCAGCCGATGGTTTCCAGGGAATTCAACACATCCAGACCAAGTTTTTTCAACGGTTCCGCTTTTTCTATCCCAAACCAGATTACTTTGGGACTGTAAGAACTCCCGAAAATCCCAACGTTGACCAGTTCAGATATAAAGGGCTGATGGCGCAGGGCCACTTCCTTCAACACCCTGCTGATCTCCGGAATGCGTTTCTCTTCCGTCTCACCGAAGAATTTCAGTGTGACATGAATGCTCTCGGGCTTTACCCATGTAATGCGACAGAACTTTAAGCCACTTTTCAGGCTATTGTAGGTTTTCAGGAATTCCGGGGAGGGATGGATCTTTACGGCAACGAAGAGACGTTTCATAAGGGTGGAAATTTTGGGTAAAGGTAGTCATTGGTAGTCATTGGTAGTCATTGGTGGTCATTGGTGGTCATTATTGGTTGATTGGCAGGTCAGATCTGTCATTTGTTGTTTTATTGATGGGTTTTGGACGATGAAGATGGTATATTTAAGTTTGAAAATAAATTTAATTCAGAATTATGGAAGCGAAAAAGAACAACAAGTTAGCCCTGGGAGTTGCGATCGGGTTTGCAGCCGGGGCCATTGCCGGGGTAATAATCGGGATCACATCAGGAGACCTTACGGTTTGGCTGTCAGTCGGAGTTGGAGTCGGTTTGGCGGTTGGAGCAGGATTTGGGGCTATTCTTAATAAAGAGACAAGGAATTAAAGATAATTAAATTTATCTTTGTGAAAATGAAATTACCACCATGGTCTATACCATAAAAATTAAAGACAAATCGGTAAAGGCAAGGAGCATTATTAATATGCTTAAGGCTTTGCAGGAAGATTATGATTTTATTGAGATTTCAGAAGATATAGAAAATCAGGCTGATAAAGAAGTGGTGAAAGAATTGGAAATTAGGTACAATTTATTCTTAAAGGACAAAAACGGGAAAGAGTGGTCTGTCCTGATGAATGAGTTTTAATTATTTATGAGAAAGATCTTAATTCTGCCTTATGCCGAACAGGATATAAAGGATTCTGTAAGTCATTACAAAGATCAAGGTCATGGATTAGAGAAGCACTTTCTTAAAATCATTGATCAAGCTTTTCGAATTATCGCTGAAAATCCCTCTTCTTTCCCATATATTAAAAAGAGAATTAGGAAATTTGTTATTAAAGACTTCCCTTTTTGTATTTTTTATATCTTTCATGAAGAAACCATATATATATTGGCTGTCTTTCATAATAAAAGAAATCCAAAGATTTGGAAATCAAGAGTAAAGTAATTTTATTATTGCATGAGATTCTTATTACTCCTATCAGCCATTACTTTAGCGGCATTACCGGTCCATGCACAGGATTCTTTGATGTTTAAGTATGCCACAACCATAACCAAAGAAGAGCTCTCCACCCATGTTCACAAGCTGGCGTCCGATGAGATGGAAGGCCGCTTCACGGGAAGCAGGGGATTGGTCAGGGCTCAGAAGTACATTACCGGGGAATTTGAGCAATCCGGTTTGCAAATGCCCGTTATCTCAGGAGTAGCTTCCTATGCGCAGGAATTCACCCTGGATGAATGCCGGTGGAAAGACCAGCGGCTCACGCTGAACGGCACAGAACTCAGGGTTGGCAAGGATTTTCTTTTTCTCAGCGACCCGGTCGATATAAGCGGAGATTTCCCGGTGATCTTCTCCGGGTTTGCCATCGAAGACCTGCGCTATTCGGATTTTATCGACATAGACGTGACGGATAAGATCATGCTGGCCTTCAGCGGTGAGCCGAGAAAGCCGGATGGCACCTCGGTGATCTCAGGTAAAAAAGAGTGGTCAAAAAAAGGGTATTATTTCAGCAAAGCCAAGATGGCGGCCGATAAAGGCGCCGAAGGAGTATTTATCATCTTCCGCAACCGATCGGATTACAGGAAATACCTGAAATCGAGGGATTATTATGATCCGAAACCGGTGATCCGTTTCCCGGTTGACGACGGGGAATTTATTCAGCAGAAGCAGCCCTTTGCAGCTTACATGAACGTGAAAACCGCGGCCCGGCTTGTTGGAGAAAGCCCGAAGAAGTTGTTTGATGCCCGGGAGGAAATGGAAAAAACCCTGAAGACCCGGGCCGGTGCATTCAGCGGGCATGTTTCGGTCCAGGCTTCCAGCGACTGTTATCACTTGCCGACGGCCAACGTGGTCGGTTTCGTTGAAGGTGCGGACCTGAAAAGCCAGGTCGTGGTGGTGGTGGCGCATTATGACCACCTTGGCCAGACCACGGGAAAGATCTTTTACGGTGCTGATGATAATGCCAGTGGAACGGCGGCCGTGTTGGAAATAGCGGAGGCTTTCGCAATGGCCGCCGGCAACGGGATCCGTCCGCGACGGTCGGTAGTGTTCCTGGCCGTTTCAGCCGAAGAGATCGGGCTGTACGGGTCAAAATACTACACGATGAACCCGCTTTTTCCCCTCGACAGCACCTTTGCCTGCGTGAACATCGACATGATCGGCCGGGCCAGCACCAAACAGGTTGATTCCCCGGATTATATTGCCGCCAGCGTGTATCTTTCCGAAGAGTTGCTGAAGCTGTCGCAGGAAGCCAACCGCACCGCCGCCCCCGACCTGGAGGATCGCGTAGAATACAAAAGATCACTGCGCGGAGGTTCCGATCATTACTACTTTTCTAAGAACGGAATTCCTTCGATCTTTTATTTTGCCGGTTTCCACCCCGACTACCACGAAGCTACCGACACGCCGGACAAGATCCTGTACGACAGGATGGAAACCATTACCCGTGCCATCTTTGTCACGACCTGGAAGCTGGCGGATCGGGAAGAGAAATTGGAAAATGGAAATTAGAAATTTGGGGCACAAGGATGTAATTATAAGTGTAATATTATTATTTTTGCACCGGTTTTGAAATTCCAGGTTTTGAATTTGTTTGGTCCGCCTTTGGCGGATGGAATTTTCAATTTTGGGGTATTAGCTCAGTTGGCTAGAGTGCTTGACTGGCAGTCAAGAGGTCATCGGTTCGACTCCGATATACTCCACTTACAAAGCCCTGTGACGCTTTCAGCGTTGCAGGGCTTTGAGTTTTAGGTTTTGAGTTTTGAGTTTTGAGTTTTGGAGTAATAAGTTAATCTTGACCTGACAGCGTCCGACGAAGGAGGACCTGTCAGCGTCAGAATCAGGAGGACCTGTCAGCGTCAGAATCAGGAGGACCTGTCAGCGTCAAAAACAAGGGGAAGGGGAAAATGACAGAACACAACGTGCCGAAAGAAGCCACAGGGATGGTTCCAGGGTTCCAGGTTCCAGGGTTCCCTGCGCCCATGCCTCCAAGCCCCCATGCCTCTACGCCTCCGTGCCTCCCCGCCCCCAACAACATTTGCCAGGTGATTTAGCAGGAAGAATTCATGAAGATAATTACTTTGCTATCGTAATCTTTTGCCTGAAATCGTATTCTGTTGTTTTGACTTCAATAATAATCATCCCCGATGGCAAAGAGGATGGGTCCAGTTTTAGGGTATGTGTTCCTTTTTCGAGTTTTTTATCAAGAACTGTTTTGATCTTCTTTCCTGAAAGATCAAAAACTGCAATTGAAACCTTTCCGGAATTATCCAGGGTCAGGCTGATATTCAGCTCTTCCCGTGCAGGATTCGGATAGATACGCACAGGATGATCCTTTGATCCGGAATCATTATCCCAGACCGAAGTGGCCGTATCAACCGTCAGAACGGAGTATTCAATATTGTTTCCTTCATCCGATTCTTCAACTTCATTTTCAGCATCGGCATGGAACAGGATATGCCAGGCTCCCGCCATAGTATTTCCCGGAATGACCAGGGTGGATTGCATGACGGTCAATTCACCGGCAGCAAGTTCAATTACAGTTTCCGCTCCAAGTTCAGCATCTTCAGGATTATACAAGCTGTCTTCCGACAGGTAATATTTTATAACATTACCAGGTGATGATGCGTTTCCAATGTTATGAATTTCGCAAAATACCGAAATTTCACCCCCGGGAAGAACTACCGCGGTATCAAGAACCTGGTTCATGATGGTCAAATCAGGCAGGCTCAGCGGGACAGCAGTCACCGGCACAATGACCAGCGTTTCATCCATATCGTCGGAGGCAATAGCAATTGATCCGGTTTGCGTGATCCCTTCCAGAACGGGCCAATCAATATCAACCAAGACTTCCTGCAATGCGCCCGGGTAAATGATGAACGGAACGGCAGGAAAACCGGAGACCTGCAGCCAGGCGTCACTGGCATCGATAGCAGTAACCGTCAGCACATTGTATCCAATATTGCTGATGGTCAGTATTTGCTGAGTAATCAGCCTGTCAGCGTGGTAATGTGGTATGCTCCCTTCTTCGAGGAAATAAAGGGAGTCAGGCGCAATATCAATATCCGGGCCTATCACCGCGATATATGCTTCTTTAATGACGGAATCCATGCCCAGATCATTGCCGACCAGCAGTTTAACAGAATAGAAACCTGTTTCCGTGTAGGTTACGGATGGATTTTGTTCATAAGAGTCGAAAACCCCGTCATTTTGAAAATCCCAGTTCCATGTGTCGGGCTCAAAGGTGGACATATCGGTAAACTGCACCAATAATGGAGCAGGACCGAAATCCGGCTGTGCGATAAAATCGGCCTGCGGGGCCAGGAAGGAGCAATCCAGGCTGCCATCGCCATCGGTTTGTGAGAAGTTAACATTGGCAAACTGAAGTGAATAGTTGGTAACAAGCAACAGGTAATACTCCCCGGTCTGACCGGTGGGGATGTCACAATATTCAACAGGATAGGGCGAATAACTGCAATCGACGACTTTATTTAAAGTCAGTCCAGCAACACACGGCTCCACCGGATCGGAAAATGGTCCCCAGCAGACAAAGTCGATATCGACCAGAGGTGTGCTGTGAATTTCGATAGTGATATTGCCGGGATTTTCAATCAGCATGTAAAACCAGGCCGGCCCATGCTGGGTATTAAGGCAGTCATAATAGGCACCGGGCTCGGCGGTGCCGCCTGTGCCTGCGGGATAGGAGTAGTTTGGTCCCGTGCAGATGGGCATAGCTGTAGCACAGGTTGAACTCTGACCCGATACGGTAATGCGGGAAATGATCAGAAAAAAAGCGATCAGCATTTCTTTATTCATAGCTGGCAGATTAATAATCCATAATCACCAAACGTACAAAAGAATGCTGAAAGAAAGATGCGGAATAGTGCAATTTTAAGGAACCGAGGTAAAAATGCCGTTATTGGCTTCCCAGATAAGGCGGTCGTTGAAATTGCAGTCACCATTCATGTTGTAATCCCCCGGGCGGTAACCCATGGCCCTGTTTCCCAGTTCCCAGCAGCACCGGTCGTCCAGGTTGATATCATGGTCGGAATAAGCGCATCCGGCCTGGCATCCATTGCCGGCATACATGGAAAATGCTCCGGGGAGGTTGGGTGTGAGTTCTTTCTGGCCTACAGAACCGCTCAGGAACGGATCGTTGATATAGCTCTGGGAATTACGAAAGTCGAAGGTGACCTTGCCCCTGATCACCGGGACCGCTGCGGCTGACATAACCATCAGGTGGCTCCTGTGCTGGATCACAATATAACAGGTTTCGAGTTCATCGAGGCCTTCGCATTCAAATCCCCCGCCGGGGAACTCTACGTGGCCGTCGTCATGCAGCAGGCCGGCTTTACGGCAGACGGGTTCTCCATCCGGTGTCAGGCGCAGTGAAACCAGCACCCAGTCGACAGCGGACATTGGATACCCGGCCGTGCCCGGATCCGGATCGCCGTTGGAATCATAAGCTTCGCCTTCATTGCCATAATAAAACCAGGGGGCCATGTTATATGGCTGACCGGGTGGCATGTATATCGTGTCGCCGGAAAAATTTACAAAAGACTGCCCCGGGAGCATCCTGACCCTGTTTAGGTGGCTACGCATAGGAAGAACGTAATTCTCAGGAATCTGAACATTGGTAAGCGCCCCTTCGAGATAGACCCAGGTGTTCACGGTTATAATGTCGATATCCCTGGGGCCTGAATTGTCTTTATTCTTTATGATCGCCTGCGCAGAGGCATCAGGGAGCATAAAGGAAATCAAAAATAAGACTAAAATGGGGGAGATGCCTATTTTCAAAATTTGTTTTTTCATGATTTTGGGTTATAAATGATTTTCAAATAATTATAACGGAGGGTTTACTGGGGGGTATAAAACCTCGTTGTCATGATTCATGTAGGCGGCCTGGGATAGCTGTTATCACACGACCGATAGGTAGTAATTCTTTTCATGCTATGATTCAAATTAATTAAAGAGGCCAGCTCTTTAAGACTTGTCATTAATCGTGGATGGTTGGTGGGGGTAAATATACAACTATTTATTTGAAAAACAATAGGGGGAGGCGATTTTTTCTTAATCCATATTATTTATTTATCATTTTCAGTCCGAAATATCCTGCCAGTAGTCCAAATCCGAAAACCATGGCTTCATTTAGTCCACGGGTCTCGACAGAAAACCCGATCAGCACGATTCCAAGCCCCCAGTAAGCGACTGCTGCTATCAGTCCGATTATACTTCCATAGATCAACTGACGTGCCCTGACCTTCTCTTTGCCGGACAGGGCTGTGCCAAGCGCACCGATCAGTCCGCCAGCCAGGGCCAGGATCAAGAACAGCCAGGGGAATACTGCCTCAATGGAAATGGTGTTACTCACGTAATTGGAATTGATTACCCTCAGGTCTATCCTGCCCAGCCCCTCCGACCTTAACATCACCGATTTGGGCTCATCGTCCGCTAATGTCATATTAGCTTCGTCGAGCGATCCAAGGGAAGATTCCACTGTCAAAGGTACCGGCCGGTATGAGGTTACACCTTTCAACGACACATGAACGGGCAGCGTCTGTATGCCGAGACCCTGGATTGTGGCCCGGGTGGAAGAGAGCATAATTGCCGGTTCGATCCTCAGGTTTATGGGATAGCCAAGAGGCTTGGATGCTGTCAGCACCTTGATCTTCAATGAATCTCTCGGATTGGCCTCGGACACGGTTACATCCAGGGGAGGCCAGTTTACATTTCTGATTTGAAGAGGTACCGATTCAGTGCCATAAGATACGATGATATCTTCCGGGGTTTCAAGAGGTATCTGACCTGATGGGGGATTAGTGCCGTCATCCATGACAACCGGAAGGATGCGGATCTTTCCTCTGAAAAAATTTTCACCGGGATCATATTTCATCGGTGCCGAATCGATAATCAGGATGATATATGACAAATCCTTACCCTGGCCGGCAGTCTTTACCGTATTTTTTTCAGGTAACGCGTACACATCAGTCAGGTTTGACACTTCCGGAAGATTGGCAACAACTGATTTATCAAACCGGATCACCTCCTCTTGAATAATACCGACGGCTTTTTTCTCAGTAGGAGCCAGCTTGAAATCTCCGGCCTTTTTTATACGGGAACTCGTGTCGTTTACCTGGTTGATCACCTTGTAACGGACATCTCTATTCATCAGGGCCGGGTCAAGTTTTATACGTTCTTTAATAACCGGGACCTGTGCCGGCAGGATTGAAACTAATGCCAGAACGGCAAAAAGGGTAATAAGTATGGATTTCATTTTAAGAAAAATTTGATGTTAAGACTTGCCTCGTAAATATACTAAAATAATTAACCCAATGCATGCTAATTGCCGGTTAAATTATTTCAATACAGTACCGTATTAAAGGACTTTTCCTTCTTTCATATATTCTCTTTCAATTCCGGCTTTAATCTGGCTGAGGGTAATCTGTCCCGATTTCGCAGCAAGGGATTCCAAACAGCAGAACTGGACTGCATTGACGATTCCTGCACCGGTTATTTCATATTTCTTTGCTATTGCCATCAATTCCTCATCTGTCGGTATTTCCAGCCCATCCCTCACGGGTAGTGTTTTTTTCCATAGCATCAGCCGTTCTGTGGCGGATGGCAGCGGGAAATAGATCACCGACTGGAACCTGCGGATGAATGCTTCATCGATGTTGGATTTAAAATTGGATGCCAGGATGATGAGTCCGTTATGGCTTTCGATGCGTTGCAGCAGGTAAGCTACTTCCTGGTTGGCGTATTTGTCGTGTGCGTCGCGTACATTGGTGCGCTTGCCGAAGAGAGCGTCGGCTTCGTCGAAGAACAGTATCCAGTCTTTGTTTTTCGCACGTTCGAAGAGCTGGGAGAGGTTTTTCTCCGTTTCACCGATAAATTTTGAAACCACCATGGAAAGATCGATGCGGAAGACATCGCGGCCCGTCTTTTTGCCTACGATCAGGGCTGTAAGGGTCTTGCCGGTCCCCGGCGGGCCATGGAAAAGTGCGCGGTAACCAGGCTTTATCCAGCGTTTCATGTTCCATTCGTTCATCAGCTTATCCTGGTGGTGGATCCAGTTTTCCAGCTCGCCGACCTGTTTTATGGTAGCCGCCGGCAGAACCAGGTCTTCATTGCCCAGTTCGGTGGTGATCAGCTCTGCAGGGAAATCCATCGTGAATTTCGGTGGAGAGATCTTTCCGGTTGTGAATAGTTCAACAAATTCGGGTGAGAGGATCAGTTTTCCGCTGTAAATCGGTTCCCCGGGGGCAGGTTCTTCAAGATACAGGACGTTCTTTTTCGCGAAGAGGTGATTCAGGCTAAAGAGTCCCTCACATTCGAACCTGGTTTTCAGGTCATTTCCCGCCAGGATAAAGAGTACCGTTTCGGCTGTCGGTAAAAAACCGCGGTGGTTCCTGCCCCTGGTCCCGCCAAGTTGGGGGAAATCGCCCTGGTTGGGGATGTTTTTCTGGATGATCCCGTCGAAGAATACCGGGTCAATGTGCGGGGCCAGGGTGGCCAGCAGGGTGATGATCTCGTGCCGCGAAAGATTGTTTTCACTGATGAAGGCCGAAAGGGGAGAGTGGTCTTTCCCTTCGGCAGGCAGAGGGGTCTCTTCGATACGGAACTGGGTTCCCGGTTTGAAATGTGCGGCCAGCCTGCCATTGATGACCAGCCTGAAATATTCCAGATATTTTTCGATCAGTTTACTATTTATCATGAATCTAAATTACAATATTTTCTTTTACTCACCTTCTTTTGGTTTGGGATCGGGGCAATCGCATTTTATCGAAAAAATATTAGCCCCGCCAACGTCCAGGGCAGCGCTTTTCGCGTCTGATGCGGCTTTCCGGGCAGATTCGACATTGGCATGGATCTCGGCGGTATGGGCATCCAGGCCGCTGGCACATCCTTTATAGGAGTAAGGGGTCTTGACCGTCCCTCGGTATGTGTTGAATGCGGCCACATGCTGTTGTTCATGGGCCTTCAGGGTGGTGTTGATGAATTTCCGCACGGCTTTCTGCTCACATTCATTAAGCCCGTCGGGCACAGGAGGAAGGGAGATCACCGGGTTGGCCGTAAATGTAGAAATCACCGTGCCGGTATTACTGACGCATTCCTCGCCGGTACAATCTTCGCAGTCTTTAGCCGGGGCCGAGCTTCCCGGCGCCGAGTAAGAGTTGCCGTAGTTGGCATCGCAAAAGCCTTCCACCGTAACCCCTTCGCAATTGGCGTAGTGACGTGTGTTTTGCAGTTCTTCCCCCCGTTCCGAATAGGTCGGGGTGAAGGTTATCTCTTCTTCTTCGTCGCCTTTTTTCTGCAAATTCTCTTCCTGTTCTTCCGCCTGGCGATTCACCTTCTGATCTTCTTTTTCACATTCCTCGCATGTGGGCTGAACTACTTCACCCTGCCCATATGCCCGGGAAGGATAGAAAAAAGAGGCTTCATGGGATCCCCCGAAAAAGGTCGGGCTTTGTCTGGATTCATTCTTCAGGTTTACCTGCTCATGCGAGACAACATGATGCCTGGCACGGCGAAATATTTTTGCATTTGAGCTCATATGAATAAAATTATTTGCATTTCTTTATTAATTCTGAAATAGTTTAACATGATCCGGCAACGATCTGATGGTTTTCTGCTGGAGCTCGGTGAATTGCCGGCCATCTGTGAATACGTAACCGGCCAGGGCATCAAAGCTTCCAAACCGTGTTTCTTTATCCTCCGTGGCGTCCACGATCTTTTGCGCAAGCTGACGGTTGACTCCATCTATGCCGGCTATCTTATCTACATCTCCGGAATCCAGGTAAACCGTTTCTCTTTTTAAGCCTGTGAGGTCGTAATCCGCATCATTCTGACCCATCTCATTGTCAATGACCGTCCCGGCAGGTACCAGCGGGGTTTTACTCTCTTTGTTGTCACTGGAAACACCGGCAGGAGTGATCAGATTAGCTTCGCAAACCAGCTTTAAAGGTACATGAACCTCTTCGGCCTTTATGTCACGGATCGTAGCATCTTTACTGTTTGCTTTTGGCCTTCCATAGACAGCTTCAACCTTATAATGCACGATATTACCCGCATCTACGGCATTCTTGACTCTTGACTCGGCGATCCTTTCATGTGCACTGTTTGCATCGCGGGTCAACGGGGTGAGGTTCTTCCAGTCTTTACCAGTACCACCGAGATTGTGATTTAGCAGATGTCCCAGGATATAGTAGGAACCGCCCTGATTCCTTCTCTGGTTAATAGTTGCATAAGAAGCATGATGCGAAACACTGGGCACTGACCCTGCCGGCATTTTAATATTTGTCAGGGTCTGAGCTTCCATTGTCGAGCCGTAAAGGCTACTTCTTAAACCTCCAAATACAAGTCCTTTTCCTTCCATCGAACAATTTGGCTTTTCACCTGCAAAGAGCGGACCTGTCAGGGCAGTCAATTCATCCAGCAACTTTCTGATCGTTTTCACTTTTTCTTCTTCTGCTTTTTCATTTGGTGCATTTTTCGCTTCCTCAGCTTCAATTTCCCGTGCTTTTTTCAACGCCTGATCTTTCTTCTGAGCTTTTTTCTGTCCTGAAGGCGAGGAAGGATCGGCTATAGTAATCGTATTAATCCAGACTATAAATGGCGATTTAGGATCGGGATTAATCATGAGTTCCACGGAACCTGCTTTTTCAACAAAAAACAACCTGTGTGTACCGCCATCTTCAGCAGTAAATGATCTTTCAAGGCCCAGGACCGCACCTATCCAGCCCATAACAGCGCCAGCCGCAGCTTTTCCCATTTCAAGCAATTTTCCTCCGGCATTCACCGCTTTGTTCACCAGCCACTCGAGCGCTTTATCGACCATTTCGCGCACTTTTTCCAGCATCTCTGCGATCCGTTTGCCGATGCCGGTCAGGCCGACCTGGTTCGCCAGGAACCCGATCACGATCGGGATGCCGCGGGCCATCGTGCGCTCCAGGAAAGAAGCCGCTTTGATAATGTTCCCCCCGGCAATTTCCGCTATTCCCTCGACGAAGGAATTGACGATTTCAAGCATCTGCCGCAGGTATTTGATAAACGATTGCACCGCTTTGTAGATCGCAATACAACTGTTGATCACCGCCATGATCCCGGTGGGATCGAGCATGCTGAGCAGCTTGACCGTGATCTGGGTAATAATCTTCTCCATAATCCAGTTTTTTACGGCATCCAGGACGGTATTCCACAGGTTGCCGAGTTGTTCGGAAATCTTATCCCAGATCGCTGCCATGCCTCTTTCCTGCACATCTTTGATAAAGCTCCATATTCCCTCAAGCTTGCCGATCATGCCCCGTATCTTTGCCACCCGTTCGGGGCCAACCTTCGGATGTTTGGCCAGCTTCTCCCAGATTTTTTCCATGCTGATCCCCAACACCTCCAGCACCCAGCCGATAATCCCCTTCAACGAAAGGTCTTTCAATTCCGGCACACCGGCGTCTTTCAGCTCCATGGTCAGCCAGCCTACCAGCCCGTTGATCAGGTGGGTGAGTATGTTGTCGAAGAACTGTACAAAGCCCTGCTTGATTGCATTGAGCAGATTCTTCAGGAACCCTATGGGATCGGATTTGATCAGGTGGAACGATTTTACGGTTTTGGCGATGATGTTATTGATCACATCGAAGGGGAACTGCATGATCTCGAGGATCACCACCACCACGATCTTTACGATCTCGACCACAAAGGCAATGAGCTTTAATATTGGTTTTGCAAGGGTATCGAATATTCGTGCGAATGCCTGCAACGGTTCCATCAGGTCATCCAGCCCGAAGCCTTTCCACAGTCCCATAAAAAGCTGGACAATGTAAGCCGGCGTCATATTCAGCCGGTTCACCGCCGCGTCGATCTGCCCGGTTGCCCTGGCAATGGCACCGGATTCTTTCATCTGCTGGAACTGGGCTTCACCTCCATCCATCAGGCTCATGAAGCCGCGGATGATGTTTTCGGTGTTTCGCCTGACTTTTTCATCCGTGAAAGGATTTTTGCCCAGGATAACCGTCAGCAGGTAATAGCCCCTTTGGTCTTTTGCCCATTCGCTGAGCCGTTTCATCAGCACCTCTTTGATGAACTGCAGGATGATCACCGCTGTATCGGCAACGAACTTCAGCACATCCAGGACAGGCTGTGCGAAGGTGTTGTAGATTTCGGTGAATTTGGCCACGGGATTCATCAGGGCATCGATCGACACCACGCTCCAGATCAGGCCGAAATTGTCGCGGATGGTTTGGTACAGGTTTCCGAAGACCAGGATGCCGCGGTCGATCCATTTCGCTACTTTTTCAAACGTTCCTGTATCCTGCATCAGGGTCCGTTGCTTCTGTCCTTCCTCACCGCCCAGTTCCAGCAGGGCATTCAGTATATTCGTTCCGTTGCGCTCCACCTCAGCTTCCGTAACCGGATCTTTTCCAAGGATCACGGTCAGCAGCGGGTATGCCGTCGTTCGTTCCCTGACGAAGTCAACGATCTGCGTCAGCAGCCATTTTTTAACGATTTCCAGCAGTTCTGTCGCTGCATCCACGGCAAAACCGACCACGTCGCTGATGGTATCATGGATGATATCGCCTGCATCCCTGAAGATCTGTGTCGGGGACGCCAGATCGTCCAGGCTCAGGTCATTCCAGAACCTCTCCACCCTCGACACGACATTGTCCACGATCGCTTCCACGGCACTGATGCCATTGTCGATCCAGCGGGCAGCTTCATCGAGGGCACCCAGCTCAGAGAGCTTTTCGTGCAGTTGCCTTCCGCCGGGCATGATGTCGAAAGCTGCTTCGATAAAATTATGCCCGTTCCTTTCGATCTCTTCCCCGGTGATCGGATCTTCACCCAGTACGACACGCAGGGCCTTATAGCCGGGAATGGCCATCACGAAATCCCTGGCCTCGCCAAGAATGAGCCTTTTTCCGGCCTCAAGCCCTTCGGCCACGTAATCGATAGCAGAATTCACCAGGGAAAGGGCACTGTCGAACCAGCCGTTCTGGATCAGGTCATGTTGTTTGTGAACGGTTATTTCATTGGAAACTCCATTCTGTTCCTCATTCTTCTCCTCTTCCTCCTGTGTTTCCGTAGGTTCTTCCTTACCGCTTAACTGTACATGACCACTATTGGCATTGACATTGGTATTGATATTGATATTGTTACGTGCCAGGCTTCCATCCGGGGCCACAGACCAGTCGCTCAGCTCAGGTTTGGTTTGCACCTGCCGGTCATTGTTTCCGGTCTGAAGTTCCTCATCGTTTTCCGTTTCGGGCCGGCGGTTTACGTTGAAGAGCTCACGCCTGAGTTCCCGAAGGGTTTTCGGTTTTTCCTCTATGACCCCTTCGCCGCTTCCCAGTTGGCCTTCCATCACGATCAGCGGATTGAAAAAGACCGACCATTCGCTGATGGGATGTTCACGGGTCTGGACCTGCCCGCCGAGGTTATCTTCCCCGGCCGTATTGCCGTTAACGGTCGTGACCGTACTGCCGGTGGCGCTTTCCACGATGGCATAATGCGAGTAGCCTTCCTTGTAGGCGATATCCCCGGTTCGGGGAACATATCCCGGAGGATAAGCCGCTTCCGGTTTGATGAAGGATTTGCCGAGCTGCCATTTGGGCATGGGCACGCCGCTTTTGTTCAATGCCCAGAAGACGAAAATTCCGCACCAGCTAGGCATGGCGTCGCGTTCGCCGGTGATGCGGTCACCGTTGATATCCTCCGGATTCACGATCGTGCCTTTGAACATCCTCTTCTTCTTGATATCCTGTTCGGCGACGGTGCCGGGGGTAGTGGTACCGCCAGCTCCGCTGATGATCTTGTCGGGCCCGAATGTCGTTTTGAAAAATTCCAGCAGGTCCTGCCAGCCTTCGCGGTAACCATCTGGGCCTTCTTTCGCGGCATTGACCTTGCCTTCCTTGCTTTTGGCCTTTTCAACGGCATGGGTCAGTTGTGGCACCGGTCCTGCGGGAACACGGCTGATCATGCTCTTTTCCTGGATCTTTTCGCTGACCTTTCCGGTTGCATGGCCCGAACTGACCGCTCCCTGCTGGATGGTATGCGTAAGCTCGTGGGCAAGCAAATGACCGCCCTGTTCTGTTTCAGGAGAATATTTCCCGGCATTGAAATAAATATCTTTTCCATGCGTAAAAGCCTGGGCATGAATGCTTGTGCTCAGGTGCTCGGCATAGCTGCCGGTATGGATCCTGACGCCGCTGAAATCAGCGTCAAACCGGCTTTCCATATATTGGAGCGTGGTGGCGGGCATGGGCGAGCCATTTCCCCTGGAAGACTGCAGGTTGTTCTCAAAATTCATCAGGTTTCCCGGAGGCCCCCGCCCGGTGCGCTGGATCAATGGCGAACGAAATACCTGGCCTGCAGTCCTGCGCTGGATGACCGGCGTTTCGGGTTTTGTGCTGACTGTTTCTTTTTCTTCTTTCTTTTCCGGTTCGACGACAGGACTGGCCATACGCATCACCATTCCGGCAACATGGTCGGCTTCTTTTTCCTGCGGATCATCCGGTTTGCTGATGGTCAGCTTTGCCTGTACAGGGGTGGAAAAAAACGCCGATTGCTGTTCACCAACAGCCTCCTCTTCTCCCGCCTTGCGAAAGAATACCCGGTTTTCATCCGCCTGTCGATGGATGTGCCCCGGAGAGGCTGTTGATTTTTCAGCAGTTGTAAACATGCATTTCTACTTTATATTTTCACCCGGCCAAAGCCCAGGAACTTGTCCATTCTGGTTTTAACGTATGAAAAACCTGCTACGGAGGAAGCCTTGTTGCCCTCAATGGTGTAAACGAACCCGTCAGCAAAGTGGTGCACAAAGCCTATATGACCAAAACCGCTGGGAAAGCTGACCCGCCACCAGGCAACGATATCGCCCGGTTTTGGAATGTCGGTGCTGTTGTCGATTATCCATCCTTTGGTTTTGTATTGGTTGAAGATATTCCTTGCGCCTGCAGAATAGCTGAATGGCATATTTGCCTTATTTCCTCCGGCAGCCTGTAAAAAACACCAGCTTACAAAGGCTGCACACCAGCTATTTCCTTCGGCAAGACCTGTTGGGGCCAGGTATTTCCTGACCCATTCCCCCATATTGTTGCCTCCTACTTCACCGGCTCCGGCTTTAAGCTCATCAAGGGCGATCTTAAGGGCAGCCCTGCCGATTTCGGACCCACCCATTGAAACATCGGGCATCACCGAATAATCAATAGCTCCCGTTGCCGCCTTGGGCCTCGGGTTGCGCAATGCCCACATGGTCAGGTCTCCGGTTTTTCCATCCAGGCTCAGGGGATTGCCATGGATATCCAGGTGCCGGGCCTGGAAGTTCAGAACAGCGTTATAGGTCGCCGTATCGTAAATACCCGTAATCGGAACATTATAATCCAGTTCCTGCAATAATAACTGGAGATCCTTTACCGCCTGGCCGGTGTCTCCCTTTTTTAAAAGTGCCATTATTAAAGATTTAGAGGTTTATAATCCATTGTGTTTTAATCATATGATCCATCCACGGCAGCCGGATCATTTGAATATTCCAGGGCAGATGCTGAAGCAGCATGTCAAATGGCTTTTGCTCCACGTAAAGCTCCCATTCGCTTTCACGGAACAAGAGTTTGCCGTCGCGTTGCAGGAAAGTTTCCCTCAACCCGTCTGCAGAGGTATTTTTCAGCACCGACCAGTATTCGATAACCGAAGCCAGCATTTCATCGGCTTCTTCGAAGAATTTTTCCGGTATTTGAGATGGCATCTCAAAAACTGTTTCGGGGCCGGTTCCGCAAAGAATTTTGGGAAACAGGAGGTCGAACTCCATGACGTCTTTTTTCCCGGTCACACAATAACCGATCAGGGCAAGTGCAGAACCAACATCTGTGATAATCCCATCTTTGACAAGCCCTGTCCTTGAGAACAATACCGGGAAAAACGGTGCAATGACCACAACACCGGCATTTCGGATAAATATCCCTTCTGCAAGTTCATCCTGAAGCTCTTTTGAAAGCGCTTCCTTAACCATTCCGGCAGGTTCTTCTTTTGAACTTTTAAATGATGAAGATTTCGTTTTTTTCTTTGTTTTAAAATCAGTCTTTTTAACCCATTCTTTGGTCACATGCCTGACTTCGGTATCGGAGATGTCTGCGATTTTTATTTTGTCAGGATAAACCGGATGAACTTCACTGATTTTTTGCAGCCAGGCCGAAAAAGTAACAGCCAGTTCCAATGGCTGCATTTCTTCTGAAACACGTTGTAAGAAGAATATCTTCAGGTCTTTCATTAAAAATTCCTGTAAAGTTTTATCATCAGTAAGAAAACTGATGATCTTTTCTGTTTCGGTAAAAAAATGTAAAACAGCGTCTTTGTTCAGTGCTGTAAACTTTATACTGAAATGAATGAAAATTTCCCTTCCGGGGATGCTGATAAACCTCAGGAAGGCAACGGGATTTTTAATCAAAACGAAGAATTCCCTGAGTTCTGAGAAAGAAGAAATTTCCAGCCAGTCATTCAACTTCCGGAAAAACTCATCGGCAGTTTTGAAACCGGCGTTCCATGGCAGGACACCCGATCTGAGGTAAAAAGCCAGTGTTTCTTCAAAACTTTTGATTTCGGGCTTTATCTCCTTTTTTCCTGCCAAAGCCACTTTTTCGCCGACATTCTGCTTTAAACCGGCAATGATCCTGTCGCCGAGCTCTTTTTGCCAGTCGGAAGTCATGCCCAGGTCTATATCGAGCCTGATCCTGTCGATGGATATGACAACTTCGGTACTATTGAAATCCGCCAGGGCCGAGCCGATCGCTACACCCAATTCATTCCTGCACCAGGCGCTCACCTCCTCCTGCTTGTCCAAGCCTCCGTAATTACCGTTAAAAGTAAAACTGACGGCAGCCGTCCGGATGATATGGCGGTCGGCATCGGTCATCCAAGGACAGGCTTCAGGATTTCAAGGATTTGCTTTAGCATGGAAAGGTAGTTCTTCTTTGTGTTTTCCTCACCATTGTTTTTTACCCGCGTGATCTCATCCCGGATATCATTTCCGATATTTTTGATCACTTCTACTTCGTTGTCCTGGAATTTGGTCAGGATCTGCATCCACTCAGCGGCACAGATCCGGATGAACTCGAACACCCCGTTCATCGGAACATCAGTCTGGTCAAAATCGCCTTTCTGGATGCAGACAATATACATCGACAGCTTATTCAGGATCTGGAAAATCCTGAGTGCGAGCAACCGCAGGTTCTTTTTTGTTTTGATGATGGCCTGCAGGGCATCCAGCCATCTTTTCAGCAGGTCAGGGGTGAGCAGGTCATTGAAGAAGCTGGCGAAGAATTCGATCTGGCCATCGACCGTGCGGTTTACCACATCGTTATCCAGTTTTTCAAAGTAGGAGACCACTTCGGCATAAAAAGTGAAGGTCTTTTTGAACACTTCATTCTTACCTGCTTCATCGTTCCAGCTCTTGAATCCTGAAATGATCCCGGCCAGGGAATCGCAGGATTTTTCTTCCGACTCTTTATTGACTACGACGGTCAATTCAGTGGTGCCTGTTGCACCCTTATCGTCTTTTACGGTAAGGTTGAAGATGAACACCCCGGCTGCAAAGAAATTCACGTTGGTGGATGATGAATCAGGCTTTTCAATAGCAACGGCGGTTGACGGGCCTGATTTAAGGGTCCAGGCGAAGGTAGTGATCGTCCCGTCAGGATCAAAGGACTGGTCTCCAATCAGGAATGCCGTTGCGCCATTTGGACCCAGTACGACGACCGGTGTATCCGTGAAAGCGACCGCTTCCGGAGGTACATTTTGCTGGGCCAGCACTTTCAGCGTAACGGTATCCTCGTCGGAAGCACCATCGTTGTCGGTTACCGTCAGTTTAAACACATACTCTCCTTCGATAAACCCGGAGACTGTGGCCACTGCACTGTCGGCTCCGCCGATGATGGCAGTTCCCGGACCTGAAACCTGCTCCCATTTGTAAGTCAGGATGGTCCCGTCGGGGTCTTCCGAGCTGGAGCCGTCGAGGGTAACGGTTTCGGTGGGGAGCTGGATGGTCAGATTATCTCCGGCATGAGCCACCGGCGGTTTGTTGGGCTCTTCCGGCTCTGACTGGACGATGACCTGGATCGGCGGACAATCGCTGCAGCACAGGTAAGGGAGGTAAAAATCGGCAATGACTGCGCCATTCGGGATGTCTTCAATGGTTTCATCCAGTTCGTTTTCTTTCCTGTTCTTCAGGTATATCGCAGCATTGATCAGGTAGCTCTCAAGCGTTTGCTGAGAAGCCCGGACCGGGGTCGAAGTGACCGCAGCAACGGGTGAGGCAGCATCGGCGGTTGTATCGGCTGCCACTCCCGAGGCAGGTTCCGCCGTGGTTTTCACCCTCTTTGAAAAATCTACTTTGAACGATCGTTTCAGTCCCGATTCAACATGATCTCTTGCAATGAGAACCTTTTCATCCACATTTGCGGCAAACTCATGCAAATTGTCCTGGGGAGCGGAGCCTGCACTTCTTCCGGATGCGGTGGATCGCAGGTTGTTAAACGTTTTCGCTTTTTCAGCGGCTAATGAAACTGTGCCCACAGCAGCGGCGCCTGCTATCACGGGTTCCTCTTCTTCCTCCTTTGCCTCATGGTAAACCAGTACGAAGGTACCGCCCATTGGAACCCCTGCCTTGTGCTGGATACCCGGATGACATAATGAATAGTAACCGGCCTGTTGCATGATCTTGATCTGCAACACCCTTTTAAGGAATTCAAAATAAATCTGGGCCACCCGGCCATCTACTACGATAGACAATAAGGCGTCAAGGTGATCATTCTCTTCCTCGCTGAGCGGGAATGTTTCCGAATTGAACTTGTTGAGGGCTTTAATGTATTTAACCGTGAAGATCAAGGTGAAATACCTGAAATTGAAATTGAAGTAGCTGAAACTGCTGAGCGACGAGGTAACCGTTTCGTAAAGCATTTCAATATAATACAGGACGGCTTTGAAAACAAAATCCATCACATCGTTATTTCCTCCCTGTCCGAACGACTGGAAAAACACCTGCAAGGGGATGAACGGGAGGGTTTTCACTGTGTCATAAAATATTTCAAATTCATGACCTATGCTGTTGGCAGTAAATCGGAAAGCTGCGTCAGTTTTCACCAGGAGAGGCACCTGCGGCACGAAACTGGCCGGGTCGCCGAGTGGCGGCCGCTTTTGATCGCGCTTCAGATTGTAGAAGAATTTCATTTCATTGCTGAGCTTGCCGGTCAGTTCGGTCATCAATGAATCGAACAGGGCTTCCAGGTCGTTGAAATGGCAGGAAGTGCCCAGGAAAGATGACAGGGTAGCCTGTGGGTCAGACGTTCCGGAAGTCAGCAATTTGCCAAGCTCTTTTATGAAGGCGGTGATGGAAGTAATATCGGCATTCAGGGCTACCAGGTCAAAAGGCAGGCGGTACTGGTCCCGAAGGTCTGTGATGGTTTTAACCGCATGTTTGTAAGGTTTTCCGATATGGCCTTCGATACGGAGAAAGTTGTAATTCTCCAGGTCGTAGAGCAGCGGATTGCGGACCTCATCATTTGTTGCGTTGTAATTTACTGCATGGTACGACAGGTTCCGGTTAAATTTGTTCTGAAGGGTTTTCTGCGGATTCCAGCTCTTCAGCAACGTGTCGGAAACTGCCTGGATATCGTAATAATAAGGGATTGATTTTGATGAAAATGGAATATCGCCCAGGAATGTTGGCGTGATGCGGATATTCGTATCAGTTTTTTTGTTTGCTCCCAGTATGGCCATGGAAGGAACCTTGAACTTCGGTACAAGCAGGGCCAGTTTTCTGAACAGGACCTTCAGATCGGTGATGATCTTTTTCTGTTCACTTAAAATGGGTGAAGGAATAAAATAATGCCGGAAGTCACTGGTTTCCATATTGACATTGGGAAAGGCCAAATCGAGCAGCAGGTGCCTGGGGAATATATCGTCAGGAACGCACAGACCGATAAATTCGATCCCTTTTTCACGAAAATCATCATATGCCTGCAGAAGATCCGAGAATAGATCATAGTAATACTGAAGCGCAATCAACTGATCGGTGGCAATGCTGTTGTCGTGTAAAAATTTAAAATCAGCAGCAAGCGAGGCAAAGGGATTGGAAGGAAATTCGGAGACCAGGACCGGGCTGAGCGTATTAAAAGCCTGAGTCAGGGTGGATTCCACTTTTTTCAGAAAGGGTTCATCCAGGATGCTTCTGTAAGCGTTGAAAATATTGAGGCATTCGAAGATCGGCGTCGCTTTCACGTCGAAGCGCTTCATCGTCATCTCGGGCAGGTTGAGCCAGGGCCCATTGGGGGCATCGGTACCGGTCATCAGAGAACCTGCGTTGGCTATTTCCACTAAAAGCGGCCTAAAATTGACGGTAATGGTGATCCCTTTGTCGTCACACGAATTGGGATCGCAGTTTTTATTGGCGGTCTCCTGCAATTCCACAAAGAGCAGGACAACTTTATTTGAAAGGAAACCGGACGGATCATCCAGTTTGAGGAATGGATTTTCCTGGTCTTCCGGTTCGCCCGGTTGTTTCAATTCCCAGAGCGGAAATTTCTGTGTTTTCGCCCCGATATTCACGAAACGGTCATAGTATTCCGGTTTCACCGCATCGTAACTGTTGTAATGGTGGTAAGTGATTTCCGGCACCGTTATGAGGTACCCCTGAGAGGTCACCCCGGTTCCCCTGGTGATAGTGATAAAGCTACCGTTCGCATCCGAGCCTGTTTTTACCTGGAGGCCGCAAACAATACCAATGCCAAGCAGGTTTGTCCGGGTGATCCGCTGCTGCTCGTCGAGATAGCCAAACAGATCGTTGAGGTTATCCGAGGTGAGCACCTGGTTGGCGACAAATTTTGGATAATCTGAATTTATTGATGAAGGGATCATGACTTCAATATTATCTCCGGAACCCGGAGGGTGGATGAATTATTTTAATTTCTTTTTGTCAATTTTATCTTCGTTCCCATCTTCACCGGAAATCGAAGTAAATCCGAGGATGACCCGGTTTTCATCGTTTCCGTCCACGCAATCGAACAAAGCGGCCTGGGGATAAACATTTTTAAGTTTGACAAATACTTCAAGCAGGAGCACCAGTTTTTCGTGCAGTTCGGCCGGATCAGGCTCCTCTTTGGCCAGTTCGGCCAGCCAGGCGCAATAAACCAGGCTGAATTCGCTGAGTTGCTCCCTGCTGACCCAGCATATTTTTATTCCGAGGTGTGCCGGTGTTTCTCTCCGGATCGTTTCTTCGGCAAAACGGCGGAATTCCATTCCTTTTCCCGCCAGCCCGTCCTCACCGTTAAGCACAACGGTGATCCGGAACGAATAGGGATCTTCTTCCCCGCAAAGCGGACCGCAGATCTCCGGCAGGCAAACCGGGAGCAAGGGATCCCCGTCGGGGAAACCGGGCCCTGGGATGTTCCGCGGCCGGAGCAGGAGGTGTTCCACGATGAAGATCTGTTCCGCGGACTTCAGTTTTTTAGCGAATTCGATGATCTCATCCCGCGCGGCGACCGCTTTTGCCTTGGTGTTAAAACTTTGTTTTCGCGTCGCGATCACTTCACCGGTTTCATCCACCAGGTTCACCACATATTTTTTTACTTTTTTGACCTGGTACCGCTCAGGCTGAGTGATAAAGGCAAAAACCCGCCCGATCTCATTCCAGGCTTTTTCTTCGGCTTTTTCAAGCACCGGATCCACATATCGCGTGCTGCTGCTGAGGTATATTTTCCTGTTCTCATCCACCAGTCGCCAGCGACGTTCAAAGGATTTTCCGTCGGTATCCTTTTCTTCATAAAGCTCGACATTCCCTGAATAAGGTTCGCCGTAGCCCAGCAAAAGCCTGATCCGCCGCGCAAGCCCGGCAATATTTTCATTGCTGCAGACCAGTTCCGGATCTTTGTAATTGAATGATCTTGCCCTGTTGGCACTTATTTCCGGAAATTCCTTCAAGAAGCCGATTTTATTCAGTATCAGTTGCTCATCGGCAATGTCCTGATCTTCAGAATAGGAATACAGCATGAGTGCATAATCGCTGAAGGTCTCGGCAAAGCGGGCCAGGAGGTGATCCAGGAACCGGTTGCGGCGGTCCGGGAAAATGTCTTCGTTCTCTACCAGGCTTTGCAACGCTGCGGGATCAAGCCCATTGTACAGGTCGGCCAGGCCGGCTATTTCGGCCGTTTCTATAAAACGTGAAAAGTAGGTTTCATTCACATTCTCATCCACGGCAAAGAGCTCCCCGATGTGAGCAAGCTGGGCCAGGTAATTAACCAGCAATTGTTCGAAGAATAGAAGATAAGCCTTGAGCTGTTTTGCCTGGGCTTTGCGCAGGCCCGAAGCCGACTCGGGAAGACCGTCATAACCCACGCCATAGGTAAGGGGAAAGGAATACTGAACGGGATAATAGGCCTGGAGATCAAAATATCTGCCATGCGGAACCGGGAGATCATTTTCAAGCACGGAGAATTTTGGCTGGGAATTTTTCCCTTTGATAACCTGCAGGGTATCCAAAAGTTCACTTTTATCCGGAAGGAACGGGAGGCCGTTTTTAAATACCAGCACTTTGCTGGCTTCAAAGTAAAGCCGCGGCTGGTGGTTTGACGTAACATCCATGGTCCAGGGCTGGCTTTCGACCAGGTACCCGTCTTTGTCGTAACGTGCAAAAACGAAATTTTTAACCGCGATCACCCCGGGAAGGTCCATCAGCAAGTTGATCACATCCGAGGCAAATAAGGTTTCCTTGAGCCCTGCTGCAGCCAGTTCGTCATTCTTGATAAAACCGTTGCTTAGAGCCGGGCCTTCGAAGATTTCATCCACCGGAACATTTTCATCGAGCAGTTGCTGCAGGGAGTAAAATTTCAGATCGGGACTGAAGTACTGGTCGATCAGGTAGTAAGCTTCTCCCAGGATCGCTTCGATATCCGCCGAAGGCGCAACTTCCATATCGAGGCAAACGGCAATGTCTTCCACTTCAATGGCTTTTACCGAGCAGAAGTCTTCGGCAAGGTTGCGGTGCTTATGCAATTCCTGGCGGGTACCTGCAATGATCCGGTCGGCGAGCTTAATTTTACCGAGATAACGCGGAAATGCGCCAGATGACGTAATATCCTTAAGCGCCTTTTTCAGGGTTGGCAGATCAAGCGCCCTTCTTTCTTCCAAATTCCTGAACCAGATATTCAGCGGGACGTCGGCAAAAGTCAATTTTTCTTCGGCGGGATCATCTTTGTCTGGTTGAAAGGTAACCTCAATTGTGGCAAAGATGGAATTACGCAAGGCATTATCAAGCAACGACTCCGGTGAAGAAGGGATGTCTGTGTCGTCTCCTTTGTTGCCTGAAATAAAGAGGACATCAATATTTGAGATCAGGCTGCCGGGATTCCGGAATGATTTGTACTGTCCGGCGTTTTCTTCGAGCACTGCCCAGGATGGCAGGCGCAATTCTATTTCCGCAGCGGCCTGTTTGGATCCGTTGGGATAATTGAAGTTATATTTTATCTTCCCGCTGTTCAGGTTTCCGCTTTTCTCCTCGTCTTCAAATTCAACCAGCACATCATAAAGACCCCTGATGGTCAAAGGATAGGTGGAGACTTCATATTGAAGGATGCCTTTGGCACAATTGGCATAGATGTAAAGGTCATCACAGGGGCATTCCTTACAGCGCAGCCATCCGTTTTTAATCCCGTCGATGTTGATGAGCAGTTTCCGGAAGTCGCTGGTGGTCCAGGGATTGACCGTAAGGATGTTACGGGCGGTGTAGAAGGCCTGACGCTTGTCGGCAGGGTACTGACCGTCTGTATCGGGTGTTTCTTCCGCCTGCAGGGCCAGCAGATCCCTGATATCGAATGAGGTCCGGTATCCCAGGTCGGTAATTGCGTAGCACAGCGCTTCCATAAGTGTGATGCCCGGATCGTGAACATTGTAATCAGTCCATAGCCTGCTCCCCAGTTGCTGGATATATTCAAGCCCTTTCTGTCGCAGTAAAAGATAGTCACTGCTAACCGGAAGGACAGGTTTTTTTTGTATGGTGATGCTTACGGGCATGGTGCTGTCGTTTCTGTTGTTTCTATGATCTCGTGGATAACATGTTTTGATGCCGGGACAGAAACCAGGATGCTGCGGGCTGTGGAGGAACGCACCTCATCCAGGTCGCCGCTTTCCTGCGTCAGGTCATCGATTTTCACATACATAAAGACGTCAGTAATAAAATCCACGTAATATCTTTCTTCAATAAAATTGATCATTACGGATTTATAAACTACTCCGCCAAAATCCGGGGAAGTGGAATCGCCGAATGCCCAGGGAGAAAGGAATTGTGTGATCTCTTCCTTTAAAAGCCCGGCATAATAATTGAAATCCTTAAACACTTCCTTCAGTTTCAGAGAAAATTCAAACCGTATTTCTTCAAATTGTGGCTGGCTTGCCCTCAGTTTCACAAAACAGGAAGTCCGCTCACGGAGATAATTCTCGATATTGGTCAGCGTGCTCTGTTGCGTGAACGGTTTCAGCGGGTTGGCCTCATCGCGGTTTTTCTGCGAGGGAATGGTAATGATGCTGACATAACCCGGCCTGACCTCATTATAAATCCCATCTTCGATCTGTGTATGGTTCAGACACTTTACCCTGTAAATTTCAGGAAAAGCTTCCAGGACCAGGCGTTCATAATCCCAGATGGTAATAGCCCTGGCTTTATGGCGCAGCCGCTCGCTGACCCGGATATAAAAATGGTCATCACTTTCTTTTGGCCTTCCGCCAAAGGATGAATAAGGCTGAATGATTTTTTTGACCGAGGCATCCGGCGTCTTCAGCTTCGAAATTGTTCCGGCAGGCAGGGGAGAGTTAAGAAAATCCTCAGCATTCTTATTGTTTGAAAAAGTCGCTTTGGCTGCCTGGGCATCGATGGTCAGCAGTTTACAGACCGCTTCCGCAGATTTTTTCACCGCTGCGCGAATCCAGAAATAACCGGCGGGCAGGATAGAATTGTCTGTTGTGGCCTCCTTTGGAACGGCAAAGGAAATGATCCCCGACTGTACCAGGTCGAGCGTATTGTCGCTATATTCGTCATTCTCAAAATCAATCCATTGGTTATTACTCAGATACGACCAATGGACATGATCTTCCGGCTTGGCCAGTGCCGGATCGCTGCTTCCTTCCATAACCTGGAAAAGGAGACTGACCGACTGTCCTGCCTCCAGGTTCTGAATCCCGATATAAAACTCTCCCAGGTGCGGTATTTCCGTTCCTTCCGAATAATGGCCGAATTGTGGAAGCAGGGCGATATCCGTGCCGGCCAGAAGCGCTGCATGTTGTTCGCCTTCTCCGAAAGGATAAATATGGAACAGGCGGATCTCGCGACTGTCGAAGTCTTCCGATTTGGTGGTATCAGCCAGGCTGTAAGCCGAATATCCGGCATACATTGAAAGGATCACCGGAACATAGGGTTCCAGGGGCTCGGTCGGCTCCGGGGTTACTTTATTGGCTTTATCGATGAGGTACTTGGTGTAATCCTTAATGTATTCTTTATGGCCGAACGACTGGGTAAGCCGTAATGAAACAAACCCTGCTGAACTGCCGATGCCGAAAGCCGCGTATTCTTCCTCATGATTGGTAATGGAACCGCTGAGCTTAGCGGTAGCGATGGAAATCTGGCGCTTTGGATTGGTTCCGTCACCCTGGGAAGTAAACAACTCTTCACTGGCAGTCTTTTCATTCCATATCCCGCCTTCCAGGCTGTTTATGGAAATGTTCGGGTAAGCGCCATCGCTCAGGATCGCATAACTGATTTCTCCCCAGGTCGGTGGCAGGTCTTTCCATTCAATATTCAGCCTGACCTGAACATTTTTCTTGGTAAAGATCTCCCTGTTGCCTATCACCAGCCGGTTTCCCGGTGTTGGCTGAGGTCCGAACGGCATGAAGGGCTTTGAAGCATCCACCGGGCCAAAATCGTTCGATAGCAGCAGGTTTTTGACCCCTTTCTGGTTATGACCGCTATCAAAACCTACATCGACCCTGATCTCGACTTTTGAAACAGTGGCATTCATCAGGGAATCGTATGGGTACAATGATCCGTCTTCATTTTTCAGAAGAACTTTCATGACCGGTAGCGCGACATTAAAAGTGCCCCCGTGAACGGCCGCGTCGTAATTGACTATGGCCGGATCGCTGCCCGGGATTGTAAAGGAGATCTCCGTACATGAGGTGGAATCTGACAGTTGTTTTCCTGATGAACTCACCACCGGGGAGACTGCCTGATACCATCCTTTTTCTGTTGTCAGCCAGCATTCGATCATTTCCTGCTTCAGAACGGCCGAAGGCGTGGTGACGAGCCGGATATAAACTTTTCTTTCGCCTTCAGCCAGGTAGAGGTAATGCGATGCCAGGGCAAAACCGAGCTGCGCCTTCGGCATGGAGATGCTTTGCAGGATGGCTTCCGAGAAAACCTTATGCACATAAGGGTGCCATTCTTTACCGGTAGAGCTTAATTCTGCACCCAGCCCATCCTCGCTGTTGGCTACGGGAGAAGCGAAAATCCTGCCTGTATTGTTCTGGATGACCGTTGTGCCGTCTATATCGAAGATGGTATCTCCGGAACCGGCTTTGTAAAAGGCTTTAAGTTGTGCGACTTGAGCTTTATTAAAAACCACATCGGTATCGAGGGTGTAAGCCACTTCGTTGCCCAGGCTGTCTTTGCCCGCCCTGAGTGCAGTCCCTGCGGCCAGCAGGTATTCATCGACCTGTTTGACCAGTTCGCCAAGGACATGGACCTGGTTGGCTTCAGAAGGTTTTGGCTGCAGCCTGAGGACTTCCCGGTAATAAAAATCGAGGTGCCGCGGGGTCAAGGTGTTGATATGTTCCTGTGAAAATTTGAAAAGCCGCAGAAAGGTCAGGAACAAGGCATAATGTGCCGGATGGGCGTCAAAACTTTCCATTGTCCTGAGCAGTTCGGCTTCTGCTTCACGGATGATCCGTGTGTAGGTGGAAAGAAAGATATCGAAGATCGCCGTGAACAGGTTATGGTTGGCGGCATGCGCAATGCTCAGGTAATCGTCTGCAAATCCCGTTATCCCGTTTAAAGGCGCGTTAAAAATGCTGTCGTCACCATCGGTGGAGAATGTGCTGATATAGTCATTCCAGTTCAGGGCGGCCGTATCATGCAACCAGGCTTCGCTCAATCCATCGCCGGTGATGATGTCATTTGCATCGGCAAGCCATTTGTTGAGGATCTTCCAGGGGCTTAAGAATGAATGATTCAGATAATCGTGGTCGGGATGACCGGCGGCAATTAGATAAGTGATGAATGTTTTTAATGCAGGTGCAAGTTTTGATTTGATCAGGTTGAGTATGTTCGACTTTAAAGTGGTTTCACCGGGAAGTTTCAAATATGTTTCATCCAGGGCTTTACTGAGCGTAAAGATCGCGCTGTACAATTCATTCAGCTTGAGTTTTACAGCGTCAAGCGAGGATTTGTTGTCATCATCCCTGATAAATTCCAGTCTTTCCCTGATCCCGGCCCGGTACCGGTCGATATCCTGAATGGCAATAAGGCCCAGTTGCGCTGAAATATCACTTGTAAAAAAAGCTTTCCAATCTCCTGACTCCGTATTTTCCTGATTATAATATTTGAGGAAACCGGAGAATTCCGCGGCAAAAACGATCCAGTCGGCAAAATCCTTTTCATCGGGAAGTGGAAAACGGGTTTTGTCCAATCCCGGCAAAAGGCGCTGTACCTGGCTGGTACCGGTATGCTGCAAAGGGTTTTTATTTTGGCTGCAATCAGACATGCTCAGGGAGTAGCGGTATTAGCGGTTAAAAAATTCAGCTCTGTACCTTCATTGATGTAGTAAGGGAAAACGAAGTTGAACCGGGTATTGGTCGCCCTGACCATGTATTCAATTTCGATAATGACCTCGCCTTCCAGTTCATTGGTGGTATCCATGGCAATGGCAATCACATCGATCCTTGGCTCAAAATAAAGGATGGCTGTTTTGATTTTATCTTTAATAATGGTTTTTATGGTAGTGGATAAGGGTTCGAATACCATTTCATCCATATTGCATCCGTATTTGGGTTGCATGACCCGTTCACCCTTGCGGGTTGTCAGCAGGATTTGCAGGCTGCGGTTAATATCCTCCACCTTTTCCGTCATTTCAACGCCTCTGATGGCCTTGTTGAAAGCAGGAGGGAAGCTCCAGCCTTTTCCTAAAAAGTCATCCTGTTCGAATTCGCTCATATCGCTAAGTTCATTAATCAGTTAATTATTACTGTCGGACATCCGGCAATGATGATCCCTCCGTGGGCGGTGCTGTCGCCCATGCGTGCGGCGGGCAGGCCACCGATCAGCACGGTGGAGGAACCGGAAATGATGGTATCCGGTGGCCCGGTGCAGGTCAGCATATCCGTTACCCTGGCCGCCGGCAGTCCACCGATCAGGACAGTGGGACATCCGGGGGGCAAAACGGGTCCTCCGACATGGGGTACCGGCCCGTTAAACATCGGGCAGGTGTGAAAATCCGATACTCTGGCTGCAGGGGGCATTGCTACTGAATTTTAAGTTTTAAATTTTAAATTCTGAATTGTTTTTCACTATTAGTTGATTTGCACGATGCTTCCCTTTACGGCGGTGGATCCGCCGGAGGAGAGCTCGGCGCCGGCGCCGCCTTCAAGCTTGGCCTGGGCGCTGCCTTTCACTTCTACATTGACTCCTTCACTTTTAATGTCGTTTGTGGCTTTCAGGATGATATCCTTGATGCTCTCTATTTTTATCCCGTCCTCGTTCATTGTGATTTTGTTACCATGCTGGTCTTCCAGGTGGATTTTCGTTTCATCTTCGGTCATGATGAATTTGTTCCCGGCCGGTGTTTCCAGCGTGAAGCTCTTTTTGTCATCGTTGAAAAACATCTTCATCCGGCTCCGGGTCTGAAAGCCTTTTTCATGGTTGTCGTCCGACTCGGTCATTGGGGCGGGCTTTTCACTGCTGTTGCACATGCCCAGCACCATTCCGTGGCGGGGATCGTTGTTGATAAATCCCACCACGACTTCATCGCCGATCTCCGGCCGGAAGAAAGAACCTCTTTCGTCGCCTGCGTCAAGGGTGCTGATCCTGCACCAGGCGCCTTCTTCCGAGGGGTGGATCACGGGGATGCGCACCAGGATCCGGTGCTCGCCATCCGGGTCCCCTTCAAGCTGTGTGACCACGCCGAGATGAAGCCCCTGCGCAGCAGGCAGCAGTGCACCTGCAAGCGGCGGCTGGATATCGTAAGTCCTGGCGAACCAGCCGGGGTCCAGCCCAAACTGGCTTACGGTTTGCCACGATCCGCTTTCGATCTCATGCCTGACGCCGGTGACATATAATTTGCCTTCAAACCGTTCGCCGGCCCCGTTGAGCTGGATCATCAGCCCGGGCTTGATTTCCGGAGTGCCATCGGTCCTTACTCTTCCGCGGATATGGGCAAGCTGGTGCCTCAACATCATCGCGTTGATCCATTCCTGCATCTCCGGATCTTCCAGCCTGGCGCTATTCACCAGCGTGAATTTTTCCTCATCGATCACCGCCGCCAGGGTATCCCGGTCCAGGTTGCCGGCTTCAGGGACCTGTGCTGTTTCAGCTTCCAGCGACGATGCCAGCTCCTGCGAGGTAAAATCCCAGGTGCTGCCCGAAATGGCTTTATACTGCAGGCGGGCATCAATTTCCGCGTCCAGGTCAAGGACGGTCGCCCCGAACTGGATCGTAAGGGCAGCATCGCCCGTAAGTACTGGCCTGGCAATGGTGACCCGGTTATCGTCGGTGAAACACAACATCCCGTTCGCGTCAGCCCGGCAAAGCATAAAGTCCCAGTCGGTGCTGTCATATTGGACAAGCTGACGATGGGTATAGGCCGTGGCTTCAATATCCAGATCAAGCCCGTATTTACCGACCAGCTCTTCCATGACATCACTGTCTTTCATGTCCTTGAAATAAGCGCCTTTCCTGGCACCGGTCATTTTTACGGCTTTGTCCCTGCAATCGATCACCAGGACTGAATTATTCTTTCTGACTTTGATGCCATGACGGACCACGATCCCCTTGAAGATGGTCTCTTCCTGGTTGCTGAACCCGGCTTTGATCTCAATTTCTTTCCCGGGCTCAAAATCCGGTTGGTTGCTCACAGTAAACGACTGGGAGGCCGCTTCTCCGTCCAGGATGATGATGGTAGCCGAAGCGATACGGTTCACTTCCTTGTTCACGGTGACCGAAAGGATATGATATTCCCTTGAAACCTGGCTGCCTTCCGACAGGATGGTGAAAGTTGCCACCGATTTGGCCCCTTCGCTGGGTATGGTCCTTTCGTTGGGCATCAGCTTGTGGTTTTGGTTTTATCGATCGGCGGAAAAAAGATCTCACTGCCTGTTTCCAGGTTCCGGAAATCCTGCAGCTTGTTCACCCCGGCCACTTGCAAATAATAGCCGGCATCACCGTAAATTTTGTAGCACATCAGGGGGAGCGTGTCACCTTTATGCACCACACGGAAGTGGGTAAGGTCAGGCGAACGGTCGTTTTGTTCAATCACCCGCAATTCCTCGTCGGTAGCCTGCTTCAGGGTTACTTTGCATATTGCCCTGATCGGTGTGCCATCCGGGTTGAAGAGCTTGTAATTGATATTTAATCCCGAGCATCTGCCCTTGAAAAGGTCATTGCCCCAAACGAACTTGAAGAACCGCGGCTGATGAGAATTCCCATCGTAATCCATTAAAAACTTCTTGAAGTTTTCAATTTCCGTAGCAATATTCTCTTTGGGCTTTCCATCGATCAACCCGGTATTGTCGAATAAGAATTCGAATGACATTTCTTCGGGAAGCTTCACTTTAAACTGCTGTGAGCCGCCGGTAGTACCTTGTCCCTGTGCATTTTCGAACTCATATTTGATCTCCACCGTGTATGTCTCCGGGTTGATCAACGCCGTGTAGGGATTTTCAATCCCGGGGACGGACGCAAGGTGATCATCGGAGAGATCCACATTGGTGTAAGCGTAGATCTTCATCTTTTTGAGCTCGCCCTTTGCCGAGGAACTATCGTTGATCGAAGGCATTTATCGTTCTTTTTTATTATTGATGATTTCCATAACCTGTTCAATGCACTGGTTGATGAGGTTTTTAGCATCATCGCCCTTACCGGCCGCATTGGCCTGCGGTGTCTCGCCCGGCGTGGCCCTACCCGGCTGGTTTACGGTGACATTGATCTGTAATTCCCTGATATCTAAAGGCATATTTATATCACTTTAAAGTAATTGTAACTCAGTTCAAGTGTTTCCACCACAACCGCATTTTCCTGGGCATTAAAATCACTGATGCTCCACTTTTTCGGCCAGCAGTTGTAGAAATGCCAGCTTTTCAAAGGCTGGTGCAGCTCATTCAAAAGCGTCACCTGGATCTCCGCCGGTTTGTTATTGACAAAATCCTGGTTTTGCAATATGCCCTTGACCCAGTCGATCACTTTCGAATCGGTGAGCATGCCTCTTTTCAGGGAAAGGTCGGGGTATTTGGTACGGACCGGGAGTTTATGCTCAAAACGGTTCTCACCACCTTCACGAAAAGTTTCCGTGTCGTATTCCACCGTCAGTCCCGAGACCGATTGAAACCGTACATCATTATCATTTCCAAGATTGAGAAATTCCACCTTGAAATGAAAACCTACCGGGGGATAATATCCGCCTGCCATAGTGAAAGATTTACCAGACCTGGTTGTTTGCTTAGTTCATGATATTCAGACCTTCATGAGCCAGTTCCAGCGTTTCGATGGCCACTTCGTTGCCGTCGCTTTTCAGGTCGCTGGCCTGCACTTTAACCGGGAATGCGTTTTTTGCTTTCCAGGTCATGACCGGTTCGTGGGATTCGTTCAGCAGGCTGATGATGATATCCCTTCTTTCGGCGACGGTCAGGTTGATGGTGTTCATCCATCTGAAGAAATCCGAATCGCCCTGGATGGTGCCGCGTTTCAGGGTTATGTTGCTGAACTTCTGCATGCCGGGCATTTTGACCTTATGGTACTCCGGGCTGCTTCCTTCGCGGTATTCAATGACTTCAGCCTGCATATCAAGGCCGGTCACTTCGGTAAATCCGATTCGAACACCACCCCATTGGACAAGGAAGTGAAATTTTGGAAGAGGGTATGTTGCCATATTATTAAGTTTAAATGTTTGTTTTTTAATAAATTAAGACCTTTTCAATCAACTATCAACTTTCTGCCATTTTATGGGAGAAGCGCAGGATGATAAATTCGGCAGGCCTTACGACAGCCATTCCGATTTCGACGATCAGCCTTCCTTCCAGGATATCGAGTGCGGTCATTGTTTTTCCGAGGCCGACTGCCACATAGAATGCGTGCTCGGGTTTGGCGCCCTGCAGGGCCCCTTGCCTCCAGAGCACAGTCAGGAAGTTTTCGATCATTCCCTGGATCTTTACCCAGGTATTTGCATCGTTGGGTTCAAAAACAAAAGGCTCAGTAGCTTTTTTACAGCTTTCTTCCACCATGTTGAAGAACCGGCGCACGGAAATGTACCGCCATTCGTTGTCATTGCCGGCGAGGGTGCGGGCGCCGAAAACCAGTGTCCCTTTTCCGGTGAAAAAGCGGATCGCGTTGATCGATTTGCCTGCAACCGCATCAACATTCAGGTTCTCCAGATCTGTCGCCGTGAAGACGGTTTCGGGCCCGAGGACGGAAGCAAGGCTTACATTAGCCGGTGCTTTCCAGACACCGCGGGTTCGGTCGACCTGGGCGTACACCCCTGCAACTGCCCCGCTGGGCGGCATTACGGTCATGCTGTTGCCGACGCCTGTCAGGATGGCTTTATAAACCGGGAAATTCACCGCCAGGGAATCATCCAGTGTCTTGGCATGAGAACTTGCGGCAGTGAGAATAGATTTCCGGTACGCGAAATTCACTTCGAAAAACATGCTTTTCAGCTTGTTCACGGCAGCCGTCCTCCGGTCATCATCATTTGCTTCATCGATATCGTCAGAAGCAACCGCCGCCGCCGACTGGTCCCATTTAAGGGCCGGGACATAAGTTGTTATGTCTTCAGGTGTGTAAACGGTATCGGCGATTTCATCTCCGATTTCTTTTTCCAGCGCAACTATTTTAGCCACGGCAGGATCAAATTCATTGTCAATAGCCGTGCTTAAACCATCTAAAAAGTCCTGCAGCGTCAGCTTGTCTCCGACCCCGCCATTGAAAAACTCCTCAACCTGCGCTGCTATATCAAAACAGTATTCGAAAATGGCTTTCAGGTTTGCATCGTCGTTGCCCCCCAGTGTGCTGAATGTCGCCACTTTTGCATTGAAACCGTCGAGGAGGTTTCCATCGGGTGGGTTTAATGCGGTTGTTTTCAGGGTCACCAGGTCAAGATCGGTATAGGCTTTGGCCACATCCTCGGCAATGGTCTTTATTTCGGCATCAGATGTCAGAGCATCCAGGGCAACGGCAATTCCGGCCCGTTTGATAACCGATTTAACATGCGGATATTTGATTGTTTTCGGAAGTGCCACTTTGAGCCAGGGAGTGTAAGCAGCGCCGTATTTCAGGAAATTAATGCCGATTTTATCACGGAATGTTTCCCCTAATGGATCGTCTTGCCTGACATCGAACAGGCCCACACGGTCCTGCAGATCATTGCACTGCAGCAGCGCTTCCTGCTGAACTGCGGCCAGGTCGTCATCATTCAACGATACTGCATCAGGAAAGAGGATAATGGTCGGGGCATCCACTTTTTCCAGTTCCGCCATGCCATCAATAAAGTCATTATCGGATAAAGTCGTGCTGTTTAAATTCTTACCAACTGAAACGATGTAACAGTCCCCGCCACCGTTGGCATAGAACATGCGCACGGCATCGTACATGAAGAATTTATTTTCGACCGTTGCGGAAACAAAGTTGTTGTCGCTGTCGATGTTGACTTCGGTAACGACCGGATCAGGGCCGCCGCCGAAGTATTGTTCAAATTCCACGAGTGAAGAGATCCGGGTCGGTTTCTTCAGAAGGTCGTTTGGTGACAGCTCGTCTGCCTTGGCGGTATAACCGACGAAAGCAGGCAATGCCGTTTCTACCTGCGCCACGGAGGGCGGCAGTTTGGGAATTTCTTCAACATAAACTCCCGGGGTTTTGTAAGTTGTTGCCATATTATTTATTTGTTTGAATTAATTTATATGAATGTCGGAATAATACTTTTTTTCGTTCGCGTTGACCAATGCCTCAGGCTTGATCAATGCCGTTGAGGGATTGGGAAGCATAACGACTTTGTTGTCGTCGGGTTCCTGGGGCCTGGCGATCTCGATGTGCCCGAAGCGGGTCACCGGCAGCGGATCGTCCACCTCAAACGGCACTTCGAACTGCTTCCCGAAATAGCGCCAGAATGTTAAGCGGTTCCGGAATCTCAGTTCGAAAACCGGCGATCGCAGATGTCCCTGGTCAAGCAAATCAAAGCCTGCCAGGTTACTTTTAACCTTGATCTCGACCAGACCGAAAGGCAAAATCTCTTCATGCAACAAATAAAAGGTCATCTCATCCAGGTATGCCGAATTGGTATTTTCGGCGTGCAAGGTGTAAAATCCTGCCGGAAAGCCACGCATATCTGCCTGGATCGTGTAGAAATCACCCGTAATGACTGTCAGTAAAGGATTGATGGTTTCTCCCTTCGAATTTTTCAGGGTAAACGCAGGTACAAGGTTTGCAGTCTTTACCTTATAAATTAAGATACCCTGGACAACGGGGTACCTGTCACCGGAGCTGGCATAGCTCAGGGGCGTGGTTGCATTGCCGGTTTCTTCAAGCCAGTCGGTGGTAGTTGCAGTATTGTTGCTGGTCCTGAGCAATGCAGTAAAAAGTTTTGTCTGGTTAGCCGGATGATCCGAAAGCATATCTCCCGGAAAATATTCCTTACCGGGCTTAAACAAAGGTTGAACCGCGCTTAAAGACGGAAAAATTGCCGGGCCTTCCACCTGGTAATTCTTAAAGACATAAAAGCTGCCACTTTGGTTTTGCAGCGGCAGTGCCGTATAATTCAACAAATCATGATCTTTCATCCTCAGCAGGAACCGAAACGTAAGCTCATCAGCCGGTTTAATAAATGGATTGAAGACGCCGGGCAGGATTTCATCGGCGACAGATTTAATTCCCACCATGAAACCTGAAGGTGTACTTCTGAACAGCGCATTATGGGCTCTTAATAAGGAAGTACATTCATTGGTTGGAATGATCTGGAAAATCCCCCTGCTGTCGTACTGTGCTTCCATGATGGTTTTCTGCTCCGGGTCCATGGCATCATAACCCACTGCCCCCTTGTTCAGGAAGTAGTGGTGCAGCAGCTTCACTTCGAAAAGGTTTTTATAGATGATTTTAAAGCCCATGATGATGCGATTTTACAGGAGTGATTTATCTTCGACATGGATTTCCTTAATAACGCCGCGAATTTCACGGGTGCTTTCCCTTTCCAGTTTTAACAGCCTGACTTTATAACAGACGAAGGGATGCTGCTTGCCGCCCAGGGTGCTCCACACGTAATTCAATTGTTCAAATCCAAGCGGGTACATGTCGAGGATAATGTGAAAATCATCCGGGAGCCCTTCAACTTCGGTAGTACTGTTCTTAAGGTTGAAAGTATTTTTTCCCTGGAAAAATGTGAGGGCATAAGACAGGTAGATCAGTGCATTTTCATAATTGGTCATAAAAGCGGTGACCATCAGGAACAGGTTGAGGTTCAGCGGGGGGTTGACATAAGCTGCTTCGTCATTTTTAACCCTGACATAAGCCGGGTTGTTTTTCATTGTAGATTCTTCCGAAATATTCAGAAGGGAGATCAGCAGTTTATTGGTGTTCTTGAGTGCGTCTTCATCCAGCCGGGAAATATTCTGCATGATGGCAAACGGGGCTTCCACACCGTCTCCGGTCTTTTTTACCTCATCAATGTAAGCATTGAGTTGTTCGGCCAGGAATTTCAGGACAGGGTGTATCATATATTAATTTCAATAAGACTTTAAGCACCAGAAAATATCAAACCACTGGTCTTATGACCAGTTAATTTAAAAATAACCGAATGATTTTGGCCGGATTAATAGAATTATAAAAGTACAATAAATATGTACCGTCTGTCAAGGGTTTGACAAGGGAAAATTGCTAAAAAAATGTTAAATAATCAAGACCTCACTCCCTTAGCTCCCTGCTCCCTGGAGCCGGGGCATCAAAAAGCGGTATTCCCTCCTGATAACCAATCTGTAGATTCGGCCTCCAACGACCAAAGCCGTTGGTTTCAGTTTAGTTATAAAAAACCAACCGACGGCTTTAGTCGTCGGTTGGTCAAAAAATGAGATCTGGTGGCTTTTGAAACAGCCTTTAATGGGCTTGAGATCAATACCCATCGTTCTGCTTGAGCAGCCCGCCCGAGATGTCGATCTCGACTTGCGGGATGGGCAGGAAACCTTTGGTTGCCGGGTTGAACGTGTGATCGTATACGATCTGGTCATCAATGTATTTAGGCCCTCTTACGCCCACCACGGTCAATTCCTGGGTGGCGTAGGCCATGCCCTTGCGGATCACGTCAAAATAGCGGATCCCTTCCAGGGAAAGCTCCAGCCGGCGCTCGCGGTAGATGTTTTCCGGCGTAGCGGGAATGCTTCCCAGTCCGACCCTTTCCCGCACCCGGTCGAGGTAAGTCTGCGCGTTCGGGCTGCCCAGCTCGGCGGCCATCAGCAGCACATCGGAGAAACGGATCACGCGGACGTTGCAGGTGCGGTTCAGCTCAAACTGCCCGTTGGATCCCCAGTGCTCGGCGTCGGAACTGTATTTCCTGCTGAAATAACCGGTGTGCTGGTAGCCTTTCGTGAGCGTTCCGTCGAGATCTTCTTCCCTGACAATGGTCATATCGAGGCGCGGGTCGTCGCCGAAATCCTGCACCAGCTTATAGCCCGGGGTCCCGAAGCTCCAGCCGCGGTCCCAGTTGGTCGAACCGGTGACCCTCGGCCCCTGCATCTGGGCGGCCAGGTTTCCTTCACCGCCGCGCACATAGCCCCAGTCCCACCAGGGCGGCGTGTCACCGTGTGAGATCTCGAACACGGACTCGATGCCGTATTCGCCTTCCAGCTTGAAATTGGTGCGGTAATCCGGGAAAAGGTCATGTCCGCTGTTGGCGATCAGGTCCTCCAGGTACTCCAGTGCTTTTGCCCTGTCGACAGTCAGGCTGCCGGCGATCAGCTCGGCGCCGTAAACCCCGTTATAGAACAGGTACACCCTGGCCAGCAAGGCCTTGGCGGCCCATTTGCTGGCACGCCCCGCGTCAGCGGGCGAGATGGTTGCCGGCAGAACATCCGCCGCCTCCACCAGGTCGAGGGCGATCTGGTTGTACACCACGTCCACCGGGTCCTGGTCCTGGGCGTATTCCGAGGGGCCCTTGATGGTTGCAGTAAGCATCGGGATATTTTCAAAGAAACGCACCTGTTCGAAGTGGAAATAGGCCCGTAAGAACTTGCACTCGGCCACCAGGCGGTTCTTGAATTCCTCGGAGGCTTCCACCCCGACGATCTTTTCCATCAGCAGGTTAGCCCGGTAAATTCCGATGTAATTCCTGACCCAGGTGGCGTGCACCAGCAGGTTGGTCGTGGGAATGTCAAAGGTGTTGAGCTCATTTTCCTCCATCCCGTCATTCGGATCGGATCCACCGGCATAGGAGTCGTCCGACAGCATATCCGCAACGGTTATAAAAGGGGCCCAGGAAGGGTTGGTCTGATCGTATCCCAGCACGTCGTAAACAGCCGTCAGCGCCTCCATAGCCTGTTCTTCGGTACTGTAAAAGTTGGTGCTCACTTCCCGGTCCAGCGGCTGGCGGTCCAGGAAATCTTCACTGCATCCGTTGAAAAGAAAAACAACTGCGATGATTGATAGCGGGTATAAAATATATCTTTTCATGGTCTTCAATATTTAGAATGTAATACTGGTTCCAAACCTGTACGTAACGGCAGCCGGGTAAACACCGCGGTCGATACCGATATCGACCGTGCCCATGGCCCCGATCTCGGGTTCCGCGCCGCTGTAACCTGTGAAGGTCAGCAGGTTTTCGCCTGATACGTAAAAGCGCCACACGCCAATCTTTATTCGATCCAGGAATTTTTTCGGCAGGGTGTAGCCAATCTGAATGTTCTTCAGCCTCAGGTAGGATCCGTTCTCAATGTACAGGTCTGATACGCGGTAGTTATTGTTCACGTCACTAAAGGTGAAACGCGGGATCTCATCGGAGGTTCCCTCGCCGGTCCAGCGGTCGAGGTATTTCACGGGCCGGTTGGTCATGGAGAGATCCTGGCGCTGCGCCCCGTTGAAGATCTGATGCCCGAAGGCGCCGGTGAACAGGAACGACAGGTCGAAATTCATGTATTCCATGGAGCCGTTGATGCCCAGGGTCCATTTCGGGATCGGGTTGCCGATGTACGTGCGGTCCAGTTCGGAGATCTTATTGTCGCCGTTCACATCCACGAACCTGACGTCACCGGGCACCGAATTGGGCTGCAACGGATTGCCGTCCGTTCCGATATGCCGGAAGATATCCGCTTCGTTCTGGAAGATGCCATCGGTCACCCATCCGTAGAAATATCCTATTGGCTGGCCTTCATCCACCCGTGTGACCACCCCGGCGACAGCCCAGGTAGCTCCATTGTAACCTTCGGCATTACCAAGCATGGTGATTTCATTGTGGTTATAAGCCGCGTTCACCCCGGCCGAATATTTGATCTTATTTACCGCATGGCGCCAGTTGGCCGACATTTCCACGCCGCGGTTCTGCACGGTGCCTACATTGGCGTAAGGAGGATCGTTTCCTACATGCGCCGGGATCGCGATGCGCTCGAGCAAGCCTTTGGTATTCTTTACATAATAATCAAATGTCGCGGTAAGACGGTCATTGAGCATGCCAAGATCCACCGCCACATCGATCTGTTCCGACTCTTCCCATTTGATGTCTGCATTTTCAATATACCCCGGGGAAGACCCTGTATATCTCCCGGCGCCGAAAATATAGCCCCTGCTCTTGTCGATCGTCGAAACATACTGGTAATCGCCGATCTCCTGGTTCCCGTTGATACCCCAGGAAGCCCTCAGTTTGATGAAACTGACCGGTCCCAGTTCAGGCATGAACGATTCCTCGGTAAGGAGCCAGGATACACCTACTGAAGGGAACCAGCCGTAACGGTTGTTCGGCCCGAATTTCGAGGATCCGTCACGCCGGATGATCCCGGTGAATGCGTACCGGCTTTTAAAGTCGTAGGTGACCCTGCCGAACATGGAGAAGAGGGCTGAGGAAGCAGCTCCGCCATAGGCGGTCCAAACGGTATCCGTGGCCATGTTCAGGTAGATATTGTCAGGATCGGTGGTGGGTACTTTGGCGTTTGATCCGTTCAGGTCTTCCATATTGTATTCGTAGGCAGTAGTCCCTCCCAGCACGGAGAAGTTGTGGTCTTTGATTTTCTTGGTATACGAAAGCGTGTTCTCCCATTGCCAGGTAAAATACCTGGTCATGCTTTTGTAAACGGAGGTTTTATTAATATTATACTGTGCTCCGTTGAGGTAATACAAAGGTGACCAGGAGTCATAGAGAACATACGCCAGGTCTGTGCCAAGACTGGTGCGGAATTTTAGCCCTTCGATAAAAGTGATCTCACCGAAAATATTTCCGACAACCTTGTCAACTCTCGTTTCACCCGTCTGGATTTCCAGCAGTGCCAAGGGATTCACGATTTCTGAGCCGATATATTCATCCCATTGACCCAATTCATAATCGTAAAATCCCGAAATTCCATAAACCCTTCCATCGGGTGTTGTTACGACGGGTTGATCGGAAAATGGCGATTTGGACAGGTTGGCCGTGTCGGTTTCGAAAACCGGGGTCAGCGGATCGAGGTTCAGCGCGCTGCTGTAAGCTCCGTTAAACGACTGGTTACTGCCGATGCCCCTGCGCATGATATAAGAGTATGCCAGGTTGGTCCCTACCGTAAACCAGTTGTTCGCCTTGTGTTCCCCGTTCAATCGCGCCGTGACCCGGTCAAACTGTGATTTTTCTTCGCCGATGATCCCTTGCTGCGAGAAATAGGAGATGGAAGTGGCATAGGTTGTTCTTTCATTTCCACCGGCAATCGACAGGTCGATGCTGGTCATCGGGACGTTTTTCCCGAACAATTCCTTCTGCCAGTCAGTATCGTACAGGGCCACCTCATTCAGGTCGAACGGCTCAGTTTGTTTTGCATTCCTGGCCCCTTCGTTCATCAGCATGCGGTAATCGTCGGCGCCCAGCATTTCCATGGTTTTGCCGACATTCTGGATGCCGTAGTAGGTGGAAAAGTTGACGCTCATCTTGCCTGCTTTTCCGCCCTTGGTGGTGATAAGCACCACGCCGTTGGCGGCCCTGGCTCCGTAGATTGCGGCTGAAGCAGCGTCTTTCAGCACGTCGATCGATTCGATGTCGCCCGGGTTCAGGTAATCGATCCCGCCGACGGGCATTCCGTCGACGATGTAGAGCGGATCGTTGTCACCGGTGGTCCCTGCGCCACGGATGCGCACTGTGGGCGCTTCACCGGGCTGGCCCGACATCTGGGTGACCTGCACCCCGGCAGTCTGGCCCTGCATGGCCTGCTCGGCGCGAAGAACCGGGATCTTCTCGATCTGTTCCGAATTCACCGTTGCAATGGCGCCGGTAACGACCTTCTTTTTCTGGGTGCCGTATCCAATCACTACGATTTCATCGAGTTCTGTCTGCTCCGATTCCATGATCACGTCGACTTCCGAACGTCCCAGTATCGGCACCTCCTTCTTCTGATAGCCGATGAACGTGAATACCAGGGTGTCCTGCGGGCTAGAAACCGTGATGGAGTACATCCCGTTGACGTCGGTGATGGTGCCGTTGGTAGTGCCCTTTTCCAGTACTGTGGCACCGGGAACGCCCGTCTGATCAAGCTTGTCGGTCACAACGCCGGTGACGGTGAATTTTTGCGCCGTCAAAGCGGTAGAAAGACAAACGAACAGGACGGAAATAATTAACTTGTAAAGATTTCCTTTCATATGCTTAGTTTTTGGTTAGAATTATTTCTGAAAAACACGGATATAGTCGACCTTCATCTGTTGCGGGAACACCGTGCTTGCATCGGGATTACCCGGCCAGATGCCTCCCACAGCCACGTTGAAGATAAAGAAATGTTCCAGGTGGAACTCGCTCATGTGACCGGGTGTGATGTCGACGACAAAATACTGCTGGTTATCGACAAATGATCGTATGCTGGTTTCATCCCAGATGATTGAAAAAACGTGGTATTTTTCGTAAAACGCCTCTTTGGCGGAAGTGTAGCTCTGGCCGTAATCCGCGTGGCCATTGCCGTCATCCCAGTGAAGGGTGCTGTAAACCGTTTTCTCCCTTCCGGTTCCGCCTATCTTCTCCATAATGTCGATCTCGCCGCATTTGGGCCAGCCCACGCCAGCGATATTGTTGCCCAGCGTCCACAGGGCAGGCCAGATTCCCTGGCCCTTGGGAAGCAATGCCCGGATATCCACACGTCCATAAATGAATTTTCTTTTATTTTCCGTTTTCATCCTGGAAGAAGTGTAATTGTGGCCGCCAAAAAGTTCTTTCCTGGCCTCGATAGTCAGCGTTCCGTCTGAAACCCACGCATTTTCAGTACGGTAATACTGCAGCTCGTTGTTGAACCATTCGCCGCCGGTCTCGAAGGTCCAGTTCGACGGGTCGACGCTGGTGCCGTTGAACTCGTCCTGCCAGACCAGGTTGTAGCCTTCATAGCTCAAGGGGCTGAAGTAGCCGCTGTCGAGCGGTACAATTGGATTCGGCAACGGCTGTATGCTGACCGACCGTTCGGCTTTAACATACTTTCCTGATGTGCCGTAAGCACGGACTGTAATGGTGTATGTTGCTTCAGCATCGCCGAAAACATAGGTGAACTGCCCGGTTTCATTGGTCAGCACCGGTGTATCGGCATTGCCGATGAAAAGTTGGTACTCGACGGTATTGTCAGCTGTGGCGGTAATCATGACCGTACCGGTCTCCATATCGATCGAATCGATTGAAACGACCAGGTTGGAAGGATCACCGGTATTGGGTGTATTTTCGTTTTTGTCACAAAAAACTAAAAACAGTGATAAAATGATGGAAATCATTGATATGCGGGTAAAGTGAGACATCGTCATATTTCGGTTTATATTAATTCAAAAGTACATTAAAATAATTCCCTTTCCCCATCTCGTAATACTTTTTAATTTTGTTCCACTATCAATGCAAAATGATCAACCTAAAAAAATCATCTTTATGAAAAAAAGCATTTTACTTTCGCTGATCTTCATCATAGCGATAACTGTAAACATTGGCTGTGATGCGCTGGATGTAGTCGAAGAGATCACATTTGATATCGAAATGGTTGCTCAGTCGGATGTGGCAGCCTTCGCCACTGAATACCTCCTGATGGCTGACTCGCTCAGCTCAGAAATTGAAGAATACAGCAATCTGATTAAGAAAATTGAGCTCATTGAAGTGACCTTCCAGATCGTGTCGGTAGGCGCGGGGAACGAAGCCCTGAAAATTAACTCGGCTACGCTCAATGTTGCTGCGGAGGACGGGACAGGTCAGCAGAATGTTGCTACCGTCAGCAACCAGGACATTGCAGTTATGACTGAACCCGTTGCGTTGCCGCTGAACCAGGCGGGCATGGACCGTTTCACCGAATTGATCAAGGCGTCGCCACACCACGCGCTGATCCTCATGGCAGGCACTGCCGACAGCGCACCGGTTGATTTCACCGTGAAGTTCTTCTTTAAGATCAAGATGACGGCGAACCCGTTGTAAGGATGAACACCCTGAAAAAGCCCAGGTCCTGGGAACTGCTGAATGAAGACTGGATGGCGGTGATCGCCGGTTTTGTGATTATTGCCCTGACCATTCTGATTTATCAATGGGTCCCATCCCTGCCCGACCTTTTCAAACCGAAAGATAAATGGACCGGCGTTGATTTCCTGACAGGGTTCCTGTCACGCCCCAATCTTTTACGGATCGTTTATATTTTCGTCTTTTTTGCAGTCATCGCCTGGCTGGGGATCAAGCTCTCGGGCAAGACGACCAGCCGGTTCCTGGGCGGTTTTGCGGTCATCGCCCTGCTTGCCATCCTGGCCCAGGTGATCTCGACGCACACCTCCATGAAGGCGATGAGCCTGGAAACAGTCTTCTTCTCGATCCTGATCGGGCTGCTGATCTCCAACACGGTGAAGGTTCCGGACTGGCTCAGGCAGTCGGTGCAGAGCGAGTTCTACATCAAGATCGGGCTGGTGCTGCTGGGCACTTCGGTGCTGTTCAGCAAGATCATGTCGGCAGGAGCGCTGGGCCTGGTGCAGGCATTGTTGGTCGTGATTTCCGTCTGGTACATCGCTTTCTGGATCGCCCGGAAGATGAAAGTCGATTCAGAGATGTCGACCATGCTGGCCTCCGCGGTGTCGATCTGCGGGGTGTCGGCAGCCATCGCCACCTGCGGCGCAATCAAGGGCGACAACAAAAAGCTTTCTTACGTCATCTCGCTGGTTCTTATCGTGGCCATCCCGATGATGCTCTTCATGCCTTACCTGGCGAAATGGATGGGCCTGTCGCAGGAGGTGGCCGGCGCCTGGATCGGCGGGACGATCGATACCACGGGCGCAGTAGTGGCCTCAGGCACGATCATCGGCGAGGTGGCACAGAAATATTCGGTGATCATCAAATCGGCACAGAACGTGCTGCTCGGGCTTGCGGCCTTTGCCATTTCCATTTACTGGTCATACAGCAACAAGGGACCTGCCGCTGAAAAGCCCACCGCCCGGGTGATCTGGGACCGTTTCCCGAAATTCGTGATCGGTTTCATCCTGGCATCGCTGGTCTTCTCGTTCCTGCTCGACGCCGAAACCGTCAAACAGGCGGGCGACACGGTCAAGGGCTATCAGAACATCTGGTTCAGTATGGCGTTTGTTTGTATAGGCCTGGAGACCCGCTTCCGCGACATCTTCACCACCGAAAACCGCAAACCGATGTACGCTTTCCTGCTCGCGCAACTGATCAATGTGGTCATCACGCTGGGAATCGCATATCTTTTATTCAGAAATTAGAAAATTTACCAAGCCTTATATTGCAACTCCAACGACTAAAGCCGTTGGTTCCGAGTTAGCTACAAGATATAAACCGACGGATTTACCCGTCGGAGTTTCGAAAAAAATGAAAGTTATCGACTTTTGAGCCGACCTCCGAGGCGATAAAATTATCTGAATGTTTTAAAAATCAATCTTTATTCCTCTTAACTTTAAGGCTTTATAGAATTCAAACCTGGTATGTTTGTGAAGTTGACCGGATTTTGGCGCCCTGATTGCCCTGATTTGTCGGGAATAATGACATTTCTGGCCATTATTTCCATCACCTTTTCATCCTTTAGCCAATTGTCCGGCTATTATGTAATCGGGGGGACAAAACCTAATTACCTGACCATCAATGAAGCCCTTAATGACCTCTATAGTGAAGGAATAGAAGATGATGTGACTTTTGCGTTGAGTCCGGGCTCTTATCCCGGTTTTACCATTAACATTTTCAACGGGGGCTCCGATTCTGCGATGCTCACTATTGAATCGGTGCCACTCGATTCAACCGCAGTTACGATTACCGGGACTGTAAAACTCTATGAGACCAAGTATGTCAGGATCAGGCAACTGACAATATCAACAGGAACTTTGCGTGCTATCGATTTTAAATGGTCTTTTGAAATTTACGTTCAATCCTGTGTAATTCTGTCAAATTATGATGCTGGTTTCCAGGATGGTGCGATTAAACTGATCCATTATTTTGCCCCCAACTGGTCCAGGATATTTTTTGATCGTTGTACGATACAGGCCAGTTCTCCGTGCATTCTCAACCTGGGGGACCATGGGAGGACCACGATCACGAATTGTGAAATCACTTCAAGTGGTGAGTGGGCAATCGAAACCTGGTTTTCTTACCTGGTCAACCTGGAAAATAACCTGATCCATGGTGGCCTGGATGCTGAAGCTTCCTACCTGTCAAAATTAAAAGGAAATACGATTTATGGCCCTCTCCACCTGATCTTTAGGGACAGTGTGGTGAACAATACGATCTATACGGACCAGGCCGGAGTTTCAGCCAATTATTATCTGTATAATTCCTTTTATCTTCCTCCGGATGTGAAACTCGGTAATAGCGGGCAAACCAGGGGTGATAACTGGCATCCTGTATTTCGAGGGAACTATTTCGAGTGCGGGCTCGACCTGAATGCTACCCTTTTTGTTACCATGACTGATAACGTGTTTAAAGGAAATGTCCATCTTTCCTTTAACAAGGGATTATTATTTAAAAATAATGTGATGCAGGGATCTTTCAGTTATGGCGATGTTTGGACTGGCGCTAATAATTTCAAGATTCAAAACAACCTGTTCATTGGTGGTGAAGTACTTTGCACCGGTTATAATTCAAATATAAGCTATAACAACTTTGTGAATGGCGCTGATCTTTATCTGAATTTCGATAATGTGCAGGTCCATGATAATAATTTCTGCAAAGGCATCAGTGGTAAAACATCACCCGGAAATATAAACCACAACAATTATTTTCCCCTGATCTATTGTAATTATGATACCAATTCGGTGCACTATGATCCGGGATATGATATTGAGAACCCTGGAATTGCAACGAACCCGATCTTACAGGGAAAAGGATGGAGTGAGGCGCCTGAAGATGATTTTTTGGGTAATGAGCGAAAAAATCCTCCGGCTATCGGCGCCAATGAAATTTTCATCTGTTCTGACAGCAGTACCACAAATTTACAGTTACCCTGCGGTGAAGAAACCTGGCTGAACCTGTGCAATCTGCCTGATACCGGTTCCTTTTACTGGTCACCTGACACTTGTATTCAATTTAGTGATTCGGCCTATACAAAAATCATGGCCTGCGAAGACAGGACCTGGTATTTGTTTAATTCTGTCTTTGGCTTGATCGATTCAGTTTCGGTTGATGTCATCCCATTCCAGGTCGAAATAGCCGAAATGCCCCAGTTCTATTGTGGATATGCCAGGACTTTGAACGCCACTTATCACCCGAATGCTGCATATCACTGGACTCCCGAAAATGGGCTGAGCAATCCCAATATCCGGAATCCTTTGCTAAATATAGAAGACTCAACCTATCTCCAATATGTGCTTGAATGCACAGTTCCGGGTTGCGGTACGACTTATGACACCCTTGACATCGAATTCGACCCTATGCCGAACATTGCATTTTATTACCCTGACCAACAACAGGATACTGTGTATTTTTCTTGTTACGCCACCTGCGTGGATGAGTTTTTGTGGGATTTCGGGGATGGATCTCAATCTGATGAACAAAACCCAATCCATATCTATTCTGAGCCCGGGACCTATCATGTAAGCCTGACAGGCTCCAATGAATACGGCAGCCGGACCATTGAAAGCAATTTTTACTTTGGTTGGGTCGGTTTTAGACCGGAAGTCATGGATATTATCCTGAAAGTCTATCCAAATCCGGCTGATGAATGCCTGCTCATCAGGGATGACCATGCATCTGAGATACGGATGATTTCAATTACTGATATATACGGGCATGTTGTGTTTCAAAAAGAAGAAGGCTCTTCTTCATTATTATCAATTGATACCAGAACTTTACCAAATGGCGTTTATTTATTGGCTGTAATCTCAGAATCTGAATATATTTGCAGAAAATTTTTAGTAATCCATCAATAAAAACGTGTACTTTTACCCATAACCCAAAACTAACAAACTCATAACTCCAACTCAAAACTCAGCACTCAAAACTCAAAACTCTCTCCCGGGGTATTAGCTCAGATGGCCAGAGCGCTGCGTTCGCAATGCAGAAGTCACCGGTTCGACTCCGGTATACTCCACGAACTAGTTTTGAGTCTTGAGTTTTTAGTTTTGAGGTTGAGTTATTTAGTTAGTTAGTTGAGCTTGTGGCTTGTGGCTTGCGGCTTGTGGCTTGCGGCTTGCGGCTTGCGGCTTGCGGCTTGTGGCTTGTGGCTTGTGGCTTGCGGCTTGTGGCTTGTGGCTTGTGGCTTGTGGCTTGCGGCTTGTGGCTTGTGGCTTGCGGCTTGCAGCCTAGAAAGCAAACATCATCTCCTTTGCATGCATCATTTTCCGGTAGGCGGGGTCGTTCAGGATAGAGTTCTTCAGCTTTTCTTTAACGATGTATTTCCTGACTTTCGTGTAATCATATGAATTATACCCCATGATCCGGGCGATTTCAGCCAGGGGGACCTTTTTGAGGAATAATCCAAGCATTTTCCTGTCATCTTCGCTCAACCTGGCCAGGTGTTTCTGGTATAATCTGAACCGCTCATTTTCTTCCAGGTGTTCGCCGGACTCATAGGCGTCTTCCTGGCCTTCGAAGTTTGAATAGTCCTTGTATTCTGTCCGCGATTTGCTCTGGTTCAGCTTCTGGAGCCACAAATGCCGGCAAACTGAGAAAAGATAGGTGTTAAATGAGCAGGTAAGCCTCAGTTCCCCGGCCCTGACCTTTTTATATATCACAACAAGCGCATCCTGGAAAATGTCCTCAGCATCCATATCCGTCCCGGAATTGGTGGTAACCATATGCCTGACCGGCTGGTAAAATTTTTTGTAGACATACTTGATGGTGAATGTATCCTGATTTTTCAATCCGGATAATATCGCATCGTCAGGATAAAGCTCGGTTATCCTGCCTCTTACATCGACATACAACTCCTGCCGGATGGCAGGCTTTTCTTGGTTGATTTTCAGGATGGAGGCTGCAGCACATGATTCCATGCTCGACATACAGTATATGTAGTATAAGGTAGTTATTTATATAGAACTATCAATAATTATTCAAAGGTGAATATGTTTGCAAAATGCATACCGTTTATGAGTTCTAATTGTGAAAGCTTGCAGAATTATCGGTTAATGTATTGATTATCATTAATATAAATAAACTGTTATATTTTTTTTTGATAATTATTTAAATGAAAAAGGAGTTGCTAATAGCAGGTGTCGTAATACAAATTCGCACACTTGTGCGATTTCATGCAAGCGTTAGTCTTGGGTTTTGATGATCTTGATGTTGTATTTTTTCATCTTACGGATGAGCGCATCCCTGGTAATGCCCAGGATCTCCGCGGCGGCTTTTTGATTATTGCCGGTGCTTTTTAGTGCATCTTTCACTAATCCCGTTTCAACGGCCTGCAGGTTCAGGTCCTTGTTTTTTACAGCCTCTTTATTTTGCACAGTTGGTTTGACAGGAAAATCCTGTATGCTGAATTTGTCGCTCCTGTTGAGGATAAAAGCCCTTTCGGTCATGTTCTTAAGTTCCCTCACATTTCCAGGGAAATCATACCTGGATAGTGCCTCAAATACCTCATTTGCTATGGTAAACCCATGCCTGTTGTACTTGTGTGCGTATTCCCCGGCAAAATGCTCGAGCAGGGGCCTGATGTCCTCGGGCCTTTCTCTAAGGGGAGGTATGTGGATATGCAGCGTGTTCAGGCGGTGCAGGAGGTCCAGCCGGAATTTCTTCTTTTCGACCAGCTTCTCAATATTGTGGTTGGTCGCCGATATCAGTCTGAAATCGGTATAGATCCGGTTTGTATCGCCGATCCGTGTGATCATCTTGTCTTCCGTGACCCTGAGCAGCTTTGCCTGGAGGTTCAGGGGCATATCCGAAATTTCATCAAGGAATAAAGTGCCCTGGTTGCAAACCTCGAAATAGCCCATCCGGTCACTGACCGCACCGGTAAAGGAGCCTTTTTTGTGCCCGAAGAATTCACTTTCCATCAGCGTGTCGGTGATCGCGCTGCTGTTTATCGCATAAAAGATATGGTCTTTCCTGGCGCTCGAGTAATGAATGACCCGGGCTATATTCTCTTTTCCCGTCCCGCTTTCACCGGTGATCAGTACGTTAGCGTCCGGATGACCGGCAGCCATGATGGCCTGGTCAAACACTTCCCTGATCTGTGGGCTGATGCCGATGAATTTGCGTTCTATTTTGGCTTCGAGCGTCTTTGAGATCAGGGAATACTTTTCTTCGATCTGTTTTAATCGTTGATTCAACCGGATGAACTTCGCGGACCGCTCGATAGCGATCTGGACATCGGAATGCCTTAGCGGTTTTCTCAGGTAATCCAGCGCGCCGAGCCTCATGGCCGAAATAACGGTGTCCATGTTCCCATGCCCTGAAATGACAATCACTTCCAGCTGCGGGTAGGTTGATTTTACAAGTTTCAATACCTCCAGGCCGTTCATTCCGGGCAGCATCACATCCAGGATCAGCAGGTCAATTTTCTGGTTTTTTAAAATTTTCATCCCCTCGGGCCCCGACCAGGCTTCCATGCAGAAATAACCTGACTTCTTTAGAAATTCACACATTTCCTCGGTAAAACTTTGCTCATCATCGATGACAAGTACTTTCATTACAGAGGGATTCGCAATATAATCCCTCGGATTCTTATCACTTTCCCCGGAAATCTTTTTCATGATCATCTATTTAAAAACTTATCGAGAATCATTAAAATTTCATTGAGAAAACTGTGGAATGGAGATGCTGATCCGGGTCCCCTTCATTACCTTGCTCTGGATATCGATAGTTCCGTTCATTTCCTTTATCAGCCCGTATGAAATGGATAATCCCAGCCCGGTGCCCTTGCCGGTCTCCTTTGATGTGTAAAACGGCTGCAGCACCTTAAGCATATGCTCCTCCCTGATACCGCATCCATTATCCTCCACCTCTATTTTTACCATCTTTGCTTTAAAAGACGTGCTGATCCTGATATACATCCTGTAAGGTTCACTGAGAGCTTCTTTCTTTTCCAGGAGCGCATCTTTTGAATTGAGGATCATGTTGAGGATGATCCGTTCAAATTTAAAAGTATTTCCCCGGATCAGGGGTAAGTTTTCACTCAAACTTGTCCTGATTTCAATTCCAGCCCTGTTATACTGTTCCGATACCATCGACAATGCATTGGCGATGCTTTCATTGATGTTGAATGGCTCCGGGTCTTCCTGCTCGTGTTCTCTTGCAAATTCACGCACATGATCGATGATGTTCCGTATTCGCTGGATATTATTGAAGATCTTTTCCGATTTAGACACCAGGTAAGCTTCACTGACAGCGTGTTCTTCGTGTGCTTCGAAAAGAATGTTGTCGAACAGCATTGAAAGGGTGTTCAGGGGCTGATTGATCTCATGTGCCATGCCGGCCAGCATTTCCCCCAGTGCAGCAAGCCGTTCTGATTGGATCATCTGGGATTCCATCTTCTTCTGATCAGTAATGTCGCGGACGATGCTCAGGGCGCTTTCCTCGTCACAGGGAACGATTCGGCTTTCGAACAACTGGACTTCGTTTCCGATCCGGATATTATATTCATAAACCGAAGCCGTCCCTTTCTCAAAGGCTTCCTTCAGATGATGCATGGTCTCTTCTGCCAGTTCCTGTGGAAGAACTTCGAAGATGCTGCGGTTCATGAAAAGTTCCGGTTGAAGCATTAGTAATCCGGGATTTCTCGTGTGATAATCTATGAATTCGCCTTTTTTATTGAACATGAACATCAGGTCGGGGATAGCACTGAGTAAAGCTTTGTTCCTGGTCTCGCTCCTGAACAGTTCCTGCTCCGCACGCTTACGGTCCGTGATATCCGTCGTGACGCCGATCAATCCGACAGGTGTTCCGGAATCATCCCGGATGACCGAAGTGGACAGGTAAACAGGAAATTCAGTGCCATCTTTTTTGCGGTTTATCAGCTCTCCGTGCCAGCCTCCGTCGAGGGTAGCGGGCAATATTACTTCTACGCTGTCATGGCTGTTTTTCGGTGACCTCACCATGCCGATATGCTTTCCGGTCAATTCCTGCTCGTCATACTGGTAGGTCTTGAGAAACGCATTATTTACAAAGAGGATCCGGTCTTCCATATCGGTTATACTGACGCATTCGCTGACACTTCTGATCGCATGGGCCAGCATGGAAATGGTTTTCTCCGATTGTTTGCGCGCAGTGATATCACGGATAATATGGATGAAATTGACCGGTTCGCCCTGTGCATTCCGGATAAGTTCGGAACTGACCTCAATAAAAAACCGGGTACCGTCTTTCTTAATAGTTTGAAACTCACTGGCTTCTGTATGGTGTCCATGCAGCATAAAATCCATCAGGTTTCTTGTCTTGTCATGGAAGGACGGATCGATAAACTCCATGAGATTCTTACCGATCACTTCATCCTGATTATCAAAACCATACATTATCAGTGATTTTGGTGAAACCTGCTCAAGCAGACCATCGATTGAAGAAATGACGATACCGTCAGGAGATTTTGTAACGATTGACCTCCATTTTTCTTCACTGATCCTTATAAGTTCTTCAGATTGCTTATGTTTTGTAATATCATGGAATGAACCGACCAGGTTGGTGCAAATCCCATTTTCATCGAAAACAGGAATGATCGTAATTTCACCAAATAATTTTCCCCTGGAATAATCGACAACCTCTTCCCAGCGGGTGAATTTCTTTGTTTTAATAGCCGTTGCATATTTTTCAAGGATGGTGGGAAGAACCTGGGCAGGGATCAGTTCCTCCACCCTTCTGCCAATGATTTTATCCTTGCTTAGTCCCGCAATGTCACAGAATGCCTTATTCACATAGTTGAAACGGTAAACGCCCCCGGGTTCCACGTTAATATCATAAACCAGGTCGCCGATCGTATCATAAATCATGGAAAGGCGTTTTAGTTCAAACTGAACCGATTCGAGCGCATTCATGGCGTCTTCTTCTTGCAGGTCAGCAAATTCTTTTTTATTCGTCATCTGATTAAATAAATTCATGGAAATGATCTATTAATCAGATAATCGTGAAAAGGTATAACAAAGATAAGGAAAAAGCATGGAGGCGTGGAGGCAGGGAGGCGGGGAGGCAGGGAGGCGGGGAGGCAGGGAGGCGGGGAGGCGAGCTTTACCAGGGGGAATCACCGGGAACAAAACTTCCGGGGTAAAACGGGCTGTGCAACATGGAACGGTTGCCGCTGCCATATTCAAAGGAGGCGTTAAATTCAAAATTACGGGTAGGCTTATAATTGAAGTTAAGGATCATTCCCTGGCTTTCGGGCATTTTTAACCTTGGGTCGTTGATGTTTTGGTTAAAAGAGTGAATGTCCTTGTAAACTGCGCCGGAAATCATGACTTTATTGCTGAGCAGGTAATCCCCCTGCACAAACAGGCTGGTGGTGGCTCCTCGTCCCATAACCGGATTGAAGTATGCATCGTAACCCGCATAATAAGGATCGCCGAAATTGTTGAAGACCGTAACGCCGGTTTTTATGCGGAACCTTGACGAGACATTGTAAGCCAGCGCAGGGGAGATGTAAGTCCCGAAAGAGGAATTGCCCTTAAAATTGCTTCCAAAAACTGTCCCGGCCTGCAGGTTAAATCCGATATCACCGGGTTTAAAAAGCAGCTTCCCTGTGGAATCGACCATATAGCTGGTTTTTGGCAGGTTGAATGATGAGGACAACCCGCCGAAGAAGTATTGGCTGAAGGCTCCAAGTGAGAATGCCAACAGAAGGATCAGTAATATAGCCAGCTTTTTAGACATGGTTCAAAATTAGGTCAAATTGTCAAACTGTTAAATTGTTGAATTGTTAAATTGTGTTAAGCTGAAAGTTGTACATGAAGAGGATGCCTCAAAAGTCTCCGCAGCCTCTTTTTTTCGCATCGAGGGTGTCTCTAAAGTCTAAAACTTCCATTTATTTCGAAACTCCGACGACTAAAGCCGTCGGTTTATTTTTTGTAACTAATTTGGAACCAACGGCTTTAGTCGTTGGAGTTCGAATCTTCAGAAAGGTCATCAGGTAGGAATCTTGACTTTTGAGACATCCTACTAAATTTCAATCCTCGTGCTGCAAAACGATGGCCGTCCGGTTCGTATTGTAGATCTTCAGGAAAGCCCAGTTGCCGGTCGGATCCGAAAAAGTAAAATACGACATGGCCTCGTCGATCCGGCCGTGGCCCCCGAAGGCTTTACTGTCGGAGTTCAGGATGATCCTGTATTCCCCGTGCCGCGGCACCGGGATGGTGTACTCGGGGATGGAGTGCGTCGGGTGGAAATTGAATACGAAGATCAGTCCCTGCCGTTCGAAAACGATCGTCTTGTTGTGTTCATCCATGTTGAGCTGCTGTCCGAAAAGCGAGGTCATCACCTGGTGCTTTTTGATCACGCGGATCATCTCCCGGTCGAACGCGGCGAGGTAACGGTATTTCAGGTCGGGACTATCCACCAGCGACCATTGGCGGCGGGCGTACTTGTAACTCCAGCCGTTGCCTTCCCTGGGGAAATCGATCCATTCCGGGTGGCCGAACTCGTTGCCCATGAAGTTCATGTAAGCCTGTCCTCCCAGAGCGATCGTGAACAGCCGGATCATTTTGTGCAGTGCAATCCCTCTTTCGATGACCAGGTCCCCGTCGTCCTTCTGCATGTGCCAGTACATTTCCTTGTCCATCAGGCGGAAAGCGATGGTCTTGTCTCCCACCAGCGCCTGGTCGTGCGATTCGGCGTAGGCGACGGTTTTCACATGCGGCAGGCGGTCGTTCAGCACGTGCCACATTTCGTGTACGCTCCAGTCTTCGTCGCGGTAGTCTTTCAGGTATTTGATCCAGAAATCGGGGATGCCCATCCCGAGGCGGTAATCGAATCCGATGCCGCCTTCGTTGACGGGAAAGGTCAGTCCCGGCATGCCGGTAACGTCTTCTGCTATGCTTATTGCAACGGGATTCAGCCGGTGGATCAGGGTGTTGGCCATTTGCAGGTAGGTCAGCGCGTCCCATTCGACGCCCTGGCGGAAGTATTTGTCGCGGGAGTCAATAGCCTCGAGGCCGTGGTGGTAGTACATCATCGACCCGACGCCGTCGAATCGGAACCCGTCGAAATGGAATTCCTTCATCCAGTATTTGAGGTTGGAGAGCAGGAAGCGGAGCACCTCGGTCTTGCCGTAGTCGAATATCTTGGAGTCCCACTGCGGGTGTTCCCCGCGGCCACCCGGGTGGAAATACTGCGCGTCGGAGCCGTCGAACTCGTTGAGCCCTTCCACGACATTTTTCACCGTGTGGGAATGCACCACATCGAGGATCACGGCAATGCCCATGCTGTGCGCTGTTCTGATCAGCGTTTTCAGCTCTTCGGGCGTGCCGAAGCGGCTGGAAGGGGCGAAGAAGTTGGAGACATGGTAGCCGAACGATCCGTAATACGGGTGTTCCTGGATGGCCATGAGCTGGATGGCGTTGTAGCCGGCCTGTTTGATACGCGGCAGGATATTTTCGGTGAATTCAGGGTAAGTCCCCAGCCCTTCGCGTTCCTGGGCCATGCCCACATGGGCTTCGTAGATGTACAATTCCCCATTGTCCCCCGCGTTGAAGGTGTCGCCCGACCAGTCAAATTGCCCAGGGAACCAGAGCTGGCCCGAGAAGTTTTTGGTGTCGTCATCCTGCACGGCGCGGGTAATGTAAGCCGGGATGCGGAACCTGAGCCCCTTTGCCGAGTCGACAAGCACCTTGATCTTGCCGCCATGTTGAAAGGTGTCCCGGTACTGTTTCCTGTCGAGGAAAATTTCCCAGGTGCCGTACTCATTCTTTTGCAGGGGGTGTGAAAAGCGTTCCCAGTTGTTGAAGTCGCCGGTCAGGTAAAGCCCGTTGGCCTGCGGGGCCCACTCGCGGTAGGTCCAGCCATCGCGTTTTTCATCGAAATTGATGCCGAAGTATTGATACGCGTCGGCAAACTGTTCCAGCGGGCCAAAGTCTTTTTCGATGGCGTGCAGCCGGTCTAGGTATCGCTGGTGGCGGTCTTCGATGTCTTTGGCGCTGGATTCCAGCCACGGGTCGGTTTCGATGAGCTTGAGCATGGGTTGTCGGGTTACGGGTTACGGGTTACGGGTTACGGGTTACGGGTTACGGGTTACGGGTTTGAATTTCTAAAATATAAAGGTACAAAAAGTTTCTCTGCGGAACTCTGCGATCCCTTTGCGGAACTCTGCGCAACTTATTAAATTATCACGCAAAGAAATTTTTTATCTATCTTTATTGAATATTTCCCAAGCCATGAAAACCTCAAGGCCATTCAATTTATTGGTATTGATATTGTTATTGGTACTGTTAAATGAAATTGCATACGCTCAGCCCGGGTCCTGGTATCCGCCGCCATCATCAATAGATTATCAAACCGATACGCTGATCATCTTCCCGCCTGATTCCCTTCCGGGAGCGCCGGTGGAGCTGCTTTCCTACAATATTTATGTTGACAATGAATTTTACGGCAATGCCCAGATTTCTGATCCGGAAGAGGCGGTGCATTATTTCCTGGACGATGAAAGCCTGCTGCCGGGCAACAGGATATTCTGTGCTACAGCTGTTTACAATGAATGGATTTCAGATCACACCTGCGACGCGGCGATGATCATATACGGCTATGAACTGCCTTTTAATGAAGACTGGTTGTCGGGGAGCTTTGAAACGCTGCAGTGGACGACAGATTCCGATCACTGGGTTATTAATTCCAGCGAAGGCAACCCGGCTCCGTCGGCATCATTCCAGGGCGAACCCGGGCTGACAAATTACGAAGCTGTCCTGGAGAGTTATCCGATCGATGCAATAGGCTTGACAATTGGATTGATCTGGCTGGATTTTGATATAAAATTCCAGGCTGTAAACCAGACAAACGAAGAAATTTTACGGGTGCAGGTCTGGAGTTCCACCTACCAGAGCTGGACAACCGTTAAGGAATACAACCATGGTGAAGGTAGTTTTGATTGGAAATGGGGACACATCAATATCAGAAGTCAGGCTATAAATAAGGTGTTTAGGATCAGGTTTGTAGCAACAGGGGAAAATTCTGAAGATATTTCAGGATGGTATTTGGATAATATACAAGTTTACAGGCATTGTGAACCGCCGACGGATCTTGAACTTATTGAGACCATGCAATATAATAAACTGACATGGTTTGGAAATATCTATAGCCCTCCGGATCAATGGATCCATTGGGATGATGGGGAGAATGCCGCGAATTCCATTGGTACGGGACAGGCAATCGAATTTGATGTGGCTGCCCGGTGGGACTCAGATCAATTAACCGCTTATTTTGGACAACCATTTACTTTAAGTCAAATTGCTTTCTTCCCAGCTGAAAACGAGGCCACTTATAATTTACGGGTATGGATCGGCTCCGATCCCGATACTTTTATCCTGGACCAGGTTGTAGAAAGCCCGGTCATAAATCAATGGAATTATGAATCGCTGGATAATCCAATCGAAATTGATACTAACAATGATTTATGGATTGGCTATCACGTTTCTACAACGACAGGTTATCCTGCCGGTGTGGACGATGGCCCCGCAATCAACGGTTACGGGAACATGATGTTTTTGGACGGTACATGGTCAACCCTGCTTGAAATCAACTCGGATCTTGATTTTAACTGGAATATTGCAGGATACATTTATTTTAGTACCAATCCTGAAAAACCATTTTTAATATACCGGAACAAGAATGATGAAGGGTTTGAATTTTATGCTGAAACGAACAACTGGGAGTATGTGGACCTTAACATTGTTTTCAGTGACTATTACTGCTACAGGGTAACGGAGATCTGGGCAGACGATGGCGATACCTGTGAATCCGAACCTACAAATACAGTCTGCGAAGTTCTGATGCAGGTTCCCGAGCAGAAGGAAAACGAAGGAAATATTCACATTTTTCCCAATCCCGTGAAAGATTTTTTAACTATCGAATCCCCTGACCGGATCAACGAAGTCCGGATCTATAGCATGCTGGGGGAATGTGTGTTGAAATTGGAAATTGGAAATTGGGAAGCCCAGGTTGATGTAAGCGGACTGGAAAATGGGATTTATTTTGTGGAGATGGTGACGGGTAAAAGGAATTTTAATGACAAGATTTTGATATTCAGATAAACCTGCCGATAATTATCAATTCCTTTCCGATTTCATGAATTCCATTCAGGATCTTACCGGTCTGCTTTGCCGAAGGTTTTTTCTTGCCCTGGACATACTGTGATAACAGCGTTTCGTTCATTCCAATCCTTTTTGCCAGAAATTTGGCATTGATAACCCTGTAATATTGAAAGAACTGCTGCAGGTCGATTTCGAGATCAATTTCTATGTCTTTAAAATGATTTGATGGACCATCTTCATAAAGGCCAATCGCTTCTTCTGCATTTGCATGCAATTCAGTGAAACTGTTTCCGGTCGTATAAACAGGATACTCTTTACAATAGGCAGAAAAACCTGTATCTGTCTTTTCGACGATGAATTTCAATTTATTTTTTGAAGATTTCATAATAATTCTGCATCCTTTAATATTCTCAATTCCATTCCCTTACCCATTTCCTGGCTTCCATGATCCGGGAAAATAATCACATTCTTTTTGAATGGATGAACCAGTTTTATATGCGATCCCTTCTGCGAAACCGGGTACCAGCCGTCTTTTTTCAATATCCTCAACAATTCCCTGCACTTCATCTCTGAATGGAAAAAGACAATCCAAATACAAAGGTAAATTATTATTTACTTTCTATTAAAGCATAGGAAAAATTTCTTTGTAAACCTTCGTGTCTTCGTGAAGTTTCGTGTAATAGCAAGCCTTAAAATTTTCACGCCAAGATCGCAAAGGTTTCGCAAAGTTTCGCGAAGGAATAGTTCAACCCTTTCAGGGTTGGGGAGATGGATTTCCTCTTTCTCCCACCGGTTTCACCGGGGGTTATTCACATTCAAGCCCTTCAGGCTTAAAATCCCCCAACCCTCAACTCCTCAAATCCTCAACTCCTCAACTCCCCCAATCCTCATTTCTCCCAATCCAGTCTCGTCCTGAAGATCACCTTCTCATCGCCTTCCCTCATCCCCTGCACGATTTCCGAAGCTTCTCCCGCCGGGCCATGCGAGATTTGAATGATTTCGTCGGCATCGACTTCCGACAGGTAGTTGATCACCATCGTTTTGATGCGGTGGGTGCGGTGCCACTCCGCATGCATGGCGTCGAGGCTCCAGTCGATGTAGCGGATATTGTTCACGTGCCCGTTCTGGTCCACTTCGCTGAAGCGGACTTTCCTGGGCTCCGTGGCGGTGATCTCTTTCAGCGGCTTTAAAAGGGGAGGGTTGCAGTCGAGCACGTCCTGGTGAGTGGCCAGGTGAAGCACCGGCCTGACGATGTCCACATTCTTGGGCTTCCGCGTGTCTTTGTCCAGGATCATCCAGGCTGAAGTGGCGGCTCCGATCACGGTGCCTTTGGAGTCCATGAGCTTGAAATCGCGGTAGGCGAAGAGCCGGTCGACCCCTTTGGGCCAGGTTTCGACGGTGATCTTCTGCCCCCACGCCGGTTTGCCGGTCATCCGGATCATCAGGCTGATGATCACCCAGAACTCATTGCGCTTCAGGAGGTCTTCCCAGCCGAAACCCAGGTGGTTGGCATGCCGCCAGGCCGATTCCTGCAGGTAATTGGCCACCCCCGACATCTTCAGGTGCCCGTTGCGGTCGGTGTCGTACCAGTAAATGGGATATTCTTCCACCCAGATCTTTTTTAGCGTTTCCATTCATCCTGTTTAAGGCCTCAAAATTAACAAACACAACAAAACAAAAACCCGGGAAGTCATAAAGACCACCCGGGTGAGCGAATATATGTGGAAACTGAGTGTTTACTGCATCTTTGAAAGCTCAACATCGACGGTCACCTCGATGCTTTCGGCGATATTTTTGACCACCAGCTCCGGTATCTTGATGTCGTAATCCGATGGCTTCACGTTGAACTTGCTGAAGCCATGGACCTTGTCGCCGGCTTTCACCGTGAAGGTCCCTTTCGCGCTGATCTTCTTCGTTACGCCGTGAATGGTCAGGTCGCCTTCGATGGTGGCATCATAGCTGCCTTCCTTCGTGAAGTCGATCGATGACAGGTTGGTCACTTTTCCCTGGAACGTGCTGTTCGGGAACTTGTCGCTTTCCATGTAGTTTTCGTTGAAATGCTCCTGCATCAGGGCCTTCTCGAACTGGAACGACTTGATAAGCACCTTGAAAACCAGGTCGCCGGTTTTGCTGTCGAGGGCAGAATTGACCTGGTTGTTAGTCGCCTCGATAGTTTCGATAGGAGTTTCAGAGTAAAATTTGATGTTGCCGTTCTTGGTCATGTATTTCTGTGCCTGGACCGAGATGGTTACGGTCATTCCGATGAGGAGGATTGCGATGATTCTGAATGAAGTTGTCATGTGTTTGCTTTTTGTCTGTTTATAATTAATAATCTATTAAAATTCAAATACTTATTAAAGAATTACCGAGCATTGTTCGAGGATCACGTCGGTTTCGTTATACCCGGCCAGGAACCCTTTAAGCCTGATCTCGGTCCCTTCATCGAATGATTTCAGGCTGGAAGAATGGGATGGAAGCATGGTGCAACGGATGCCTTCATCGCCGAACATGCCCTGTTCGAAGATAAATACCCCGGTTACCTGGTCATCGGTAACCTCGATCTTGTCGAGCACACCGTTCAGCATGACCACCGTTCCGTTGTATTTCTGCTCCGCGACCTGCCGGTCGTTGCGGAAACTGTCGAAAAGCTCCTGCGCTGTGATGATATAGGCCGGCCTGGCTTTCTCGTAATTCTTGTGAGGCTTGTTGATCACGAACTGGAACACTAGCCCTGCGGAGATCAACCCGATAACGAAGAGAGCGAGGGCGGCTTTATAGATATTTTTACGTTTCATGGCTTTAAAGTCTTGATTCTTAGTCTTGAGTCTTGAGTTAATTTAAAATTTAAAACTTAAAATTTCCCGAACCTTAGTTCCTCCCCACTCGCCGGGTTGTCATCTTTCAACGAGATTTCAGTGTCAGTGATTTTTACGATCACCCAGTCGTCCTGCAGGTCATCCATTTGTTTGTTCCCTGTGATGCTGATGACGAATTTGTTGCTGGCACTGTCATCATCACTGCTGCGGTCGCCGATCTGCCAGGTCCCGTTGTATGTGCCGGCGCCGTTTACTGCCTGCATCTGGCCGCCGGTATTGAACGTGAAGGTATAACCGCTGTAATTATTGGTTTCATCCTTTCCGCTGTCAAAGTAGTAAGTCACCTTCCAGTCCCCTGAAACCTGTTCAGTGTTATTGTTATTGCTATTGTTTGACGGATTGTCGTCGTTGCTCTTGGAGCAGGAAGCCAGGCTGATCGTCAGCGCTACTAAGAAAAGTTTTATTGAAGTTTTCATGGTGTTTTTGTTTTAAGTTGATGAAGCAAAGGAACATCAAACGAACACCCTGAAGCAAATTAAGGTTGATGAACGGGAAGTTCTGGCGGTTGAAACGGGAAAATATGACTGTTAGACGGGAAGACTTTAGGACTGTAGGACTGTAGGACTGTAGGATTGTAGGAAGGTAAGATTATTAGGCGATACGATTGTTCAACCCTTTTCAGGGTTGGGGAGATGGATTTCCTCTTTCTACCACCGGTTTCACCGGGGGTTATTCACGTTAAAGCCCTTCGGGCTTGTCCTACACAGTCCTCCCGTCTTACAGTCCTCCCGTCTTCCCGTCCTACCGTCCTTTCAGCCAATCCCGGAACTCTGCCGACCGCTCCGTGCTGGTGATCGACTCCAGCTCGCAGGCTGGTTTCAGCTTGATCTTGATGCGGGCTTTGGAATAGGTGATCATGGTTTCGATGGATTCCAGGCTGATGATGAACCCGCGGTTGATGCGGAAGAACCGTTCGGGATCGAGCTGTTTCTCTAGCTGGTCGAGGCTCAGGTCCATTGGGTAGCGGTCCTTGTTGAACGTGACCGCGAAGACGATCTTTTCATCGATATAAAAATACGCCACATCTTTTATTTCTACGACTTTAATCTGTTGCCCCAGCCGGATCACTATCCGCCTGAGGTATTCTTTCTCTTCTTTTCCCATCAGCGACATTAGCTGTGCAAGATCGACCGATGGCGCGGCCGGCTGCATCTTTTTGAATTTTTTGATCGCTTCCGCCAGCTCATCTTTTTTTATAGGCTTCAGCAGGTAATCGACGCTGTTGACCTTGAAAGCCTGGATGGCATACTGGTCGTAAGCCGTTGTGAAAATGACCGGACAGGCGACCTGGATCTGTTTGAAGATCTCGAAGCTCAAACCGTCGGCCAGGTGGATGTCTGACAGGACCAGGTCAGGTTCGGTGTGGGTTTTGAACCATTCCACCGAGGAAGAAATGCTGTCAAGGATCTCCAGGACCTCAATCCCCGGCTCAATTTCTGTGGCCAGTTTTTTCAGGCGCTGCGCGCTGGCCGGTTCGTCTTCTATGATGAGTAGTTTCATTTGCACAACAGTATATGTTATTGTCATTGATTGTCATTGATTGTCATTGGTTGTCATTGGTTTTCATTGATTTAGACCACCTTATCACCTTATCACCTTATCACCTTATCACCGGCAAACCAACCGTGAATGCATCTCCCGTTTTCACAATCTCCGGCTCTGCCTTCGCAATCAGCCGGTAACGTTTCCTGATATTCTCCAGCCCGATGCCGGTGGATACTTCTGCGGTCTGTTTCGGTTGCAGGTTATTTTCAACTATGATTTTTTCTTCCTCTTCGCAAATCCTGATAAACAGGGGTTTATCTTTCGATATAACATTATGCTTCACCGCGTTTTCGATCAGGATCTGCAGTGTCATCGGCGGAATGAAGGATTCTTTCACCTTATCTTTCAGCGATATGTCAAGATTCAGGTTGTCGCCGAACCGTTTTTTCAAAAGGAAGAAATAATTTTCTATCAACACAAGTTCTTCCTTCAATGAAATGACTTCCTGGTCTTTGTATTGAAGGATGGTCCGGAAGAAGTCCGAAAGCTTCTCGGTATAACGCACCGCTTCTTCAGGCTGGTCTTCGATGAGGGAGATCAGCGTGCTGAAACTATTGAACAGGAAATGGGGATTGACCTGGTTTTTAAGCACCTGGAACTCGAACTCCACTTTTTCTTTTTTCTCCTGTTCGATCTTGCGGAGCTTTTGTTCGCGGTAAGTAATGATCAGAAAGACCACTCCAGAAATGAGCATGATCAGCAGCAGGATGAACCAGTCGCTCAGCCAGAATGGCCTCCGGATGCTAAAAGTATAACTTGCTTCGGAAGCATTGGTGAATGACGGGCTCAGCGACGATCTTACCTTGAACGTGTACTTGCCTGAAGGGAGGCTTGAGTAGGTGATCTGCCGGTCGTAGGTATCTTTCCAGCCCAGGTCATAGCCTTCAAGGAAAACCTGGTAGTTCACCTTCTCCGGGTTGGCGTACCAGATGCCGTCGTATTTGAACGAAACATGGTTTTCATTGTAATTTAAGAAAAGGTCCTGCTGCATAGCCCTGGGCTCAAGGTAAACCGACATCTCTTCCAGCACCGTCACCGGGCCGTAAGAGGTGACCTTGTTCCCCGCCTGGTAGCGGATGATCCCTTTCCGGGTCCCTATCCACAGGTATCCGCACCGGTCGGTGCTGATCACGTTCAGGTCGGGTGACAGGCCCGAAAGGCCGTTCTCTTCACCGGAATGCGTGATCCGTCCCGTGGGGATGTGAAGGAAATCCATCCCGTTTTCATTGACGATCACCAGTTCGTCTCCCACTGCCGCGATCGCGGTGATGTCGGTACTGCTCAGTCCTTCACGTGTACTGAACCTGGTGAACCTGCCTTCTGTAAACCTGAAAATCCCTTCGCCGGCCGATGCGACCCAGATATTCCCGTACTGATCGCCGGTGATCGAATAGATGACGTCATCGGTCAGGCCATGGTTTTCATTGTAGCTGATCCATCCGTTTTTGGTCATGACGCTGATGCCGTCACCATCCGTTCCAAACCATATCTGATCATTTTTATCTTCAAAAACTGAATAGATAAAATTGCTGACCAGGCCTGTTTCGCGGTTGTGGGAACTTATTGTAAAAGGCTTCCCGGGAAGGTCTCCCTTGAGGATCAACTCGGAAGCGCCACCCAGCGTGGCCATCCAGATCGTGTCGTCATGCCCTGAAATGGCCAGCACATTGTTGTTCACCAGTCCTTCGTTTTCAGTGATCCGCGTCCAGGTACCGTCTTCCGGGCGAATCCTGAACACCCCGTAGTTGAAGGTCCCGGCCCAGATATTGCCGTGCCGGTCCTGGTAAAGACACATGATCTTCATGTCAGGTTTCCGGAAATTCCCAAGGTATGTTTCAACTTTACCGTTAGAAAGATCTGTTGAAAACAGCCCCTGGTCGTTGCTGAACCAGATCCTGTCCGGGTTACCGGCGTCATTTGTGATGGCATGGATATTTTCGAGGGACAGTCCGTTGAAACGGTCGAGAAACATGAGGTGGTTGCCGGTGGTGCGATATAAACCAGAATGCGACAGTATCCAAACATTGCCTTCTTTGTCTTCGAGCAGGTCGTAGATATTTCCTTTGATAAGATCCTCGCTGCTGATCATCCTGGTCTTACAGGATTGGCTCTCCGCGTTGATTTCGATAAGATTCCCGTCAGCCGTTCCGGCCCAGGTAACATCGCCCAGGGGCAGCAGGTCGTTGATCGCACCAAAAGCCCATGTTTCATTTGGGCAGGAAGAAATGAAGCTGCTCAAATCCTTTTCAAGGTACCCGGTGCCACCGTCCTGGAAGCCAAGCCAGAGCTTTCCGTCCCGGTCTTCTTTGATCACCCTGACCATGATATCAGGAAAGCGGATATGTGAAGGAGGATTTACCACAGCCAGTCCCGATGTCTGGAACTGCAGCCGGACGGCCCCGGCGTCGGTCCCGGCCCAGATATCCCCGGTTGACGTGAGTTCCAGGTCATACACGTAATCATCGGGCAGACCGGAAGGGGAGGAGTGATTGAAATTTTCAAGGCGATCATCCCTGTAATAAAAGATCCCTGCGCCTGCCGTTGACCACCACAGGTTGCCGGACCTGTCGATGATGATATCGGTGATCGCTTTTCCCGTGGCGCTTTCTACCGGCGATACCACCCCGTTGACCATGTTGTAGATCCTGCCATCCTTGCAGCCGATCCGGAGCAGGCCATCCGGGGATTCGTGCAGGGCGGTGATATGCAGCTCAATGCTGTCGCCGGGCACAGTGAATTCAAGGAAGCTGTGGCCGTCATACCTGAAAAGCCCGTCCTGTGATCCCAGCCAGAGATAGCCGTTACGGTCCTGTACGGCCCTTGTGAATTGCGGCTCTTTACCCGGAATGGCGACCCTGACCTTCTGAACATGCGGTTGCTGGGCTATAACAGCCGGAAGGGACATCATCAAAATCATGATGCCCGTGAGTACTCGCTTTTTTATGATGAAAACAAACGGCACGGTTTAGTTTTTCTCCCTGTTAAGTTCAGCGATGATTGAAACTTCGATGGTTTCTGCAATTTTCTGATTTACCACCTTTGGAACTTTGATCCGGTGGTCTTCGAGCAAAACGGTGAATCCGGCCTTCAACTGCAGTTTGTCCCCGATGATCTTCACCGTACCCTTGATGATCCTTTCCTGGCTTACCCCGTGAATGTCAAGGATGCCTTTTGCCCTGACTTCCTGTTCCAGGGTGGAATTCACATCGATTTTCTCAATGATCTTACCTTTAAAAGAAGAAGTTGGATAAAGTTGCGTTTCCATGTAATTCTCATAAAAATGCTCCTGTTGCAGCGCGCTGTTAAACCCTTTGAAGCTGTTGTTATCTATGGTGAAGATGAATTCGTTATCGGCCAGGTCAATAGCTCCGCTGACTTCCTTCGATTCCGCTTTGATGATCTCGAGTGGCGCATTGGAAACAAAGGATGCCGTGCCGGTACGGGTCATAAATACAGATTGCGAAAATATTCCGTTCAAAAGGATTAGTAAGAATGCCGATAATAATCCGGATCTTTTCATGGAAATTTTTATTGCGAAGATAATTCTATTTTTTTCGGAACTCCGACGACTTTTTTTCGGAACCCCGACGACTTATATATTTCGAAACTCCGACGACTAAAGCCGTCGGTTTATTGGTTTATACTAAAAAAGAGCGTGCTGATAATTTTTATGGAAGAGTCTGATAGGGGCTCAAGACCATGTTTTTTTCTGTTATTAATTATATAATTATTAACGCGATCGAGTTCGGCCGCGGTGTTGATTATTTTATGAAAAAAACTTTTAGCCCAAAGGTTCTGATTAACTTTTACTTGTTTTTGTGATTGAGAATTCTCATGAACTAGTTGATCTCGACGATTGTATAGATAAGCTGATTTTCCTTTCCAAAGACCTACAGTTTTAGAAATCTCTATATTTTCTGTAATTAGAACTGCATGAACATGATCACCACAAAAATTAAATGAAGCAAATCTTAATCCCAGTTCTTTAGCAGTATTGCAAAGTATATTGATAAGAAATTCTTCTCCTTCTCCTTCAAAAAAAGGGAAAGTTGGAGCAATAAAACCAGCAGGTTTCTTTCGTTTGACCTTTTGCCAGTCATAACGGGAATTTTTAACAGCAAATACAACATGTGAAATTACCCCTTCCATCATCCAGCACATAAACAGCAAGAAAAAATAAATTTTCTTTATCAAAAATAATAACAAATCTTTAAACCGACGGCTTTAGTCGTCGGAGTTTCGAAATATATAAGTCGTCGGAGTTTCGAAATATATAAGTCGTCGGAGTTTCGAAATATATAAGTCGTCGGAGTTCAGAAAAAAAAGTCGTAGGAGTTTCTCTTTGGAACCAACGACTAAAGCCGTTGGTTCCGGGCAAGTAATAAAAAAAATGCGTGAACCTTAGATCATATCGTTTGTTTAAGCTTGAAATGAAACGCTTTCTAAATTTGCAATTTAACCAAATCATATGATGAAGATATTGTTCATTGTCCTGATCTTAATCCTTGTATTCATTATTGGCTCGATGCTGCTCGGGTGGATCTTCTCCGCTCCGGCATACCATGGGCCCGTCAGCGATCATTTCGACGGCAGGAAATTCAATAATCCCGGCGGAGTTCAGCCGGCAGGATTCAAAGACCTCATCAAATGGTCGCGGAACCGGGAACGCGGCGAATGGAAAGAGCTCACCGAAGCAGAATCCGGTCCCGCCCCGGCAAAGAAAATCGAAGGCGATTCCGTTGTGGTGACCTTTGTGAACCATTCCACTTTTCTCATCCAGACCCGGGGGTTCAATATTCTCACCGATCCTGTCTGGAGCGAGTATGCCAGTCCTGTTTCATTCGCCGGCCCGAAAAGGATGCGCCCGCCAGGCATACGTTTTGAAGACCTGCCTCACATTGACATGATCCTGCTTACCCACAATCACTACGACCACCTGGATATCAGCACGCTGAAAAAACTGGCAAAACGTTTCGATCCGGTTATATACACTCCCCTGGGTGTCGGATTGTTTTTAAAGAAAAAAGGGATTGAGAACTTCAAGGAAATGGACTGGTGGGACGAATTAACAACATCTGGCGGGCTGAAGCTGGTTTGCACACCGGCGCAGCATTTCAGCGGCCGCGGCATGTTCGACAGGGACAAGACGCTCTGGTCGGGATTTGCTTTGATGACGGAAAAGGGCAGCATCTATTATTCAGGAGACACCGGTTACGGTGATTTCTTCAGAGAGATCGCTGAAAAGCTCGCACCCATCCGCCTTTCATTCCTTCCGATCGGGGCTTACAAACCCTCCTGGTTCATGTCGCCCATCCACACCTCACCTGCTGATGCAGTGAAGATCCACAAGATCCTTCAATCCCCGAAGAGCATCGGCATGCACTTCGGCACCTTCCCCCTGGCAGACGACGGCCAGTACGATCCACAGATGGACTTGAAGATTGCCCTTGAACAGCAAGGTATCCAGGAAGGTGAATTTATCGTTCCAAAGGAAGGGATAAAAATAACTCTAAACTAAATCCGTGTAAATCCGTCTCATCCGTGTCATCCGTGTGCCATAAGAGAACGCGGATTTTCGCGGATGCGGCGGATTTTCACGGATAACTTTTCAACAATCAAAAATACTTACATCAAAACATATATTTTTAGATCCGGGAAATCATATAATTGAATATCAACCGCCTGGTCTATGAATAAAACGGTTCCCGCAACGCTTGTCCTGGATGACGGCACGGAATTCCACGGCTATTCCTTCGGCGCCGAACGATCTTCTGCCGGTGAAGTGGTCTTCTCCACCGCCATGAACGGCTACCCCGAAAGCCTCACTGATCCGTCGTACAAAGGACAGATCCTCGTGGCCACCTTCCCGCTGATCGGCAATTACGGGGTGCCTGAAATGCGCATGCGGGACGGCATGACGGAGTTCTTCGAATCGGAAAAGGTACAGATCTCCGGCCTGGTCATTTCCGATTACTCTTTCAGCTACAGCCACTGGAACGCGGTGAAAAGCCTGTCCGACTGGCTGAAAGAACACATGGTGCCCGGTATAGCCGGTGTGGATACGAGAAAACTGACCCGGATCATCCGGGAAAAAGGCGCCATGCTCGGCAAGATTATTCTGGCTGAGAACATTGCTTTTTATGATCCGAACAAAGACAACCTCGTCGACCAGGTGTCGTCCAGGGAAACACAAACATACGGGAACGGGCGACACAGGATCCTCCTGGTAGATTGCGGAACCAAAAACAACATCATCCGCTGCCTGCTGAAACGGGACGCCACGGTGCACCGGGTCCCCTGGGATCACCCGGTAGATCCCGCAGATTACGACGGGGTGCTGTTTTCCAATGGCCCCGGCGATCCCAAGATGTGCAAAGCAACCATAGAATCGGTGAAGCAACTCCTGGACTGCAGGGTGCCGGTCTTCGGTATCTGTCTCGGCTCCCAGATCATGGCCCTGGCGGCGGGCGCCGATACCTACAAGCTGAAATACGGCCACCGGAGCCATAATCAGCCGGTCATCATGAAGGATACCAGCCGCTGTTTCATCACTTCCCAGAACCATGGTTATGCCGTCGATACCGGTTCGCTTCCGGCGGGCTGGCTACCCTGGTTCGAGAACTTGAACGACAAGACCTGCGAAGGGATCAGGCACGCTTCGAAACCCTTCTTTGCCGTGCAGTTCCACCCCGAGGCGTCGGCCGGCCCCGTCGATACGGAATTTCTTTTCGATCATTTCATGGATAAAGTCAGGGATCATGAAGCAAGACATTAAAAAAGTCCTCCTGCTGGGCTCAGGGGCCCTGAAGATCGGCGAAGCCGGCGAATTCGATTACTCCGGCACCCAGGCGCTGAAAGCCCTGCGCGAAGAAGGCATCTTCACCATCCTGATCAACCCGAACATCGCCACGGTCCAGACTTCCGAAGGGATGGCCGATAAGATCTACTTCCTGCCGGTGACCCCGTTTTTCGTCGAGAAAGTGATAGAAAAAGAGAAGCCGGAAGGCATCCTGCTTTCGTTCGGCGGGCAGACCGCCCTGAACTGCGGCGTGGCGCTTTACCAGTCGGGCGTCCTTGAGAAACATGGCGTACAGGTGCTGGGAACGCCTGTCAAAGCCATCCTCGATACCGAGGACCGTGAGCTTTTTGCCCGCAAACTCGATGAGATCAGCGTGAAGACGCCCCGCAGCCTCGCGGTGACCAGCGTGGATGAAGCCGTCAGGGCCGCTGCTACACTCGGTTATCCCGTGATCGTCCGCTCGGCCTTCGCACTCGGCGGACTGGGCAGTGGATTTTGCTCATCGGAGGAGGAGATGCGGGCACTGACCCAGAAATCGTTCTCCTACTCCGCCCAGGTGCTGGTGGAGGAATCGCTGAAAGGCTGGAAAGAGGTGGAGTACGAAGTGGTCCGCGACGGGTACGACAACTGCATCACGGTGTGCAACATGGAAAACTTCGACCCGCTGGGCATCCACACGGGTGAAAGCATCGTGGTGGCGCCTTCGCAGACGCTCAGCAACCGGGAATATCACAAGCTGCGGGAACTTTCCATCCGCATCATCCGCCACATCGGAATCGTAGGGGAGTGCAACGTGCAATACGCCCTGGATCCCGATTCGGAGGACTACCGGGTCATCGAGGTCAATGCCCGCCTGTCAAGATCCAGCGCGCTGGCATCCAAGGCCACCGGCTACCCGCTGGCCTTCGTGGCTGCAAAGATTGCCCTCGGCTACGGGCTGTTTGAGCTGAAGAATTCCGTGACGCAGGATACGTCGGCTTTCTTTGAACCGGCGCTCGACTATATCGTCGTAAAGATCCCGAGATGGGACCTGGGCAAATTTCACGGCGTTTCACGCGAAATAGGCAGCAGTATGAAAAGCGTGGGCGAGGTGATGGCTATCGGCCGGACCTTCGAGGAAGCCATCCAGAAAGGCCTCCGCATGATCGGCCAGGGGATGCACGGCTTTGTGGGGAACAAAGACATCGAGGACGTCATCATCGACAAAGAGCTTTCCGTGCCCACCGACATGCGCATTTTCGTCATCGCCATGGCGCTCATGAAAGGCTACAGCGTGGAACGCATCTTTGAACTGACGAAAATCGACCGCTGGTTCCTTGAAAAACTCAAAAATATCTGGGATCTGCGCGCCGAACTGGACCGTTTCTATTCCCTTGAGGAGCTGCCCCTTTCTCTTCTCCTGAAATCGAAACAGCTCGGCTTTTCCGATTTCCAGCTTGCCCGTTTTGTTTTAAAAAGCGATAAAGCGAACATCACGGATGATCTCTTAAAAGTCCGCAATTACCGCAAATCCAGAGGCATCGTCCCATACGTCAAACAAATCGATACGATGGCAGCGGAATACCCGGCGAAAACCAATTATTTATACCTCACTTACAACGGTGACGAACACGATTTAACCTTTTATCGCGCCAGCGATGAAAGCGTTAAATCGTCCGGCAAGTACAAATTATCTGCCGCCAGCGATGAAAGCGTTAAATCATCCGGCAAGGACAAATTATCTGTCGCCAGCGATGATTCCATCGTCGTTCTCGGTTCCGGTGCGTACCGCATCGGAAGCAGCGTGGAGTTCGACTGGTGCGGTGTCAATGCGCTCAACTGCGTCAACAGCGAAGGGTACCGCTCGGTGATGATCAACTACAATCCCGAAACGGTCAGCACCGATTACGACCTGTGCGACCGGCTTTATTTCGAAGAACTGACCTTTGAGCGGGTGATGGACATCCTCGACCTGGAAGAACCGAAGGGCGTGATCGTTTCCACCGGCGGACAGATCCCGAACAACCTGGCGATGCGTCTGTGGGAGCAGGACGTGACGATCCTCGGTACCTCGCCGCAGTCGATCGACAAAGCCGAAAACAGGCACAAGTTTTCTGCTATCCTGGACGAGTTGGACATCGACCAACCGCGCTGGATCGAATCCTCTTCGGTCAGCGAAGTGTATAAGTTCACCGACGAGGCCGGTTTCCCGGTCATCGTGCGGCCCTCGTATGTTTTATCCGGGGCGGCCATGAACATCGTGTCGAACCGCAGTGAACTCGAGCATTTCCTGGAGATGGCCGCGGAGGTGTCGAAGCAATATCCCGTGGTGGTCTCGAAGTTCATCGAAGACGCCAAGGAGATCGAGATGGACGCCGTGGCTAAGGATGGGGAGATCATCTGCTATGCCATCTCCGAGCACGTCGAGTTTGCCGGCGTCCATTCCGGCGACGCCACGATGCTGTTCCCGCCCCAGAAGATCTATGTCGAGACCGTGCGGCGGATCAAGCGCATCAGCAGGCAGATCGCGGAACACCTGAGGATCTCCGGGCCGTTCAACATCCAGTTCCTGGCCAAGGACAACGACGTGATGGTGATCGAGTGCAACCTCAGGGCCTCGCGCAGCTTCCCGTTCATTTCCAAAGTGCTGAAAACAAATTTCATCGAGATCGCGACAAAGATCATGCTCGGCAAAGCGGTCACAAAACCCGACAAATCGCTGTTCGACCTGGATTACGTCGGGGTGAAAGCGTCGCAGTTTTCCTTCTCCCGGCTGCAGAAGGCCGATCCGGTGCTGGGCGTCGAGATGGTTTCCACCGGCGAAGTCGGCTGCATCGGCGACGGATACTACGAAGCCATCCTGAAGTCGATGCTTTCGGTAGGGTACAGCATCCCGCAGAAGGCCGTCCTGTTCTCCAGCGGCCCTTCCCGGTCGAAGATCGAGCTGCTGAACAGCGCCCGGATGCTGCAGGAGAAAGGGCTCACGATCTACGCCACCGGGGGCACGCATGATTTCTTCGTGAAGAGCGGCGTCAAGTCGGTCATGCTGCACTGGCCCGAGGAGGACAAGACTCCCAACACAATGGATTACCTGCGGCAAAAGAAGATCGATCTGGTGATCAACATCCCGAAGGACCTGAGCAAGAGCGAGCTCGACAACGACTACCGCATCCGCCGCAGCGCCGTGGATTTCAACATTCCGCTCATCACCAACGCCCGGCTGGCCAGCGCGTTCATCTACTCGTTCTGCAAGATCGACGTGGAAGGGATAGGGATCAAGGCATGGGGAGAGTATGAGTAGGGTTTGGGGATTTGAGGATTTGGGGGTTTGAGGATTTTTGATTTTTGATTTTTGATTTTTGATTTTGGAATTTGTTTGGATTTTGGTGCTTGGAATTTGGAATTTCCTGGCTTGCGGCTTGTGGCTCTTGCCCGTGCTGATAGCAATCAACCATTGAAAGTTATAAGCATTGGTTGTTATATACAATTTAGCATTAATTCTGTCTCAGAAAACCATAATCTATTAGTAAACTTTCATCAAAGGGTTTGCAGATATAGAAAACAAATAATATATATATTTATCCGAAGAACGAAAAAGATAGCAGCACTCATAATATTGATCTTATCTCAATCATGTATATGGATAAGGATGGATGACAGTATTGATCTAGGCAATAATTATAGATATATTCAAGATTATCCTCAAACAATCATTTATCAAATATCACAAGAACATATTGGCAGCGGTCCTGAAGCAATACCTCCTGTTGTAATGGAATATGCATACAATGACAAGTGGATTATTGCCATCAATAAAGATCTAGAAGACCAGCATATTTCTTATTGGATAATAGATAAAAGTAAAGATTATAAGAGTATTGAACCGCTTGATTCAATAGCATATACAATGAAAATAAAAGAAAAAAATATTGATTTGAAATTGGAAAAGAACTAATGCTAACAAGCGTTATAACATACCGCCGAACATTGTGCATAATGCCCTGAATTTTATTATCTTTGCCTTTATCTTACTTTTGCATTGATGAATCTGATTAGTCGACATATCGACCAGATAATTAAAATTTGCTCAGACCACCAGGTTGAACAGTTGTTCATTTTTGGTTCAGTGATAACTGAGAAATTCAATGACCAAAGTGATGTAGATATATTAATTCAGTTCAGTCATTTGATAAATCCATTAGAATATTTTAATAATTACATGGATTTTAAAGAGAAATTAGAATCCCTATTAAATAGAGAAGTTGATATTGTAGAAAATCAAGCGGTTAGAAATCCGATCTTTCGGAAAATTCTCGATCGGGATAAAGTTTTGATCTATGAACGAAAAAGTGCTTAAATCCCTGTTTGACATCAAGATCGCCATTCATGAAATTGATTCGTTTCTTCCTTCAGAAAGCCTTTCCTTTACTCAATATAAAAGCAATTTAATTTTAAAAAGAGCTGTCGAGAGAAATCTGGAAATTATTGGTGAAGCCATGAACCGGATCCTTAAAGAAGATTCCATGTTCCCAATTGAAGAGGCTAATCGAATTGTTGGATTGAGAAACCAGATTATTCATGGATATGATTCGATCTCTGATGAAAATATTTGGGCAATTCTAGTTAATCACCTGCCAAAACTTCGTAACGAAATTGAAGCTCTAACAAAAGATTTTGAATAGGGCACTATGCATAACGAACGCACAGCATCCGGACCGGACAAAAAAATTACACGATTCGGTATTCGGTAATGTCGATTATCAATATAAATTTACAATTTGCAATTTAAATTGAAAATGCAGAATTGACAATGCCGAATCGTGTAATTCCTCTGGCCCAGACCGCTGCGCTGAACGTTATATCAGCCGGATCTTAGTCTCTATCTCCCTTTATTCAGAATAATCAGCGCTGCAATCACTCCCGGAATCCAGCCGGCCAGCGTCAGCAGGAATACGATGAGAACGGAGCCGCAGCCTTTGTCAATGACTGATAACGGAGGAAAAATAATCGCCAGGAGGACTCTGAAAATCGACATGGGTGCTTTAGTTTGATTATCTGGTAAAAATAATAATATTTGGCTAAGAGCATAGAGCTTGCGGCTTGCGGCTTGCAGCTTGTGGCTTGTGGCTTGCAGCTTGAGGCTTGCAGCTTGTGGCTTGCTTTTTTCATCGAATTATCTTATCTTTAACGCATTAATCCATTTTTGCCTGGAATTCTTATATAAACAGTCATGAGAAGCATAGCGATAATAACGGCATTTTGCCTTGTTTTGCCTTTTCATTCTCAAGCTGAAAAGGTCAAAGGACAAATCTTTTTCGAGAATGATACAATTGAGGTGATGATTCATGTACCGGTCAATGCTTTTACCGACGAACCAAATCTCGAGAAACTGCAATTCAAAGTAGTGTATTACGATTCGACGGGCCAGAAAATCAAACTCCGTCCAGATCATGCCAGAGGATTCAGTTTCACCTATGGAACCCATAAGATACTAATGCTTTCGGTTTATAATTCCCTGGAACTGGGTGTCTTTGACCCGACAGGAAATAATATCTTTCTGCATCAGATAATTGATGGAAAATTGAAAATGTTCATGTATTATAATACTGCATACTATCCTTTGCCGAACACTTTAACCGGCACCTTAGGTATTTACCATTACCAAATCGATCGATGTATTTTACAAAAAGGGGACGGGGAACTGAAAAGAACAAGAACATCGGGCTTTAAAAAAGATATGGCTGAGTATTTCAGCGATTGCCCGGAACTGGCGGAGAAGATCATGAATACTGAAAATGATGAGATTGACATGAAATCGATTGTCGATTACTATAACCTATTTTGCGGACTTCATCAAGTTTCGGATCATTAATAGAAATACAAATTGAAGAGAATTCAGCTTTTCGGTTTACTGATGCTGATTTCGATATCCGGAATCAATACCCGTAAGATACAGACACAATCTTCTGATTCACAATATCTTTACTCGGGATGTACGGTCATAACCATAGCGAAGGGCGATAGTGTTTTTTTCGGGGGAAATGACGACTTTAACCTGGCGGATTCATATTACTGGGTGCAACCTGGCGACTCCTCCAGGTATGGTGTCATTTGGATCGGCAAACCGGATAATCCCCAGCAAGGGGTTAACGAGAAGGGACTGGCTTATGATGCCAACGGATTGCCGCGGTTTGAATTAAAAACGCAATCCGGGCAGATTCCGGCGCCGGGAGAATATCACCTGTTCTGTATGCAGATCATGCATGAATGTGCAACGGTGGAAGAGGCCGTTGAGTGGGTCAGGAGCCACCGGCACCTGCCGTATATGCACGACCAGATGCACTTCGCGGATGCCACAGGTGACGCTGTTATTATCAGCGCCGGTAAAGAAGGCGAAATGGTGTTTACACGAAAACCACCGGGGGATGGATTCCTGGTTTCCACAAATTTTAATGTCGCCAATCCTTCCAATAGTTATAGTTACCCATGCTGGCGGTACGATAAAGCCCAGGAATTATTGGGCCTCCTGGTTGAAAATGAAGATCCGGTCAGTTTCAAGGATTTCACAGCCATTATGGATGCCGTCCACGAGGAGAAAGGCGCCAGCTGGACGATTGAAACGATGGTCGCCGATTTGACCAACGGAATCGTCTATGTCTATTATTTTTTCCAGTATGATCGTCCTGTCGTGCTGAATGTTAAGGACGAATTATCCAATCCCCGTGGACCAGGTCCACTCAGCAGGCTATTTCCTGAGGACGTGCAGAAAGAAGCAGCCAGGCGATATCATGTGGCCCGGGCAAACTTCAGGATAAATTGGATTGTAGGATTAAGCTGGCCTGTGACCCTGTTGATCAGTTTAGTTTTGTTGTTTCTGAAAAGAAACCTGTTTCAGAAAGCATTCTGGTTCTGGATAACCGCCGTGATCTTCCTTGGCCCGGTTGCATTGTTGGCCGGATTTATCGCGCAAAAGGCCTGTAAAACGATCTCCTGGCGCAATGCCTGCATTGAAACACTGGGATCACTCATACCTGTTGTGGTTTCTTATACCGTTGCGATCTCAATTCTGATATTAAGCACGTTATCGGGGAAGGCTGCCTGGCAGTTGCAAGTCGGCCTGATATTTGGTTTGCCAATAATTTTCGGACTGGCATTTCACATGGCATTCCTGGTTACCGGCATCCGGAAGAGCCGCGGCAGTGCATTACTGCGATGTCTCCCGCTGGTATTGGTTACCACCCTGTTGGGGCTGGGCGGCATAATTCCGGTTGCCATGCCGCTGGTCAACAAGAGCCTGGATATGTCGCTCTTAATGCCGCTTTCCCCACTGTCCCTGATGACCTGGTGGGCCATCACCGCATTAGGCGCACTGCCGGGCGGATTGCTGATTTATCTCTTTCAACTACGGGCTGTAAAAAATGGCCTTCGCTTCTGGACTGTTCTTACCGGCGGAGAAAATGATATTGCCTTTCCCGCATGGGTCAAACTCTGGTGGTGGATACCCGTCAGTATTATTATTCTTATCGCAGGACTGTCGATTGGTGTTGTTTTATTAAACTAATATTCTTAAGGAGCCAAAGGCTTGCAGCTTGCAGCTTGTGGCTTGAAGCTTGCAGCTATCATTCAATTCACTACTTTTACACCGGAAAAGCCGGGAAAACTGTGATTGATTCATCAAAACATAATTATCTCCATTACCTCCTCATTATCCTGGGCGGAATGCTGTTTTTCTTTCCGTTCCTGGGGAGCGTTGCGCTGTTCGACTGGGACGAGGTGAATTTTGCTGAGATTGCCCGCGAAATGATCGTCACCGGCGACTACCTGAACGTGCAGATCAACTACCAGCCGTTCTGGGAAAAACCGCCGCTCTTCATCTGGATGCAGGTGCTGTCGATGAAGCTGTTCGGTATCAACGAATTCGCGGCCCGCTTCCCGAATGCCATCGGCGGCATCATCACCCTGCTGGTGATCTACCGCATCGGGAAAAAGATCAACGACAGCCGGATGGGGCTCTTATGGGTCCTGGTATACGTCGGTTCGCTGCTCCCGCTCTTCTATTTCAAATCCGGCATCATCGATCCCTGGTTCAACCTGTTTATTTTTCTTGGGATTTACTTTGCAACACTTTACCTGCAAGCTGCAAGCCACAAGCCACAAGCCGCAAGCCACAAGCCACAAGCTTCAAGCTGTAAATCCCCAAATCCCCAAATCCTCAAATCCCCAAATCCTCAAATCTTTTCAGCCGGTCTTTTCATCGGTCTCGCCATCCTCACCAAAGGGCCCGTGGGATTTCTGATTTTCGGCCTGACAGCATTCGTTTTTCTCTGCACCCTCTTGCTTTCCTCCCGTCTTCCAGTCCTCCCGTCTTCCCGTCTTCCCGTCAGGATAAAATTCTCCCATATCCTTCTCTTTTTCCTCGGCATGGGCCTCACGGGCGGTTCCTGGTTTTTCGTCCAGATCGCTGCAGGAAACATGGAAACAGTGAAAGATTTCATCATCTACCAGGTCCGGTTGTTCAATACCAAGGACGCAGGCCATGGCGGTTTCCCGGGCTATCACGTGGTGATCCTCCTGCTCGGCGTTTTCCCGGCTTCGGCCTTCCTGTTCAGCGGGTTCCGGGGCAGGCCGGATGAAACGCCCCTGCAGAAAGACTGGCGGCGCATCATGTTCATCCTGCAACTGGTGGTGATCGTCCTGTTTGAGATTGTCAAAACCAAGATCGTGCATTACTCTTCCATGGCTTATTTCCCGCTGACCTACATGGCTTCCCTCGGGATTTACAGGGTCATACATGGCGAGCGCAGCTTCGGCAGGCTTTCCAAAGTGTTGCTGGTCATCCTGGGCATCGCATGGATACTGGTGATCATCGGGTTCACTGTAGTCGGGCTCAATAAGGAATGGCTGATGGGCAGCGGGCTGATCAAAGATCCGTTTGCCGTTGCCAACCTTGCTGCGGATGTAAAGTGGACGGGGTGGGAGGCAATGGTCGCCGGGATCCTGGCTCTTGGATTACTGGCATTTCTGATATTGAAAAAAGCCGCGAATAAAATCATCGTTCTTTTTGCGTCCTCCCTTTTATTTACTTTCATAACGATGACTGTTTTCACGGGAAAGATTGAAGGCTATGCCCAGCGTGCGGCGCTCGATTTTTACCGCCAGCGTGCAGGTGAGGACTGTTATATAAAGACCCTGGGATTTAAGAGTTATGCACACATGTTTTACGGCCAGACCATGCCGCAGGCCAATCCAAAGGCCAACGACAACGACTGGCTGCTGACCGGCCCGATCGATAAACCGGCTTATTTTGTCTTTAAAATGACCAAACGGGATGAATATTTACGTATTTATCCCCAGTTGACCATACTTTACGAGAAGAACGGTTTTATCTTTGCAGCCCGATATCCTGACCAAACAAAACCAGGCATATGATCGACGGAAAGAAGATTACGGTGGTGTTGCCGGCCTATAACGCGGAGAAAACCCTTGAGCAGACCTTCAGGGAAATCCCTTATGATATTGTGGATGAAGTGATCCTGGTGGATGACCGCAGCCTGGACAATACGGTGGAGGTCGCCCGCAAATTAGGGATCAGGCATATTGTCGAGCACGTGGAAAACAAAGGCTACGGGGCCAACCAGAAAAGCTGCTACGACAAAGCGCTGGAGATCGATTCCGACATAGTGGTCATGCTCCACCCCGATTATCAGTACACGCCGAAGCTCATCCACAGCATGTGCTACCTGATTGCCAACGAGGTGTACCAGGTCGTCCTGGGCTCGAGGATCCTCGGCAAAGGCGCCCTGAAAGGGGGCATGCCGCTTTACAAATACATTTTCAACCGTTTTCTTACACTGGCGCAGAATATGCTGATGAAGCAAAAGCTTTCGGAATACCACACCGGCTATCGCGCGTTTTCGAGGGAGGTGCTGCTGAAAATAAAGTATCGTGAAAATTCCGACGACTTCATCTTCGACAACCAGATGCTGGCCCAGATCTTTTACGCCGGTTACGAGATTGCCGAGATCACCTGCCCCACCAAATACTTCGACGAAGCGTCCTCAATCAACTTTCGCAGAAGCCTCAAGTACGGCCTGGGTGTCCTCGGGGTCTCGTTCAGGTATTTCCTCCAGAAAAAAGGTATCCTGAAGTACAGGATTTTTTAGATCATGGAAAACTTGAATCTATTCGGTTTTGATAAACTTCCTCTCAGCCATCCCTTTCTCGCCGAACACCCTGAGTGAGTAAACACCCGCAGCGTATTCGCTGGTGTTGATGCTGATCTGGGCGTCACCGCCGGTCATCCGGTCGCAGACCACCTGGCCGAGTTGGTTGACGATCACCATCCTGGAATTAGTGTTCTTCCCGGCAAAATTGATCACCAGCTCATCGCTGACCGGGTTGGGATAAATGCTGAAGCCGGAGTTTTCTTCTTCGCCGATACCGACGCAGTCGTCGATGGTCACCGTGAAATTGAGGGTGGCCACCGTGCATTCTGCATTGGTCTCGGTCACTTTCACGTAGCCTGCGCCGGGATTGCCCCAGGTGACGGTAATTTCGTTAGTTCCCGCGCCGGCAGTGATCGTTCCGCCGCTGATCTCCCAGGTGTAGGAGTTGCCTTCAGCCAGCGGGGTGGAGTACATCTGGCCCGGTTCCCAGTCGCATACATCCTGGTCACCGCTGATGACAGGCTGAGGCGCTTCATGGACCGTCACGCTGAGATTATTGGAAGCGGGCCCGGTGAAGCAGGCATTGACTGCAGCCACGCTGATCTGGGCTACGCCGCTGAAGTCTGCGTCCCAGTTCACTGTTGCGGTGGTTGTATTTCCGGTAATAGTCCCGGAATTCGACGGCACCAGGCTCCATGCATAAGATGTCGCACCGGTCGTTGTAGTTGTAGTATAGGTTGTATTCTCGTAATTGCTGCATTGCACATTCGGGCCCGTCGGCGTGGAGGGCTTAGCGGGTTGTGAGATCACGTAAATGTAGGTATTTCCTACCATTTCCTTGCTGCAGTAATCCGTAAAGCCCTGGCAGGTGTATATTCCCTGTTCCGTCTGGTAGCCGAAATCAAGTGATGAACCGGTGCCGGGAAGGACCTGTCCGGTCGGGTCACCATCAAGGTACAGCTCATAATCCACACCTTCCTGGGAACCGTCAAGCATCACTTCGACACCTTCTGACCCTTCACAATAACCGGCTCCGTCGGAGAGGGTGAATTGTGTTGGCGTCATATAGCGGCTGCAGTTCAGTGGCTGTGACCAGGTGCCGTTGCCACAGTCGTTATCGGCGCGTACCTTAATTGTATAGTCCCCAACAAAATTGGGAGCAGGATAGAAGGTGGCCACCGGGTCAGGTCCTGAAATGTCGCCTGCTTCATCGGGTTCCACCATCCACTGGTAGGTGTTGCCCCACTGCACCAAAGATACGGTATACTGAATTTCGGTATCGTCCTGGCAAACAACGGTCTGGCCTGTCGGGGCTGACGGTTGCGGAGGATTGGTAATGACTGAGATATAATTCGCATTTAAAAGAGTGTCGTAAACTTCCCCATCATAAACGATCAATTGGACGTCATAATCTCCAAGGTTATTATAGGTAACGGAGGGATTCTGCGCGGAGGATGTTGCCGGGTTGCCGCCTTCAAATGTCCAGTTCCAGGATATGATCTCGCCGCCTGACTGGTCTAAGAAATCAACCGGAAATGCCATGCACGGGGTTACATCTTCGCAGGAGAAACCTGCGGTAGCCTGCATCGGTTCCAGGTCCGGGACCGGAACCATCATGCCCTGAAGGATTTCTTTCGTTGTTTCATCCTGGATGAAGGCAACCAGTTCGCAATGGTCGGTCACCCAGCTGCCATCCATCGTAAATGATAGGTCCAGCGTGGCTTCATCCTGGTTTGCAAAATTGACGACCGTGCCCAGGTGATTGGGAGCCATCAGCCTTTCCACGAAATTCAGGTGATCCTGTCCCTGCCATGAAAAAACGATTTCCGATTCGGTCAGGGCAAGATGCACGGTCAGGTTTCCATGCGTCCCGTTCACTTTGTTGATCACCAGTTGAATATTGTAAACCAACCCGGTATTTTCCCCGTAAATTTCAATGGTGAAATCACTTTGAATAGCGATCCGCTGCTGATAAAGCGGGAGGTAGTTAGGATACATGCTTTCCGTATGACTTCCGCCGACATAATCAAGCACCCCGTCAAAATGAGCAGTAGGATAACCCGAAACGCTGTAGTAGCTGTTTCGGTAGTTGGATGCTTCATTGGCGTAAGGATCGCCATTATGGTACTCGATCACACCAACCTCACAGCCGTTCTCGACCAGGTCATCGGCTCCCATGGCAGCTCCCGGGCAATAGGTGCACCAGGTGCCGGTAGCGATCTCAACGATTACTTTCTGACGGCCAACAGGCTGTGCAATGATCGCCAGGCCAACCATACAAAACATAATTAAAAGGTAAAGCTTTTTCATAGGTAAGGTTTTTTAATTCAGAATTTTAAGGCGGGTAAAAATAAACGAAATTTGTGCAAATATTCAGGAAACCAGATATTTATAACCGGTCTAAATAATGGGGGCCACAAGCCACAAGCCCTAAGCTGCAAGCCGCAAGCCACAAGCCGCAAGCCACAAGCCACAAGCTGCAAGCCGCAAGCCCTAAGCTGCAAGCCGCAAGCTGCAAGCCACAAGCTGCAAGCCCTAAGCCCTAAGCTCTATGCTCTATGCTCTATGCCCTAAGCTCCTGCCAGCAAATAAACCATGTACCCGATATAAATTCCCAGCAGTAATCCTCCTTCCCAGCGGCGAAGGGTGAATCCGGTTTTGATGAAGGGAAGCAGCAGCAACGACATGACGATCATGACAATGGAGTCGATATAATTGATATCCGGTGTGGCGATGGGTTTTATCAGGGAGGCGACGCCCAGGATACCGAGAATGTTGAAGATATTGGAACCCACTACGTTACCGATAGCGATATCAGGTTGCTTTTTCACCGCGGCCACAATCGAGGTGGCCAGCTCAGGCGTGCTGGTCCCCAAAGCCACGATGGTAAGGCCGATCACCGCTTCGCTCATTCCCAGCCCCCTGGCGAGTTCCACTGCATTTTTCACCAGCAGGTCCGAACCGAATACCAATCCGGCGAGGCCCAGGATAATGAACAGCCCATCCAACGCCCAGTGACGCGAAATTTTCGGTACCGATTCGTCATATTCCTTTATGACTTGAGCCTGATTTTCTTTTTTTGATTTAATAATATTATAAACGGAATAAACGGCGATTATAAGAACAAAGACCATTCCTTCGATCCTTCCGATTGTCTGATCCAGGAAAAAAACGATGAAAAGCAGGGATACCAGGATCATGAATGGCGTATCAATCCGGATGAGCTGCATATGCGCCTTTAAAGGGAAGATCAGGGCGGAAAGTCCCAGGATCAGCCCGATATTGGCGATGTTGGAACCAATGACGTTCCCGATGGAGATCCCACCGAACCCGTCCAGGGTAGCCTGCACGCTGACAATCAGTTCCGGGGCGCTGGTACCGAAGGAGACCACCGTAAGTCCTACCACCAGTGCCGAAACCCCGAGCCGCTCCGCCACCGAAGCCGCTCCCTTCACCAGGAAATTCGCCCCAAAATACAAAACGATCAATGAACCAATAATGAAAAGAATATACACCAGCATATTGTAAAACAATTAATTATAATCCCGAATTCAAAATTTAAAATTTAAAATTTAAAATTTAAAATATTTTCTCCACGATTTCCCTGATATTATCCGACTTACCCATCGTGAAATAATGCAACGCGGGAACATTTGCCCGCATCAGTTCCCTTGACTGTTCCAGGCACCATTCGATGCCAACCTGGCGGGCCTGGCGGTTGTCTTTGCACTTCTCCACTTCCCGCTGAAGGTCTTCCGGGATGGAAATGTTGAAGGTCCGGGGCAGGGTATTCAGTTGCCCGATGGTCGAGATCGGTTTTAATCCCGGGATGATCGGAACATTGATCCCCGCTTCCCTGCACTGCCTTACGAAATCAAAGTAAAACCGGTTATCGAAGAACATCTGCGTGACAATATATTCCCCCCCGGCATCGATCTTCTCTTTCAGGTGCCTGATATCGGTCTTCATATTCGGCGCTTCGGGATGCTTCTCCGGGTATCCTGCCACACCGACCGAAAAGCGGGTCGGGGCGTTACTGACCAGTTCTTTATCCTGGTAAATGCCATGGTTCAGATCCACGATCTGGCGGATCAGGTCTGTGGCGTAATGATTTCCTCCCTTTTCCGGCTTGAAAAACTTCTCGCCGGGGAGGTTATCCCCCCGGATCGCCAGCAGGTTGTGGATCTCCAGGAAATGAAGGTCGATCAGGCCGTTTTCCGTTTCTTCCCGGTTAAATCCGCCACAAATAATGTGGGGGACCACCTCAACCTTGTACTTGTACTTGATCGCTGCAGAGATCCCCACGGTACCGGGTCGTTTGCGCAACACCTTCTTCTCAATGTTCCCGTCGGGAAGTTCCTTGTAAGAAATTTCTTCCCGGTGATAGGTGACTTCAATAAAAGCAGGCCCGAACTCCATCAGCGGATCGATGGCGCGGTAAATGGAATGAATGTCGCTGCCTTTCACCGGGGGAAGGATCTCGAAGGTGAACAGCGGCTTTTTTGACTTTTCTATAGCTTCTACAACTCGCATGGTTTCAATTATCACTCATTCAAATTAGTCCGGAGTAATCGCCTGGCATTCTCCAGGCCGATTTTTTTTCTTTTCGCATAATCAGCCACCTGGTCATCCTGCAGTTTTCCAAGATTGAAATACCTGGAAAATTCGTGGCTGAAATAATATCCGCTCACCGATGCCGCCGGGTACATGGCAAAATTCTCCGTCAGGCTGATGCCTGCAGTTTTTTTTGCATCCAGCAGATCAAAGATGGTCCTTTTCTCAGAATGCTCGGGGCATCCCGGGTATCCCGGCGCAGGCCGCACACCCTGGTATTTTTCCTCTAACATTTCAGCGACTAAAATGTTCTCCTCTGCTGCATATCCCCAGAATTCCTTTCTTACCCTTTCATGGAGCCTTTCGGCAAATGCTTCGGCAAGCCGGTCGGCCAGGATCTTCAGCATGAAGCTGCTGTAGTCATCCAGGGCTTCTTCGTAATGTTTCACCCATTTTTCGATCCCGATCCCTGCAGTTACTGCAAAAAGCCCGATATAATCCGTTCTGGCTGATGAAGCAGGCGCAATGAAATCGGCAAAGCTTAAATTCGGGATCCCGCTCCCTTTCTTTTCCTGGTTCCGCAAAAAATGCAGGGTAGCGATCCTTTCTTTATTTTGCTCATCACTTAACAGGATAACATCATCGCCTTCAGAATTCGCAGGATAAAACCCGAACACCCCTTTTGCCGTCAGCATCTTTTTATCAATGATTTCGTCCATCATGGCCCGGGCATCTTCAAATAATTTCCGGGCTTCTTTTCCTTTGACCGGATCGTCGAAGATCTCAGGATATTTTCCCGGGATTTTCCATGCATGGAAAAAGAAAGTCCAGTCGATGTAACGACTCAGCTCCTCCAGTGGATAGTCATCCAGCAGCTTTACACCGGTGAAAGACGGCATGGTGATCCTAACTTCATCCCACGCGACTTTTAGACTATTTTTCCTGGCTTCATCCAGTGAGATCAGCGGGGTGTCATTTTTCCGGTTCTCATGCTTATGCCTGAGCAGCGCGTATTTTTCCCTGACTTCGCCGAGGTATTTCTCCCTGTTTTCAGAAGATAAAAGATCGGACAACACACCGACGCAACGGGAGGCGTCCCTGACATGGATCACAGGGTGATCATACTGCGGGGCTATCTTGACCGCAGTATGGATCTCTGAAGTAGTGGCCCCGCCGATCAGCAAAGGCGTGTTCATTTTCAGCCGCTGCATTTCCGAAGCCACATGCGCCATTTCCTCCAGCGACGGGGTGATCAGCCCGCTGAGACCGATCACATCCACATTTTGTACGCTGGCGGTTTCCAGTATTCTCTCAGCCGGCACCATCACCCCCAGGTCGATCACTTCGTAATTATTGCACCCTAAAATTACCCCGACAATGTTTTTGCCGATATCATGCACGTCTCCTTTAACGGTAGCCAGCAAGATTTTTCGCCGCCCCCTCCCCACAGTCCCCTCCCCCAATTGGGGGAGGGGATAAAGGGGTGGGGGTGGGGGTGTCAGAAACGGTTCCAGCACGGCCACTGCCTTCTTCATGACCCGGGCGCTTTTCACCACCTGGGGCAGGAACATCCTGCCTGAGCCGAACAGGTCGCCGACCTGGTTCATCCCGTCCATCAGCGGGCCCTCGATGATGTCGAGCACACGCGGATATTTCGTCATGGCTTCTTCCGCATCTTCAACGATGTGATCCATGATACCTCTTACCAATGCATGTTTTAATCGCTCTTCCACATTCAAAGACCGCCACTGCTCAACTTTTTCCTTCTTCTCGTCCTTCGCCTGCATTTTCTCGGCAAATGCGATCAGCCGTTCCGTAGCGTCCTTTCTGCGGTTCAGGATCACATCCTCCGCAAGTTGGAGCATATCGGGGGGAATTTCATCATAAACCGGCAGGTTCCCGGCATTCACAATACCCATGTCAAGGCCTGCTTTGATGGCGTGATAAAGGAACACCGAGTGCATGACCTCGCGCAGGGCATCATTTCCGCGAAATGAAAATGAGAGGTTGCTGATCCCCCCGCTGGTCCTGGCGTACGGCAGGTTTTCCCTGATCCACTTAACGGCTTTGAGGTAATCAACCGCGTAATTATTGTGTTCTTCAATGCCGGTGGCAATGGTCAGGATATTCGCGTCGAAGATGATGTCATAAGACGGGAAATGGACCTCTTTGGTCAGGATATCGTAAGCCCGTTTGCAGATCCCGGTTTTACGCTCGAAAGTCACAGCCTGGCCTTCTTCATCGAAAGCCATTACGATGACCGCCGCGCCGTACTTTTTAATTTTGCGGGCTTTGTCGATAAAATCCGCTTCGCCGTCTTTCAGGCTGATGGAATTTACGATCGCTTTGCCCTGGAGGCATTTCAGCCCGGCTTCGATAACCGGCCATTTCGAGGAGTCGATCATGACGGGGACACGTGCTATATCTGGGTCGGCCGAAAGCAGCCTGAGGAAGCGTACCATGGCCTTCTCCGCGTCCAGCAGGGCATCGTCCATGTTGATATCGATCGCCTGGGCGCCGTTTTCCACCTGCTGGCGGGCAACAGTAAGCGCTTCCTCGTATTTCTCTTCGCGGACCAGCCTCGCAAACATCTTTGACCCGGCCACGTTGGTCCGCTCCCCGATATTGATAAAATTGCTTCCCTGGAAATTGACCAGTGGCTCCAGGCCGCTCAGCCTCAGCGATCCGCTTGCTTCAGGAATGGCCCGGACAGGGGCATTCTCAGCGATTTTCGCGAAAGCGCGGATATGGTCAGGAGTGGTACCGCAGCATCCACCCACAATATTCACAAAGCGGTTCTCCAGGAAATCCCGGATGTAGGCAGCCATTTCTTCGGGGGTGTCGTCGTAACCGCCAAACTGGTTCGGCAGGCCTGCATTGGGGTAGACACTCGTGTATAACGGGGCCAGGCGGGCGATCTCTTCCACAAAGGGGCGCAGCTCTTTTGCTCCCAGGGCGCAGTTAAACCCGATGCTGAAAAGCCCGGCATGAGAGACGGAGTTCAGGAAGGCTTCTACAGTCTGGCCCGAGAGGGTTCTTCCGCTCAGGTCAGTGATCGTGCCTGAGACCATGACGGGGACCTTCACATTTTTCTTTTCCAGCAGGTCCTGGATGGCGAACAAAGCGGCTTTCGCATTGAGCGTATCGAAAACCGTTTCAACCAGCAGCACGTCCACCCCGCCATCCAGCAGCCCTTCGGCCTGGGTGTAGTAAGCGTCATAAAGCTGCTCGAATGTTACGGCCCGGTAGCCGGGATCATTGACATCAGGGGAGAAGGAAGCGGTTTTATTGGTAGGGCCCAGGGCGCCGGCCACAAAGCGTGGTTTAGCAGGATTTTTCCTGGTATATTCATCGGCACATTGCCTTGCGATCTTTGCCGATTCAAGATTGAGCTCGTAAGCCAGCGATTCCATCCCGTAATCAGCCTGGGAAATTGCGTTGGCATTGAACGTGTTGGTCTCGATGATGTCGGCGCCGGCATCAAGGTAAGCGTTGTGGATCTCGCGGATGATGCGCGGCTGCGTCAACGAAAGCAGGTCGTTGTTGCCTTTCACATCACGGGGATGTTCCCGGAACCGTTCCCCGCGGTAACCGGCTTCCGTAAGCTTATAGCTCTGGATCATGGTCCCCATCGCGCCATCGAGAATCAACACCCGCTTTTTTATCTCCTGGTAAAGTTTCAATGCCTTAATTTGGAAATGTGATAATTTGGAAATGAGTCAATATTTATTTTGAATAAAACTGAGAAGTTACGCCTTCGGCCCGGGGCTGAAGGCTTAGCGCATGCACATAGGCATTTTCGGGGCGGAAAGATTGATTGCGGTCATAGAATGACTGATTTTATTTTGCAAAAATAGTATTTATATCGAATCAAAATAAGGTCGGCATTAGGTGGTCATAAGGTGGTCATTAAGTAGTCATTAAGTAGTCATAAGGCGGTAAATTTTGAACCTGGAACCTGGATCTTTGGATTTTGGACTTTGTTTGGAATTTGGAATTTGGATTTTTGCTTTTGTTTGGAATTTGGAATTTGGATTTTGGAATTTTCTCCCTACATTTGTGAATTCACTCACAACACCTCCTGCCTTATGGAATATGAAATACTGAGACTGACTGTAGATGAGACTATTGCAATAGTTACAATCAATCGCCCGCAGGCGTTGAATGCGCTGAATTCCCGTTTTTTCAAGGAAATGGATGAAATGATCAAACAGGTTTCAGCTATGCCGGAGATCAGGGTGATGATCATTACCGGCGAGGGCAAGGCATTTGTTGCCGGCGCCGATATTGCCGAAATGGTGGACATGTCACCGGAACAGGGCATCGCCTTTTCAAAGACCGGTCAGAATACGTTCCGCAGCCTGGAGAAAATGGAGATCCCGGTTATCGCGGCCATCAACGGATTTGCCCTTGGCGGAGGACTTGAGCTGGCCATGGGATGCGACTTTCGTATTGCCAGCAATAAAGCGAAATTCGGCCAGCCGGAGGTGAACCTGGGCATGATCCCGGGATACGCCGGCACCCAGCGCCTGCCACGCCTCACCAGCCTGGGCGATGCATTGTTCCTCCTGATGAGCGGGGAAATGATCACAGCCGACGAAGCACTGCGCATCAGCCTGGTGCAAAAAGTAGTCGAACCCGAGCAACTGATGGAAGAAACCCTCAGGATCGCTAAAATAATTGCCTCCAAAGGACCGTTAGCTGTTAAGAAGGTGAAATATGTGGCCCGCGCCGGCCGGATGATGCATTTTGAAGACGGCTGCAACCTGGAAGCGGAGTTCTTTGGCACGCAGTTCAAAGCCGAAGGCGAAGAAGGGATGCGGGCGTTTCTGGAAAAAAGAAAGCCGAATTTCTAACCTCACCCCCCTAACCCCCTCTCCAATTTGGAGAGGGGGTTAGGGGGAGAGGCAAAATCAACAATTCAACATTCAACATTATATGGATTACACAGAGAAACTACAAAACGTAACCGTCCTGGGAGCGGCGGGGAAAATGGGCAGCGGCATCCTGCTGCTGACTGCCGTGGAAATGGCCGACCTGTCACTCAAACCCGAAAACAAAGGGAAAGCCTTTGTGCTCAATGCGATGGACGTCAGTAAGGAAGGCCTTGCAGGGCTGATGATGTACCTTCGGGCACAGGTACAAAAGATCGCCGAGAAAAAAACGGTGGCACTGAGAAAACTCTATGCCAACCGTGCAGATCTTATTGAAAATGAAGAGATCATCAACCAGTACATCTTCGATGTAATGAGCATCGTACGGCCGACCACCCGGCTGGAATCCGCGTACGATTCCACGCTGGTTTTTGAAGCCGTCAGTGAGAACAGGGCGCTGAAAGTCAAGATCCTCAGCCAGATAGACCAGAATAACCCGGTAAAGCCATGGTTCTTCACCAACACCTCTTCCGTACCGATCCATCTTATCGATGAAGAAGCCGGCCTGGGCGGAAGGGTGCTGGGATTTCATTTCTACAACCCGCCCGCGGTACAGAAGCTGGTCGAACTGATTGTGACGGACAAAACCAACGTCGAAATGACGGAATTTGCAAAAGCCTACGCGAAAAACCTTGGCAAGGTGGTGGTGCCGGCCAACGATTTTGCAGGATTTATAGGCAACGGGCACTTCATGCGCGACGCGCTGCACGGCATCCAGATCGCCCAGAATCTGACCAGGGAGCTTACGTTTGCGGAGGCAGTCTATGCCGTGAACAAGGTTACACAGGATTTCCTGATCCGCCCTATGGGGATCTTCCAGTTGATCGACTATGTCGGGATCGATGTGGTCTCGTTCATCATGGGCGTCATGAACCCCTTCCTGCCGGATGAAGACCTGCACAGCCCGCTGCTGGACAAAATGCTTGAACTCGGTGTTAAAGGAGGTCAATACTCTGATGGTACCCAGAAAGACGGTTTCCTGAAATATGAAAAAGGCAGGCCGGTGGCGGTCTATAGCCCGGACACCAAAGCTTATGTGGCCTTCAGCGAAATTAAAGAAAAGGCCGACAAGTGGCTCGGCGATGTGCCGGCTTCGTTGATCCCCTGGAAAGCTGCGGTGAAAGTGAAAGACAAGGACGCCACCTTCGGAAAGATATTCGCCGATATGAAAGCTATGAACACCATGGGCGCGAAGCTGGCGATCGAATACGGGCAGCGTTCCAATGCTATCGGCAAGAAACTGGTGGCTGACAACGTGGCCCATAACGACAACGACGTCAACACAGTGCTCCTTACCGGGTTCTTCCATGCGTACGGCCCGGTGAACGGGTACTTTTAGTCGGCAGTCGGCAGTCAGCAGTCGATGTAACAATTTAACAGTTTAACAATTTAACAATTGACCAATGAGCAAGCCACATAAAAAAATTTACATGGCAGCCGGGTTCAACACCATTTCGATGGGGACCGGCCGCAGCGAGTTCAACCCGAAGAAAGAGCGCCCGGGACTCGAATATTATTTCAGGGAAGCAGCACAAGGCACGCTGAAGCAGATCGGCGGCGCTAAAAATATCGACGAGTGTGCCGTTGGAAACTTCATGGCCGCCCGATTCAACAAACAGGCCCACCTGGGAGGCTTTTTCCCGATGGCCGACCCGGAGTTGCAGTACAAGCCGGCGATACGTGTTGAAGGCGCCTGCGCATCAGGGGCCCTGGCACTGGTGACCAGCATGAAGAACGTCCTGGCCGGAACAGCGGAAGTATCCATGAGCCTCGGCATCGAAGTGCAGAACACGGTGAAGGCCATTTACGGCGCAGATATCCTTGCGGGTGCTGGCTGGTACCAGAAACGTAAAAACGGCCATGCCTATTTCTTCCCCGGGCAGTTCAGCGACAGGGCAGGAGCGTATTATGAAAAATACGGCATGGATTATGCCCGTAAAGGAATGGGCCGCTGGTTCCGCAATGCCGTCGAAAATGCAAGGCTCTGCCCGACAGCCCAGGAATATGAGAACAAGGTCGAGGACCTGGAAGCCTTATACAACAAAATGAAACCCAATGGAGCGAGTTTTGTCGACAATCTAAATGTACTGGATTGTTCCAAAGTTTCTGACGGGGCTTCGGCGATCGCAGTTTGCAGCGAAGAAGGGCTGAAGCGTTGCGGCATCGATAAGAAAGATGCTGTTGAGATCATTGCGTGGGCCCACAAGGTGCGCAATATCACTGCTGACCCGGAAGACCTCACCGAGATGACCTGCATAAAAAAAGCGGCTCATGCTGCCCTCGAAGACGCCGGCATCACCATCAACGACCTGGCTACCATCGAAACGCACGACTGCTTCTCCATTGCCGGAGTCCTGGCTACTGAAGCGCTTGGTTTTGCCGAAAAGGGAAAAGGCGCCCAGTTTGTGGCCGACGGCAACACTGCCCGCGACGGCATGATCCCGATGAATACCACCGGCGGGCTGATCGGCTGGGGCCACCCGACAGGCGGCACGGGCGTCCACATGGCCGTGACCATCTGGGAACAGCTCACCGGACGCGCCGGCGCAGCACAGATCACCATCAATCCCGAAAAGCCCTATGGCATGACCATCAACATGGGCGGCGACGACGGAACGGTGATCGCGATCGTTTATAAAAGAGGATAGCCCCCCTCCGTACAGCCCCCCCCCCTTCCGGCCTCCCCCCATTCGGGGGGAGGAGCGCTGCTAGCCCTGAAAGGACTGAATTTGAATAGCCCCCCGATTCAATCGGTGGTGAGGTGAGGGAAAATCAATTATAAACACCATAGCAATGAAAAATCTTCGCCTCCTCGTTCTTGCCTCGTTACTTTCCCTGAATGCGGCCCTGTCGCAGATCATCATCGATCATAAAAGCACTGATCTGACCCTTGTTCCTGAACAATGGATAAGCGCTGCGAAAGAGGAATTGCATATTGCTTACGGACACACATCGCATGGCAGCCAGGTCACCGACGGGATGAGCGGACTGGTTTCTTTTACGGGTGGTGTCGGAGGCCCACAGTTTGAATGGAATAACGGCGGCTATGACGGCGCCCTGGACTTACATGATTATGCCATGGGAGGCGATTGCGGGTATTATCCCGAGTGGGTGGACAATACCAGGGCTTACCTCGACGATCCCGCCAACGCCGATGTGAATGTGATCATTTGGTCGTGGTGCGGACAAATCTCCTCTTATTCGGAGCAGGACCTCATTGACAAATACATCAATCCGATGGTTCAACTTGAAGCCGACTACCCGGGTGTGAAGTTCGTTTATATGACCGGTCATCTTTACTATGACCTGTATGAGAACACCACCCTCCGGAATCAGCAGCTCAGGGACTTCTGCTCGGCGAATAACAAAGTACTTTACGATTTCGCGGATATCGAAAGTTATGACCCGGATGGAACTTATTACCAGTACGCGAACGACAACTGCGATTATTACCAAAACACCGACCCGGGATCTTATCTCGGCAACTGGGCCATCAACTGGCAGAACAGTCATATCGAAGGCGTCGACTGGTACAATTGCTCCAGCGCCCACAGCCAGCCTCTGAACGCCAACCGAAAAGCCTATGCAGCCTGGCACCTGTGGGCACGACTGGCAGGCTGGAGCGGAACAACCGGCTCCCATGACCTGGAAAAAGAACAAGGGATCATGATCTATCCGAATCCCGCTGCTGATTACCTGCTGGTTAACCTTTTTTCAAGAAAAGATGGCACAGCAACCATCGAAATTCTGGATTGCACGGGACATTCAATGAAATCGATTCAAAAAGAAGATCTTGTTCATGGAAATAATACGATCTGCATCAACACAGCCGACCTGCAACCAGGCTTTTACATCTTAAAAATGACTGTTTCCTCTGTATCGGCAACCAGAAAGTTTCTGATCAGCAGATAATCCGCCTTCTGTTAACATTCTGAAGATAGAACTCCAACGACTAAAGCCGTTGGTTCCATGCTAGCTATAATATTATAACCGACGGCTTTAGTCGTCGGTTATTCGTAAAAGAGGAGAATTCCGGACTTTTGAGACGGCCTCATGCTTTTTTACCTACCATTATTTTTTTGAATTACCACAACCTAATGTCCAAAGTCCTTATCAATAAGTACTACGCCGATATTGAGCCGGCAAAGCAATTTGGCAAGTCCCGCAACGAATCATCCCTCCGACCCGACCATCGAGGAGAAGTTCAATACCTGTCGTTTCACGGATTATAAGGGAAAGGTGATTGACCTGCTAATCCGGGTTTGCACGGTGCGCGTGAAGACGATGGAGATTGTGATTCTGATGAAAAAAGAAGAGCAAATAAATAATAGCGATTAGAATTATTAGACATTATTCAACCCTTTCAGGGTTGGAATCTTTGGTAGGGAAAATTCTCACTATTCAAGTTCAAGCCCTTCGGGCTTAGGAGGGAAGGTTTGCCTACAAACCGAACCCGCAACCCTAAAATCCAAACCCTGGAACCTGGAACCTGGAACTTGGAACCCTGGAACCTGGAACCCTAGATCAGTCCCTTGCGCTTCAGCATCGGCTTCACATCCGGCTCTTTGCCGCGGAACTTCACGTAGAGCTTCATGGGGTCGTCAGTGCCGCCCTGAGAAAGCACGTTGTCGCGGAAAGCTTTAGCCGTGGCCTGGTCGAAAATGCTGGTTTCCTTAAACGCTTCGAACGCATCGGCGTCGAGCACCTCGGCCCAGAGATAGCTGTAATACCCTGAAGAATAACCTCCGGCGAAGATGTGTGAGAAATAAGGTATCCTGTAACGCACCACGATCTCGGGGATCAGGCCGATCTTCTGCATCGACTGGCTTTCAAATGAAACCGCTTCGATTTCCGAGGAATCGGTCCGTGTATGGATATCCATGTCGAGGTAGCAAGCCGACATGTATTCCACGGTGACGAATCCCTGGTTGAAATGCTCGCTGGCCTGGATCTTGTCGATCAGCTCCTGCGGGATCACTTCACCGGTCTTGTAATGACGGGCATAGATTTTCATGACCTCGGGGTCGCCGGCCCAGTTCTCCATGATCTGTGAAGGAAGTTCAACGAAGTCCCTCGGCGTGGAGGTCCCGGAAAGCTTGCGGTACTTGCAGTCGGAAAGCAGTCCGTGCAGGGCGTGGCCAAATTCGTGGAACAGGGTGCTGACTTCTTCGAAAGTGAGCAGCGAAGGCGTATCGGGCGTGGGTTTCGTGAAATTGCATACCATGGTGATGATGGGCGTCACATTGGAATCGGCCACCATGTACTGGTCGCGGTAGCTGTTCATCCAGGCGCCGCCTTCTTTGCTTGCACGCGGGAAAAAGTCCATGTAGAGGATTCCGATATGGGAACCGTCGGCTTCCAGCACCTCAAAGGTCCTGACATCCGGATGATATTTCTGAATATCGTTCCGCTCATTGAACGTGATTCCGAAAAGCCTGGTTGCTACATCAAACATGCCGAGGCGAACATTCTCCAGCGAGAAATAGGGTTTTAAGGCTTCTTCATCCAGGTCGTATTTTTGCTTTCTGAGTTTTTCTGCATAATACCACCAGTCCCATGCTTCCAGCTTGAAATTGCCTCCTTCCGCATCGATCATGGCCTGCAGTTCCTGTACTTCTTTTTTGGCTACCGGCAATGCAGCATTCCATACCTTGTCAAGGAAGGCATAAACATTCTGCGGATTTTTCGCCATGTTTTCCTCAAGGATGAAATCGGCATGGGTGGTGTAACCCAGCAGGTTTGCCTTTTTCACGCGCAGTGAAGCCATCCTGGCCGCGATCTTCTTGTTATCGTGTTCGCTGTTGTTATCGCCCCGCATGATATAGGCTTTCAGGACTTTTTCCCTCAGGTCGCGGCGCGACGAGAACTGCAGGAATGGGATCCGTGACGGAGAATGCAGCGTGATGAGCCATTTTCCTTCGAGGCTGTCTTCTCTGGCTGCTGCTGCCGCTGCGTCGATGACAAATTGGGGGAGCCCTGCCAGGTCCTCGGGCGTTTCCAGGACCAGCTTGAACGCGTTAGTCTCGGCAAGCTGGTTATCGCCGAACTGCAGTGAAAGCAGCGACAGTTCCTTGTTTATTTCACGCAGCTCAGCCTGTTTGTCTTCCGGAAGGTTGGCGCCGCCGCGCGCGAACTGCTTGTAGGTTTTTTCCAGCAGCATGGCCTGTTCGGTGTCGAGGTTCAGGTTGTCCTTTTGGTCGTACACCGCTTTGATGCGCTGAAACAAACCGGCGTTGAGCAGAATATTATCGTAATGCGTGGTGAGCAGGGGAGAAACGTCTTTGGCGATGGCCTGGAGTTCCTCGTTGGTATTGGCTGAAGTGAGGTTATAAAATACGTTGCTGACGCTCACCAGTACGTCCCCGCTGCGGTCGAGGGCGACAAGGGTGTTCTCAAAATCAGGCGCTGCCGGATTGGCCACGATGGCTGCAATCTCCTGGTCGTGCAGTTCAATGCCTTTAATGAATGCAGGCTTGAAATGCTCATTCTTTATCCTGTCGAAGGCAGCCGTTTCGAAAGGGGTGCCAAATGGCTGAAAGAACGGGTTTTCTTCTGTTTTCATTTGTTTTTCTCCTGTTGTGCATGATATCAACATCCCGGTCATTAACAGGGATATGCATAATAATGTTCTCATTGTATTTTGGTTTTAGAAATAACGATGCGAAAATAGAAAGAAAAGAAACATTCGTGTTATTTTTCGCATCGCCGACGACTAAAGCCGTCGGTTCCAAGATCATTACAAATTATAAACCGACGGATTTACCCGTCGGAGTTTCGAAAAAAAAATCATTACAAATTATAAACCGACGGATTTACCCGTCGGAGTTTCGAAAAAAACTGAAGTTATATACTTCAGTTATACCCTTAGTAGGGGGCAGGGGGTATAGGGGGTGAGGTTGTTGGAACCAACGAATTTACACGGATTAGAGCTTAGCAGAAATTCTTCTTTTCCCCGCCGGTTCAGCATTTATCGTCTTTGCAACAGCAGGTGCGTGTTCCGACAAGAAGGAAAATACCGAAGAACATAAAGCTGTTAGCAAAATAGAAATAATTGTAAAAGTTCTGCACTCCAAGGAACGGTCCGCCGATTAAAAAGCCGATCACCCCGCCCAGTAAAAGTAAGCCGCCGGCCAGCCCGAACGCCCAGCCGAGATAATTTAAAATCGTTTTAAGTTTCATAAGATGAGTTTTTGGTGAAAACCAAAGTTAATATTTTTTCTGCGGCATCTTCGGAATTATTTTATATTTTTAAACCAATAAACTTTAATGGTCAAAAAGTTTAACTAAAATGGCGAAAGATCAAACAAGGGAAAAGATCATGGCCGTTGCTGCAAAGATGTTCGGCAAATACGGCTTCCAGAAAACCACCGTTGATGAAATTGCCCGCGCGGCGCACAAAGCAAAGGGATCGGTGTATTATTACTTTAAAAGCAAGGAGGAACTGTTCCTGGCTGTGGTCACGCAGGAGATCAATGTGCTGAAATCGGGGCTGACCCGGATCATTGTCGATAACCAGGACGCCACGGGAATGATCCGGAGCTATATGATGAGTCGCATGATCCTGATGAAAGATGCGGTCAATTACCATGAATCGCTGAAAGCCGATTTTGTGAATGATTTCGCCTTTTTGAATGATATCCGCGATGATTTCACCGGGTTCGAGATCAACCTGATGAAAGCGATCCTTGACCGTGGGATCAACGAAAACAAGTTCCTGATCAAAGACACGCAGGCTACGGCCCAGGTGATCATCCTGGCCATGAAAGCCGTCGAGATCCCTTTTTATCATCAGCATAAAATTGCCGAATTCGAGCAGACGATCGTCGAACTGATCGATATACTGATCAAAGGCCTTGAAAAATAACGCCGTTAATTTTCTGAAAAGAAGATTTCCGGAAAAATTGTCGTATCTTTGTACTATGTTTGACTAAAAAACGTTATTAGTCAGAAAGATTAAATAATAACGAGGCTTGTGATTCGCAATGAGATATTTTTTTTGTTTTAAAAATGACTATAAAACGATATTCGTCAAAAAGTATGTTCATGAATAGAATTGCTGAAAAAATCATAAGGTTCCGAAAAGCCATTATCCTGGTCACGCTGATCCTGACGGGCATTTTATCCATTTTTCTGAAGAACCTGGAGGTTGACCCCGATGTGTTCAACTATCTTCCGGAAGATGATCCTAAAGCGGTATTGTTCACCGAAATCGGCGATAAATACGGGGGAAATTACACAGGGATCATCGGGCTGGAAACTGAAAATGTCTTCAATACGTCCACCCTTGAACACATCCGGCAAATCACCGATTCACTGGAGATCATACCGGGTGTCGGCACGGTCACCAGCCTGACGAACATTATCGACATAAAAGGGAGCGACTGGGGAATTGAGATCGGAAACCTGGTGGATAAGTACGATCTGCCGGAAACGCAGGAGGAACTGGATTCCCTGCGGGCCTATACCTTATCGCAGGAAATGTACCGTGGCACGCTGGTTTCCGACGACGCCACCTTCACCGCCGTCATGGTCAAGATTCTGGAAGGCCATGATAAGATTGCCGTGGCCAGGGCAATTCATGATAAGGTGGCCGCATTGGGCCTTCCGGAGAAATTGTATTTCGGCGGGATGCCTTTTGCCCTTAAAAGCCTGGCGGATATAATCCTTGGCGACATGTTGTTTTTAGCGCCAATCACGGCGCTGGTGATCATCATCGTGCTGTTTCTTTCCTTCAGGTCATGGCGGGGGGTACTGCTGCCTTTAATGACTGTGGCAATCAGTGTCATCTGGACCATTGGGCTGATGGGATTGCTTCATATTAAGATCTCGATTGTCTCGGATGTGATCCCGGTCATCCTCCTGGCCGTCGGGAGCGCTTACACCATTCATGTGATCAACCGCATCCGGCAGGATCGGGCTGAAGACCCTGAAAAAGGCCTGCAGAAAGCCCTGGCTTACATCATTGTGCCGGTGTTCCTCGCCGCGACAACCACCATGGCCGGTTTCATATCTTTCATCTTCGGCTCTTACCTTACCATGATCAGCACATTCGGCATCTTCATGGCGCTGGGTGTTGCCTTCGCACTAATCCTTTCCATAACTTTTGCCCCCGCCCTGATGGCAGAATTTCCCGAAAAAATCAGGACTCATCAAACTGGTCCGAACAAGCGCAATGATTTTCTGGACTTAGTGCTGGAAAGAACCTGGAGAATAGTGATAAACCATCCTGGCCGAGTGGTCCTGGTCTGGATCATCATCCTGGCGGTGGCCGTTGCAGGGATGTTCATGATCGAGCGAAAAGTCGACATCAATGATTATTTCAAACCCTCTGATCCGACGCACATCGCGGAAAAAGTTTTCAGGGAGAAATTCGGCGGCGCCACTCCGGTCTACCTGACCGTCAGGGGCAACGTGCAGGATCCGGCGGTGCTGAGGGATATGCGTAGTGCGGCGAATTTCATGGAGCAGTCCGGATCCATTGTGCAGACGCAGTCGGTCGCGGACCTGATCGAAGAAATGAACGAGGTCATGGGTGAGGGGAAAACCATTCCCGATGAACAGGCCAAGGTGGAGCAGCTCTGGTTTTTGCTGGAAGGACAGGATATCATGGAGCAACTGGTCACCTATGAAAAAGACGAAGGGCTCGTTACGGCCACTTTCAATAACGGCGATGTCGACAAAATGCAGGAATTTGTCGACGGGCTGGAGGAGTTCATCCAGTCTCACACCGGATGGAAGGACCATGTGGCTTTCACCGGCCTGCCGTCGCTGTACCTGCAGATCGACCGCAGCATTCTCAACAGCCAGATGCAGTCGCTGATTTACGCGACCCTGCTGGTGCTGATCATGGTTGCCGTCATCCTGCGTTCATTGAAACGCGGCCTGCAGGCCATCATCCCGATCCTGGCAACCCTGATCGTATTATTTGGCACCATGGGACTGGCCGGCCTGTCGCTCGATATCGCCACCGTGCTGGTCGGCAGCGTTTCCATCGGTATCGGCGTCGATTACGCGATTCACGTGATCTCGCATTTTGACCATGAGGTCAGGGGAGGAGCCTCCGTCGCGGATTCCATCAAACAAGCGGTCCGGATCAGCGGCCGGGCGATCGTCATCAACGTGCTGTCGGTGGCGCTGGGCTTCCTGGTGCTGATGTTCTCCAACCTGGTTCCCCTGCAGCATTTCGGGCTGCTGGTAGCGGTGACGATGGTGACCTCGGGAGCAGCAGCGCTGACGTTGCTGCCTGCGACGGTTTTGATCAGTTCCGGGTTCCGGGTTCCAGGTTCCGGGTTCCAGGTTCCAGGTTCCAAGTTCCAAGTTAAGTAGTCATAGTTAAATCTTATTGATATGAAAAAGAAGACATTATTTGCAGCAATTATCCTGAGCATTTATTCATTTGGGGCATTAGCCCAGGGTGCGTCAGAGATATTGAAGAAGACCGATGATGTGATGTATGCTCCCAAAGATCAGAAAGCCTCGGTGAAGATCATTTTAAAAGACAAAAAGGGAAATATGCAGGAGCGTGAGGCCAGCTACATCCAGATCGGGTCGGAGATGAGGCTTTTCAAATTCACCGCGCCGGCTTCACAGGCCGGGATATCTTTCCTGTCGCTGCCCGGTGACGTGATGTACCTCTACCTGCCTGCTTATGAGAAAGAACGCCGCATCGCCTCGCATGTGAAGAACCAGACCTTTGCCGGCACCGATTTTTCTTACGATGACATGGAGTCCAAACCGCTTGGTGACGAATACAATCCCGAGCTTATCAGCCAGGATGCCGAAACATGGAAACTGAAGCTGATCCCGAAAGACCCTGCGGGGTCGGATTACGGACGGATCGAGATCACGGTCGGCAAGGACAACAACTACCTTCGCTCGGCCGATTATTTCGACCGGGGCGGCCAGAAAATCAAGCAGATGGTCAATACAACCATTGAAAAAGTCGACGGGTACTGGACAGCTACCGAAATCGAAATGACCGACCTGGCCAAAGGGCACAGCACGGTTTTCAAAACCTTGGGCCTGAGTTTTGACAATAACCTGACGGCGGAGGATTTCACGGTCAGGGAAATGAAGAAGTAATATGAAGACGTTTGTTAAACCTTTTATCCTGCTGATATTAATCGGCGGCTTTTTCCGTGCATACGCGCAGGAAACCCCGTTTCGGCTATACGGGGAATTGTATTTCGACAACCGGGTGCGACTGGAGAACGGGCAGTGGTCGTGGAACGAAAACCGGCTGGACCTGCAGCTCGACAAGAAATTTGCCGACAAGGCGAAGTTTCATTCCCAGGTCTGGTTGCGGTCATTCGGCTACCCCTTCCTTTACAGTGCGGAACAGTTGTTCGACAAGGACGAGACCTCGCCCTACAATTTAGATATCCGCGAGGCCTATGTAGAGCTATACGGTGTGTTCACCAAAAACCTGGACATGAAGATAGGCCGGCAGCGCATTGCCTGGGGCACGGGCGACAAGCTGAACCCGACCGACAATGTGAATTCCTACGACCTGGAGGATATTTGGGATTTCGGCCGTCACCTGGGTTCTGACGCCATACGGCTCAAGTACTATTACAAGGACTTTTTCCTGGAAGCCGATTATATCCTGTATTTCCGGCCGGCCAGCCTGCCCCGAGGCGACTGGGCGGCGGGCTTGTTCAATCCAATGGAGCTCCCGCCGCCTTTATACATTGTGTCGATGGAAGACAGCCTGGCCATGCCTGCTCTTAATTTGAAGGAGAATTCTTCATACGCCCTGAAGGCTGGTGGGCTTGCAGGCGGATTTAATTTTTCGTTGAGTTATCTCTACGGAAGGGACGGCCTACCGGTCAATTATTTTAACAGAATAATGCCGGTTGATACAAACGGAGGAGTTTATTTGGAAAGCAAGCTTTTCTTTCCCAGGCAGCAGGTCATCGGGGCGGACCTGGCCGGCGCGGTCGGCAGCGTGGGTGTCTGGGCCGAAGCCTCATTATTTGTTCCTGAAGATGAAATCATACTTACAAATGATCTTACAGGAATCGGGATGCCGGTTGTCGACTCAGTTATCCTGGAGAACAAGCCGTGGTTCAAATACCTGGCGGGATTTGATTATACTTTCCGCGGGGGCCACTATGTGAATTTCCAGTACCTGCACGGCTTTGTCCATGAACGGGGCCAGGAGAACCTGAACGATTATTTTGTTATCAACTATGAAAAGTACCTGTTCAACGACAAGCTGAAGGTCAGGCCGCTCACCGCGGCTTTCGTGGTTTCGGACTGGAAAGAGTTAACGGAAAATTACGCGCTGGTCTATATGCCTTTTCTAACCTTCATTCCGAATGATAACACGGAAATCTCAATCGGGGTAAGGCTTATCGCCGGCGAAGGAGATGATGTTTTTGCACAGTATAAGGATAAGGATGAGTTCGTATTTTCCCTTAAATACAGGTTCTAACGTTAAAGCCCATGACAGGAAAAATCATTCTGCATGAGCAAAAAAGCGACTTGTTTGTTATTTTTGAAAACCAGATCATATTTTGAAAATAACAGGGAAGCATGAAACAATTAGGAACCAGGAATACGCAGAATTTCAACATCACACATTTTATCAGTGAGGAAGCGCTTGGCGGGGTACTGCTCCTGATCGTCACGGTCATTGCGGTGATCTGGGCCAATTCAGGATTTTATGACCTTTATCATTACATCTGGCATGACATTAAGCTGGGATTTTCCTTTGGTGATTTTGAGATGAAATATTCGTTGCAGCACTGGATCAACGACGGGCTGATGGCGATATTTTTCTTCATGGTAGGTCTGGAGATCAAGCGGGAAGTGCTGGCCGGTGAGCTTTCCACACTGAAAAAAGCCTCTCTGCCTATCGCTGCAGCGATGGGAGGGATGCTTTTCCCTGCCCTGGTCTATGTTATTTTCAACCATAACAACCCGGAGCACCTGACCGGTTGGGGCGTACCAATGGCCACCGATATTGCTTTCGCGTTGGGAATTCTCTCCTTGCTTGGCAGCAAAGTCAACATCAACCTGAAAATATTCCTCACCGCGCTGGCCATAGCCGACGACCTTGGCGCGATCCTTGTCATTGCCCTGTTCTACACCGAGTCCATCCAGTCTTCCCAGATCATCAATGCAGCAGTTTTCCTGTTGATCATGATGGGGGCTAACAGGCTGGGGATCAGGCGGGCAAGGTTTTATGCCATCATCGGGTTCCTTGGCGTCTGGATGTCATTCATGTTTTCAGGGGTGCATGCCACCATTGCCGGGGTGCTGATCGCCCTGACCATCCCGGTGAGGACCAAGGTCACGGAGAAAGAATATCTTGACGAACTGTGCGATCTTGTGGTCAGGTTTGAGAATGCGAAGCCTAACGACAATCCCTTGCTCACCGGCAAGCAGGCCCACCTAATAACCAAAATCACAAAGCTGAGCGATGATGCCCATACGCCCCTGCAAAAGCTGGAGCATTTGCTGCACCCGGTCACGGCATATTTCATCCTGCCCCTGTTTGCCCTGGCCAATGCCGGGGTGCATATCGAAGGCAACATCCTCGACATGCTGACACACCCGGTGGCGCTTGGAATTATGGGTGGACTGGTAATCGGGAAAGTCGTCGGGATTTCCCTCCTTTCACGCCTGATGGTTGCGTTAAAACTCGCCGTGCTTCCGGAAGGGGTCACCTGGAGGCAGATTTACGGAGCGGGATTCCTGGCAGGAATTGGTTTTACCATGTCGATCTTTATTTCCGGACTTGCTTTTGAAAGTGAGCAACTGCAACAGATCGCCAAGATCGGTATTTTCGGCGCTTCGTTCATCTCAGCTGTTGCCGGATTATTGCTGCTTAGTTCTTCCACGCAAAGCGGTATTAAAAAACAGTAACTTTACTGCATGTTCACTGACGAATTTTTCATGCGCGAGGCGTTGAAAGAAGCACGCAAGGCATTTGAACTGGATGAAGTGCCGGTAGGGGCCGTGATTGTCTGCCAGAACAGAATCATCGGGCGGGGGCACAACCTCACCGAAAGGCTGGTGGATGTGACAGCCCATGCCGAGATGCAGGCTTTCACCGCGGCAGCGAATCATCTTGGGGCGAAATACCTCGATGAGTGCACGCTTTATGTGACGCTCGAACCCTGCGTAATGTGTGCCGGGGCAGCCTTCTGGACCCAGATCGGCAGGATCGTTTACGGGGCCGCCGATGAGAAAAGGGGATATACCACATCGGGAGCTTCTCTGCTCCATCCGCGCACCGTAGTTGTACCCGGAATCCTGGAGCAGGAATGTGCCATGCTGTTGACAGAGTTCTTTAAATCAAAGAGAGAAAATGCAACTGAATAAGACCAACCAGGGCGCTCAGGGCGCTGCAGCGGAAATTGCCGAGGTGGCTTCTTACCTCTGGCAGAAAGGCTGGGCGGAAGCCAGCGGAGGAAACATCTCGGTGAATGTCACTGAATTTTACCCGGGCATCAGGATGGATTTCCGCACCTATCCCATGATCCCGCTGGAGGTCAATTATCCGGCCATCGCGCATCACTATCTTTTCATCACGGCAAAAGGATCACGGATGCGCAGCCTGGCAAAAGACCCGGGATCGGGGCTCTGCCTCATCAAGATCTCCAAGAAGGGCGACAGTTACCAGGTTCTCTTCGAAGACACGGAAAGCCCGCTGGTCCCTTCCTCCGAACTGCCTTCACACTTGGCAATTCACAACCACCTGGTCAAACAGGGAGGGATGGAGAAAGCCATTGTCCACGCCCATGTTCATGAGATGGTTGCACTCACATTCGATCCGGCCATGCAGGATGAGGCCCGGCTGAACGAGGTCCTGCTGAAAATGCACACCGAAACGGCATTTTTCATCCCGGAAGGTATCGGCTACGTGCCCCTGCTCGCTCCCGGCTCACAGGACCTGGCCAACGCCACGCTGAAAACCCTGAAGAACCATAAGATCGTTCTCTGGGAAAAACACGGCTGCCTGGCTGTCGGGAAAGATGTCAACGAAGCGTTTGACAGGATGGATGTGATGGCTAAAGCGGCAAAGATCTTTTTAATGTTGAATGTTAAATTTTGAATTTTAAATTCGGGAAAATTATTTTACACTTCGTGTCGCTGTAGTTATCCAATTACCAAATTGCCCCGAGCGAAGCGAGTTAAAAAAATTCCCGAACTAAAGACCAATGACTAAAGACTAAAGACCAACATTCCAACCATAATCAACATACTCCCAGCTCAGTTCTTCCCCTTTAACTTTCACCAGAATAAACCCTTCTTCTGTATTAAGGTACGGCCCTTCCCACCAGGCGGCGGAAACGGCTCCCGAGGTGATATAATCCGTACCGAAGACCCTCATTTGCTCAAGGTAGTGAAGATGCCCCTGGAGCACCAGTTTCAGGTTATGGTTTTTGAATAAGCCCAGGACATCTTTTGAGTTCACGACCACGATCCCGGGATCATTGGCCGTGGTGGCCGTTTCATAAACCTGTCCTCCCAGCGTCATGAGCGGGATGTGGGTAATGATCACGATCGGTGTTTCAGCAGGAATCCCGGCGAGTTGTTCTTTCAGCCAGGTGAGTTGTTCTTCGTCGATACCGCCTTCATAACCGCCCTTTCCGTCCTTGACTACCGAATCCAGCAGGAAAAAGATCCATCCGTGCCGGTCGACACGCTGGTAGCGGGGACCGATCCGTTTTTCGAACATCTTTTTGCCATATTCCGGGTGGTTGGTGTCCGCATCTTTTAAAACATACCAGCCGTAAATCTCGTGGTTGCCGATGGTGTTGAACACGGGCATCCTGAATTCGGCAAGCATGCTGGTGTAGATATTGTACAGCGAATCCGCCCGTTCATAGGAAACGCCCAACGCGTCCATGACCAGGTCGCCGCCGGTGATGACAAAAGCCGGGGCCAGCTCGTTTACTTTGGTTATGGCTTGCCTGAAACCGGAGATGGCATTTTTCTCACGCTGAACATGGATGTCGGTCATGAAAACAAAACTGAACCCATTGGCCGGCGCCGCCTGCTGCGCCGGTTGCTGTGTGCAGGCAGTCAGAATGATAATGAAGGATGAAATAAAGATGTTGAATAACGATTTCATAGCTGAAAAGAATTTTTAGCCAAGATAGATTTTTTCTTTCAGATTTTCACCTTGGTATTTTGACCCGATAGTATGAAGTAATCCTTTATTTTCGATAAGAGGCAGTGTCAAAAGCCAGATAACTTTCATTTTTCGGGACTCCGACGACTAAAGCCGTCGGTTTCTCAACCTCACCCCCTGTCCCCCTCTCCAATTTGGAGAGGGGGAATAGGGGGCAGAGGGTAAAGGAAGTGAGGTTGTTGGAATCAACGGCTTTAGTTGTTGGAGTTCAAATCAACCTAATGATTATCAAGAATAATCAATAATTTTACACAAAAATCATCTGTCTCGTCCTAAAAAATGTTTACACTTTTTAATTTAATCCTGAGATAAATTT